>JAPPLB010000183.1 GCA_028819575.1 Bryobacterales bacterium | reverse complement strand
TTCAAGTACGCCTGCGCGCGCCAAGCGGCGCGCGCCTCGTCCTGACGGCCCTCTCTCGCACTTCGCCTCGCCACATGGTGAGCAATACAGGCTAAAATACAGGGTCGCCGCGACACGGAACCGTCTTGCGTAACAACGTCGTTCTCGCCGTCATTGTCTCGGCGCTGCTCATTTGTTTTGTCTTCGCCAGTTGGAAGCTGGGGCTGATCGGGCGCCTCAGCGACTACGACCAACTGGTCACGACGATGCGCGGCGAGGGTTCGTGGGGACCGCTGGTCTGCATCGGCATTCAGTTCGTACAGGTTGTCATCTTCGCCATACCCGGCGAAATCACGCAGATCGCGGCCGGCTATGTTTTCGGAGCCTGGAAGGGCTTTCTATACGCGGTCGTGGGGATCATGCTGGGGTCGGCATGCAACTACTCGTTCGCGCGGCTGGTCGGACGCCCGGTGATGGAAAAGGTGTTGGGACAAAGACGGCTGGAGCGGATGGACAAGCTGTTCGGATCGAACAAGGGGAAATCCGCTCTGTTCGTCCTGTTCCTGCTACCCGGTATGCCCAAGGACGCAATGTCGTACGGCGCGGGGCTGACTCAACTGAAGGTGGGCGAGTTTGTCGTGATCTCCGGATTGGCGCGCATGCCGGCGCTGCTGTTCAGCACGCTGATGGGTTCGCAGCTTTACGACCGTGACTATGGAGCGATGATCATGACCGCCGTCATCGGCGGCGCGGCGATTGGCGCGTTCTACTGGTACCAGAAGAAGTTGATTCGGGCATGATCCGTCTGATGACTGCGAAAGATATTCCTGCGGGAATGCGCCTGAAGGAAGCGGCCGTCTGGAACCAGACGACCCGCGACTGGGCAAACCTGTTGGCGATCGAGCCGCAAGGCTGCTGGGTGTACGAGGCTGACGGCGTCATAGCGGGCTCGACGACGGCGGTTCTTTATGGACAGGACCTTGCGTGGATCGGCATGGTGCTCGTGCTGCCCGAGTATCGCGGCCAAGGGATTGCACGGCGATTGATGCAGCACGCGCTGCGATACCTCGACGAACGCGGCGTGCGGTGCGTGAAGCTCGATGCCACCGACATGGGCAAACCTCTTTACGAACAGTTGGGCTTCGTCGACGAGGCCGTGATTGAACGCTGGGCGGTCATCTCCGATGTGCAAGATGCCGAAGAGCCGGAGACCGGAACGGAACGGCTTGCTGACACCGTGGCAATCGCGGAACGGGATCGAGCGGCATTCGGCGCCGACAGAAGCCGCTTGTTGCAGAGGCTGCTCGAAGTCTTTCCACACGACGCAGTGCGCTTGCCGGGAGGGTACGTGATGGGCCGACCTGGCTCGAACGCGCATTTCATCGGCCCCTGCGTCGCGGACGATCCGCGTGCCGCCCGCCGTCTCATCGCGCACGTCCTGGAGCGACACGCAGGGACTCCTCTGTTCTGGGACCTGCTCCCGAACAACGAAGAAGCCGCGGCGCTGGCCCGTTCTCTCGGGTTTGAGCCCCGTCGCAAATTGTGGCGGATGTTGCGCACAAGTGCAGAATGCCCCTCCGGGAATGTGCAACAGGTTTTCGCGGCCGCGGGATTCGAATACGGTTAGAACATGCAGACAACAATCGTTCTCAGACGGGTGTCCATTCCTTTCCGGGAGCCCTTTCGCATCTCGAACGGCGTAGCCGCCGCCACCGACAGCGTCATCGTCGAGATCCGGAGAGGAGGACTCTCGGGGTTCGGCGAGGCAGGGCCGTTGCCCGGAGGCGCTTACTCCTCGGAGACGGCGGCGTCGAGTTGGACTCGGCTTGAGGAGAAGCTCATTCCCCTGTGGCTGGCATCCAGCTTCGGCCATCCTGCGGAGGTGGGACCGGCGCTGGATGCCGTTCCCGGCGAGGCTTTCGCACGCGCCGCCTTGGAGGGCGCATCGTGGGATCTCGCAGCTGCGGAGACGGGAGAGCCGTTGTGGCGGATGCTGGGCTCACAGGTGAGACCGGTCGAGTCCGGCGTGGCGATCGGTCTCTTCGACACGCTGGACGAGCTGTTGGCGCGAGTCGAGACCTACCTCGCTCAGGGGTATCGCAGAACGAAGATCAAGATCCAGCCGGGATGGGATATTGAGCCGGTCCGGGCAATTCGCGAGCGATTCGGGGCGATCCCGCTGATGGTTGACGCGAATACGGCTTATACCCTGGCCGACGCCGATGTGTTCCGGGAACTGGACCGCTTCGATCTGATGATGTTCGAGCAGCCCATGGCGGGACCGGCCCTGGAGGCCCTGGCGGAACTGCAGCATCAGGTCAAGACGCCGCTTTGCGCCGACGAGTCGGCGGAAAGCATGGAGGCGCTGGAGACGATGATCGGACTGGGATCGGCGAAGATCATCAACATCAAGATCCAGCGCGTCGGCGGTCTGACGAACGCTCTCCGCATGCATGACCGGGCGCGGCAAGCCGGACTGGGCATCTGGCTCGGGACGATGCCCGAATTGGGGGTTGCTTCGGCTCAGGGCTTGCATTTGGCCACGCTGCCGGGCTTCAACTATCCCACGGATGTCGAGGCCTCCGAGCGCTGGTACGAAGACGATCTTGTTGACCCGTTGATCACGCTCGGCGGGGACGGCTGCATCCACATACCCGAAGGCCCGGGCATGGGTTACCGCGTCGACCGCGACAAGCTGGACCGCTACACGACCCGGAAAATGGAAATCTCCACGTGATCGTCCAACGGCAGCGCTACGATTGGCGGATTCGCGACCGAAGCTTCACGTTGGGCTCGCGAACCCTCATCATGGGTGTGGTCAGCCTGGAGAACGAGGGCGAAGGAAAGCGAATCGACCCCGGACTGGTGCTTGACAAAGCCCGCGAACTCGAACGCCAGGGCGCAGACCTGATCGAGTTGCATGCCGGTCCGATCTACATCGGCTCACGTCCTCTCAGCGCCGATGAGGAACTCCGGAAGCTCGTGCCGGTCTTGAGGAAGCTGCGGCACAACCTTGACACGCCGGTTTCCATCAATACCTACAACGCCGCGACGGCCGAGCGGGCCGTTGAGCTCGGCGTGCAGATCATCAACGATGTCAGTGGCCTGGCTTTCGACGCCAAGCTGGCGGGGGTGATCAACCAATCCAACGTGGGGCTGATTCTGACCCATCTGCGCGGCACTCCCGACACCTGGAAACGGTTGCCGGCCTTGCCGGACCTAGTGGCGACGATCGGTCGTGACATGGTATCGAGCCTGGCGCGAGCTCGGCGGGCCGGCATCGACAGGCGACGCATCGTCATCGATCCCGGCCTGGAACTCGGCAAAAGGGGTCTCGAGAACTTTCGCGTCCTGACACAATTGGACCGACTTGGGCAGCTTCAGCAGCCCATTCTGGTGAGTCCTTCCCGTAAACGGTTCATGACCGAATCAGTGCGCGCCAGCGATGCGGAATGGACCCTGGCTGCGGCGGCTCTGTCGACGATCGCGATCTACGGTGGGGCGCACATCGTCCGCGTGCACGAGGTGGAAGCGGTCGCACAGGCGGCCAAGGCTGCGGATCGAGTTTTCGAGCTGGAGAACTGAAAAGAATCAGTCAACATTATCATCTCGTCCTTGAACATGATGAAGACCCACCGCATCCCCACGATCTGCCTGACCGCGCTGCTTGCCGCTGCCGCTTCAGCACTACTTGTCCCGGGGCGGACGGCCGAGGCCAGCGGCGAAGAAGGTCGGCCTGCTCCACGCAGCGAATACAAGGGCCGCCGCATCGCTCAGACCATGAGCTTCCACGGCGCTCCCTGGCTCATCCGCCCGGAGCGAGACCGCGAAGAGAACACCAAGCTGCTCATCAAGGCGCTGCAAGTGAAAGAAGGACAAACGATCGCGGACATCGGCTGCGGCAACGGCTTCTACACGTTGCAGCTCGCCGAACTTGTCGGCCCCAACGGACGAGTTCTGGCCGTCGACATCCAGCCCGAGATGCTTGCGATGCTCGATGAGCGGGCATCCGAAGCGGGCATTGAGAACATCGAGCCGATTCTCGGCGCTCCGGCTGATCCCAAGCTGCCGGCGGGAGCGGTCGATGTTGTCCTCCTTGTCGACGTCTATCACGAGTTCTCCTACCCCGAGCGAATGCTGACGGCCATGCGAGCAAGCCTCAAGCCCACAGGGCGGATCGCCCTGGCCGAGTACCGCATGGAGGATCCCTCCGTGCCCATCAAACTGCTTCACAAGATGAGCAAAAAGCAGATTCTCAAAGAGTACCGTGCGAACGGGCTCAAACTCGTTCACGAGTTCGATGAACTTCCCTGGCAGCACCTGATGTTCTTCGGCCGAGCGGACTGAGCGCGAGCAGAGAGAAGGTTACGTCGAGTGCATCGAGGCGCGTCTCAGCACAATACAGGCTGACCGTCACCTAACCTGCATTTCTCACCACCCGACGGTCGAAGCACGCCATACGACCGCCAGGACTTCGTTGCGTTTGCTTGCCGTGCTCAACGTACTGGTCAAGTACGCCTGCGCGCGCCAAGCGGCTCGCGCCTCGTCCTGACGGCCCTCTCACGCACTTCGCCTCGCCGCGTGGTGAGAAATGCAGGCTAAACACAGCCCGATAAGATAGGAGAAAGGGGGAACATGGCAACGCCTATACCGCAGAACTTCGATAACCACGTAATGATCCCGAAGGGATTGATCAAGGTGATCCTCTCGACCCTGGTTGGCATCATTTGCGCCGTCACGGGACTCTTCATGGTGAAGTCCACTACGGGGATCTACCTCATTGGGACCGGGACCGTGCTGGTCGGAGGCAGCGCGATCATCGGTCTGGGATTGGCTCGCCGCTATTGCACGAAGCTGCAAGACCGCGTCATCCGTCTGGAGGTGCGCATTCGATTGGAGAAGATTCTACCGGCGGACTTGCAAGCGGCGATTCCCACGTTGACAATCCCACAACTGATCGGGCTGCGTTTTGCTTCCGACGCCGAGATGCCGGATCTGGTTCGCAAGGTTATCGCCGAGAATATCGAAGACCGAACCGCCATCAAGAAGATGGTGAAGGATTGGCAGGGCGACTATGACCGCGTCTGATGAGAAAAACCCATAATTCTCGCGACGGATAGGTCGAAACGGGGTCGGTGCGACGGTACGGAGGAGGTAGGAGAAAGGAACGACATGGCTTTTTTGCTGTGATTGATCCGCACTCGTGCGGGGGCGGATCAATCAAGCGAGAAACACCCGTACCGGTGTCAGCGGCGTTTGATCAGGGGGGTGCTTCACATCAGCAGGAGCGTCAGCGCAGCATCTGTTCGGCGCCCGCTCTCATGAACAGAAAGTCGCTGCCGAGCGTCATGAACTTTGCGCCCTTGGCATGCCATTCCCGCACTTCCTCGATCGACCCCGATGTCATGCCGAAGGGCATGCCGTGCACTTTCGCAGCTTCCAGGATGCGGTCACACGAGGCAAGCACTTCCGGTGTGCGGGCGAAGGTCGTGTACGAATCCGCGCCACCTGCGGCTGAGCTTGACGGGCCGGTGATCGACTGACCGGGTTCCAACATCGAGAACGCAAGGTCGTTCGGACCGATAAACACGGCATCCACTCCAGGCACGGTGAGCATTTCGTCGATCTGCTCGACACCGGTATGGCTTTCGACTTGGATGATCAGGGTCGCCCTGCGATCGGCATCGGCCATGTACTCCTTCGCCGCAAAGCCATAGCGGGCAGCCCGAAACGGGCCGAAGCTGCGCCTGCCCTTCGGTGGAAACTTGGCGGCGTCAACGGCCCGGCGGGCGTCGGCAACGGAGTTCACCATCGGCACGAGAATCGCGTCGACGCCCTGATCGAAGAGCCAGTTGATGTTGTGATAATCGTTCTGCGCGGCGCGGACAACGGGCGTTACCGACGAGTCGGCGAAGGCGCCCAGCAACGCCGGAAAGTCCGACTGGGTAATCTCGGAATGCTGCAAGTCAAGGATCAGAAAATCCAGACCCAGGTGGGTCATCACCTCGGCGGAGGCGTAACTGGAAAATGAGCACCAGCCGCCGATCAGGTCGGATTCGTTCCGAAGACGTTCAACAAAAGGGTCTCGCATGGCGCCTATTGTAAAGTGATCAGGGAACAGGCGCTGACGATCGGTCTGTTGCTCTCGACGGGGAGAGATATGCAGGCTCGAATTTGGGGATGAATTCCAGTAATCTAGTCCATATGCGGCGAGGGGGGAAACTCGGGACACCGGGGACGGTGGTTCTGTTGACCGGGCTTGTCTTGGGGCCATCGGCAGGGTTGCTTGCCGGGAGCGAGCCGGAAGAGTTCTTCGAAACGAAGATCCGACCGCTGTTCGCCGCCCAATGCCAATCGTGTCATGACGACAAGCAGAAGCTGGGCGGGCTGGATCTGACGCGGCGAGAGGGCTTGGATCGCGAGGGTAGCGGTGGGCCGGTGATCGTTCCCGGTGATGCCGGAGCGAGTGCGTTGATTCGAGCGGTTCGCTATGAGTCGAAGATCAAGATGCCCCCAACGGGCAAGCTGTCCGCCACAGAGATCGTGGACTTGACCGAGTGGGTGCGCATGGGAGCGCCCTGGCCCGGGGTGAGGACCGCACGGCGAACGGACACGGCGGGCGGCGCATTCACGGAAGAAGAAAAGTCGTGGTGGTCCTTCCAGCCGGTGCTGCGGCAGGAGCCTCCTGCGGTTCGGAACGCTGACTGGGTGAGCACTCCGATCGACAACTTCATCCTGGCGAGGCTGGAAAGCGAGAGTTTCGAGCCTGCCCCGGCGGCCGACAAGCTGACGCTGCTGCGGCGCGTGACCTATGACCTGACCGGGCTTCCGCCAACCGAGCGCGAAATCAAAGACTATCTGGCGGACGATTCAGCCGACGCCTACGAGACGGTCGTGGAGCGGTTACTCGATTCCTCGCGATACGGCGAGCGCTGGGGCCGCCATTGGCTCGATGTCGCGCGCTACGCCGATTCGACCGGTGTTGACGAAGACCACAAGTACCCCTTCGCTTGGAAATACCGTGACTACGTTGTGGACGCCTTCAACGACGGCATTCCCTTCGATCGCTTCCTGCAAGAGCAAATCGCCGGCGATCTGTTCCCGGCCGAGGAACCGGGCACTGTGAATGCGCGCGGCATCATCGCTACGGGCTTCCTGGCGCTGGGACCGAAACTGATTGCCGAGCAGGACAAGAAGAAGATGCTCTACGACATGATCGATGAGCAGATCGAGGTCGTCGGCAAGGCCGTACTGGGGCTGACGCTGCAATGCGCGCGTTGCCACGATCATAAGTTCGACCCAATCCGGCAGCGCGACTACTACTCGATGGCATCGATTTTCAGAAGTACCAGGCAGGTGGAAGACTGGAGGGCGCATGTCTCGGAGCTATACTTCATGCCTCTGGTTCCGGAAGCCGAGTCGGACCAGTACTTCTCTCATCAGAAAAAGATCAAGCTGAGGGATCAGCAGATCAAGAACATCATCGAAGAACAGTCGGCGGCCTACGTGATGAGAGTGCTGCCGGGAGTGCCGAAATTCCTGATAGCAGCTCGGGAAGTCAAGGACGCGCCCCCAGCGCCGGTTCCCACCACAGCGGCTTCGGCGGAAACGGCTGCGGAGCCTGATCGAGATGAGGCTCTGATACGAGTCGCGTCCAAACACGAGTTGGATGTGGATCGGCTTCGCAAATGGATCGAGTACCTGAAGCCGACCGACGAGGTCCGGCCGCATCTGAATCGGTTGCTCGAAGCCGGCGCAACAGAATTACCGGCAGTCGCGGAGCACTATCGAGCGGAGTTCAAAAAGACCGCTTCAAAGCGCTATGCCGATTTGGCGGCATGGCGCATCGAGTTTGACGAGGCTCTTGCCAACGGCGAGGAGCCTCCCGAGAGACCCAGGTTCTTCGGAGGCGAGAACCGCTTCTTTACAGAAACGACGACCAGCAAGGGCCCCTTGGGTATCAGCCGCGAACAGAGAAAGAAGGTCTTCTCCGGGGATGCTTTCGAACGGCTCACGCAGCTCGAAGCCGATCTTCGGGAACTGAAGCAAACTCTTCCGCCGAAGCCCCCCATGGCCAACGCCGTCACCGAGGAAGACCCATATCAGCAGCGCATTTTCGTCGGCGGCAATGTACACGTGCCGGGAGAAGCCGTGCCCAAGGCCTTTCCGGCCGTGCTGACGCATGGAAAGCAACCTGAGATCACGGGCATCAGCGGGCGTATGGAATTGGCCCGCTGGCTTTCGAGCCCCGACAATCCTCTCACAGTGCGCGTCATCGCCAACCGCATCTGGCAATGGCACTTCGGCGAAGGCCTCGTGCGAACACCCAACAACTTCGGCAGGTTGGGCGCCTCGCCCACCCACCCCGAGCTGCTCGACTACCTCGCGTCAGAGTTCGTCAATCGCGGATGGTCGTTCAAGGCGATGCATCGCTTGATCGTCTTCTCGAGCGCCTATCGCATGAGTACCGAGACAACAGCACGAGCCCGCGAAAAGGATCCCGACAATCGACTCTGGTCGCACTTCAACCGTCGCCGGATGGATGTGGAAGAAATCCGCGACTCGCTATTGGCGATCGAAGGCACGATCGACTTCGGGATGGGCGGCACCCTGCAATCGGGCGAAGGCCAGGGGATGACGACCACCAATCAACTACCACACTTCGACGCATCGAAGAGCTACCGGCGGACGCTCTATCTACCATTGCGGCGGGCGAACATCCCGAAGCTCCTGACGTTGTTTGATTTTGCCGACGCCGCAACGAGCACCGGTTCACGTTCGAGTACGAATGTCGCGCCGCAGGCCTTGTTCATGATGAACAGCGAGTATGTTTCCCGTGTCGCCGAGGGCTTTGCGCGGCGAGTGCTCGCCGAACGACGGACGCCCGACGAGCAACGCGTACGTCAGGCTTGGCATATGGCTCTGGCCAAGGAACCGACCGTACCCGAAATCGAAGAAGCGCTCGACTACATCAGAGCCTTTCGAAAACAGTCTCTCGACAAAGACCTGACGGAAGTGACGAGTAAGCGTATGGAAGGCCCGCATCGCTCACCGGACTACCCCGCCTACCACTACAGCGCATCGATGCTCGCCGCCTGGCAGAGCTACTGCCGGGTGCTGCTGGCTTCGAACGATTTCATCTACATCCAATGAGTGCGTTCAAGAAATCACCGCTATCGCGCCGGACGCTCCTGCACTGGTCCGCCTGTGGATTCGGGTTGCTCGGCTTGCGCGGGCTGCTGGCTGCTGAAGAATCGCGCAACCCTCTTGCCCCGAAGCAACCTCATCTTCAGGCGCGGGCCAAGAGGGCGATCTTCATTTTCATGCACGGCGGCCCGTCGCACCTCGACATCTATGACCCCAAGCCCCGGCTCGAACGCGATCACGGCAAGCCGCTGCCGTTCGAGCGGCCCCTCACGTTTGCCGAAGAACAGGTGGGCGGGTTGCTGAAATCTCCTTTTCAATTCAAACGACACGGCGAGAGCGGCATTCCGCTCAGCGAACTGTTCCCGAAACTGGCGCGGCACGTTGACGACATGTGCATCATCCGCTCGATGGTCGGCGACAGCGTAGCGCACGGTGGGGCGTTGATGCAGCTCCATACCGGGACGAACACGTTCACGCGGCCGAGTTGGGGTTCGTGGGTGGTGTACGGGCTCGGTACGGAGAATCAGAACCTGCCGGGATTCATCACGCTCAAGCCGACTCTGTTCCACGGTGGCTCCAAGAACTATTCCGCCGGATTTCTACCCGCCGCCTTCGAAGGAACGGCCATCGGCTATGCCGCCCTCGGACCGGACGACCTGAAGGAACCCATCCAGTATCTGGAGCGCAAAGGACTGTCGCCGGAACTGCAGCGATTCGAGCTCGACATGCTACAGAAAATGAATCGCCGCAGCGCGGAACAGGCAAACTTCGACCCGCAGCTCGAAGGGCGCATTCAGGCGTTCGAGTTGGCAGCGCGCATGCAAACGGAAGCTCCCGAGGCCTTCGACATTGCCAAGGAGTCGGAAGTCACCCGCAAACTCTACGGACTCGACCAGGAAGAAACGCGTGATTTAGGCTGGCAGTGCCTGGTGGCTCGGAGACTGTCGGAGCGCGGCGTGCGCTACGTACAGGTGTCGCATACTTACCGCGTGGGAAATCCTGTTGGCTGGGATGCTCATTCGAGGCTGGTTCCAAACCACGTGGGTCGGGCGAAGCAGGTCGATCAGCCGATATCGGCCTTGCTCACGGACATGAAGGCGCGCGGTCTTCTCGACGACACGCTGGTCATCTGCAGCGGCGAGTTCGGCCGCACTCCGATAGCGCAATCCGGGGACGGCCGCGACCACAACCCCTACGGCTACACCTCATGGATGGCCGGCGCTGGCGTCAAGCACGGCTTCATCTACGGCGCCACGGATGAGTTTGGATACCACGCCGTCGAAGACCGCATGCACATCCATGACCTGCACGCCACCGTCCTCCACATTCTTGGCCTCGACCACAAAAAACTCACCTACTTCCACGGAGGCCGCGACTTCCGCCTGACCGACGTGGCCGGCAACGTGGCCGAGAAGCTGCTGGCCTGACGCAGCTCGGGGCGTCCGCAAAGAAAGTTAACCTGCATTTCTCACCACCCAACGGTCGAAGCACAGGACACGACCGCCAGGACTTCGTTGCGCTTGCTTGCCGTGCTCAACGTACTGTTCAAG
>JAPPLB010000149.1 GCA_028819575.1 Bryobacterales bacterium | reverse complement strand
TGATCCGCACCGCGTAGCGGGGCGGGGGCGGGACTAGCCTGCATTTCTCACCACGTGGCGAGGCGAAGTGGGTGAGAGGGCCGTCAGGACGAGGCGCGAGCCGCTTGGCGCGCGCAGGCGTACTTGACAGTACGTTGAGTACGGCAAGCAAGCGCAACGAAGTCCTGGCGGTCGTATCGCGTGCTTCGGTTGTCGGGTGGTGAGAAATGCAGGCTATGACTCCGGGAACAATCGCAGGAAGATCTGATCGACGTGCCGGAGTTGCTGTTTCAGGGTGAACGCCCGGTCGATCTCTTCCGATGAGAGGATGTCGGCAATATCAGCGTCGTTGCCGACGGATTCGCGGAAGCTGCCGCCTTCCTCCCACACCTTGAGAGCATTGCGTTGCACCCAGCGATAGGCGGTCTCGCGCAGCACTCCCTTGGCCGCCAGTTCCAGCAGCAGTTGTCCCGAATAGACAAGTCCCCCGCCCATCTCGAGGTTCTGCTTCATGCGCTCGGGATAGACGAGCAGGCGGTCGACCAGGTTTGTCGTCTTGGCCAGCAGGTAGTCGACCAGAATGGTCGAATCGGGCAGGATCACGCGCTCGACCGAGGAGTGCGAGATGTCGCGTTCGTGCCACAGCGCGATATTTTCGAACGCCGCCTGGGCGTTCGCCCGCACCACACGCGCCAGGCCGCTGATCTGCTCGCAGGTGATCGGGTTCTTCTTGTGCGGCATCGCCGAGCTGCCCTTCTGCGACTTCGAGAAATACTCTTGCGCCTCGCGTACTTCCGTGCGCTGCAGGTGCCGGATTTCTACGGCGATTTTTTCGAGCGTCGCCGCGATGAGCGCCAGCGAGCAAACATAATTGGCGTGGCGGTCGCGCTGGATGACCTGCGACGAGATCGGGCACGGCTCGATCCCCAGGCGAGCGCAGATCAGCTCCTCGGCTCGCGGAGAGATATGGGCGAAGGTCCCGACGGCGCCCGAGATCTTGCCGACTCGCATCTGTTCGGCGGCGGCTTCGAAGCGCTCGATCTGGCGGCCGGTTTCCGCCCACCAGTTCGCCAGCTTGAGCCCGAACGTCGTCGGCTCGGCATGCACCCCGTGCGTGCGGCCGACGGTAACGGTGTCCTTGAATTCGTGAGCGCGCCGCCGTAGCACTTCGTGCAGTTCTCCGAGCTCTTGGCGAATGAGCTGCGAAGCTTCTTTGATCTGCAGCGCCTGCGCCGTGTCCACCACGTCGTTCGACGTCAATCCGAAGTGCAGCCAGCGGGACGCGTCGCCGGCGCCCGCCTCGGCCAGCTTCTCCGACACGGCCGTCGTGAAAGCGATCACGTCGTGCTTGACCTCGGCTTCGATCGCTTCGATCCGCGCCACCTCGAAGTCGGCATGGGCCCGCAATGCCGCCGCTGCTGAGGCCGGCACTTCGCCCAGCTCGGCCAGTGCTTCCGAAGCGGCCAACTCGACTTCGAGCCACTGGCGGTACTTGTTCTCGATAGACCAGATGCGGCCCATCGCCTCGCGGGTGTATCTCGGAATCAAAGCTCGAAGACCTCGCTGGCGCGATGCTGCTCGGCGATCACGAGACTCGTCCCGTCAGCGCCTTTGTTTCTGAGTGCGGTGTCGGCGAACAGCCGCGCCACTTCGGGGTGATTGTTGCTTTCGCTCAGGTGGGCCAGCACCAGCCAGCGGCACGAGAGGTCGAATTCGGTGGCCAGAAACTGCGACACCGCATGATTCGACAGATGACCGACCCGGCTCATCACGCGCTGCTTGACGAACCACGGATAAGGACCGACCTTGAGCATGTCGAGGTCATGGTTCGACTCGAGCACTAGCAGATCGCAGCCCCGTATCTTGTGCTTGACCGACTCGGTCATGTAACCGAGATCGGTCACCACGCCGGCTTGCAAACCGCCGTAGCGCACCCGGAAAGCGACCGGATCGACGGCGTCATGGGGAATCGTGAACGAATCGATCGCGATCTCCCCGATGTCGATCGTCTGTCCCGCTTGGAAAGTCTCCAGCCGCGGCTCGATCTTTCCCCAATCGAGCGTCTGCTCCGTCAATTCCGTGATGTAGATCGGGCATTGAAGACGCTTGGCGATCTGCGGCAGTCCCTTGACGTGATCGGAATGTTCGTGCGACACAAGCACTGCGTCGAGCCGCTCGGGGTGTTCGCCGATGCTCTCGAGCCGCTTGGTGATCTCGGTGAAGCTGAACCCGGCGTCGATCAGCAGCCGCGTTCGTTCAGCGGCAACGAATGTGGCGTTGCCGCTACTGCCGCTACCCAGAGAGCAGATCCGAAGGCTCGTGGCCGCCTCCCCTATGACGATTCCAGGCTGAGATTGGATATCGGCGGAAGTGTGCCGCCGACAATCGAGACACTTCTTTGTAGCAGGAAGATATGGTAGCTGACAAGCTGCGGGTCCCACCGGGAGTATGCCGGCTGATCCCGGAGCCTGGGATCGGTCGTCTGCAAGAGCGGTGCGAATAAACCTGCATTTCTCACCACGTGGCGAGCTGAAGTGCGTGAGAGGGCCGTCAGGACGAGGCGCGAGCCGCTTGGCGCGCGCAGGCGTACTTGAACAGTACGTTGAGCACGGCAAGCAAGCGCAACGAAGTCCTGGCGGTCGTATCGCGTGCTTCGGCCGTCGGGTGGTGAGAAATGCAGGTTACCTGCCCGAGCGGAAAATCGCCTTCGGTACGGTGGCGTGAATCCCCTTTTTGCCGTCGACCAATTGCGTGATATGCAGGTCGACCGCGTTGCTCGAGAGCATGTAGGCCGTGTCGCGGTCGAGCCCCTTGTCATGGACGAGCAAGTCGATCATCTCCCGCAAGGCGATGCGGATGGCCGTGTCGAGGTCTTCGTTGAAACCCATCGTCATCAGATGGGTCGGGGTCTCCGCCCGCGGCCAGCCAAGTCGCATGTCCTTGCGAACGGTGAACCGGAATGTTCCGGTCAATGCCGTTTCAAGCGCCGTGACGTCGACTTCGCCGGCTCCTTGCGCCGCGTGGGCGTCTCCGACAAAGAAGAGCGCTCCCGGCTCGTGGACGGGGATGAAGAGCGTGGTGCCGGCGACGAGGTCTTTGTTGTCGATATTGCCGGTGTGCACCCAGGGCGGCGCGCTGCTGATGCGGCCCAGTTCTTTGGGCGGCGCCACGCCCATGCTGCCGAAAAATGGCCGCAACGGGATCTCGATGTTGTCGGTGAATCTCCCGACCATGCGCTCTTCGTCGAGCGGAATGATCCGGAGCTTTTTGTAGGGGTAGTCGTGGGGGAGTACGCCCAATCCCGGCAAGAAGATATTGAGGGCATAGGGGAGAGCCAGTCGGATCGACTCGATCTCGACCTCCAGCACATCGCGCGGCTCGGCTCCTTCGATATAAACCGGGCCGGTCAGGATGTGTGGCCCCGGGCCGCGATCCGTGACCTGGCTGTGGATGTCCCGCAGCGACGGCTTGATCTGATCGCTCGCCAGGCCGGCTTCCTGCAGCATCTCCGGGCTCGCGATCATCGAGGTCGTGATCTCGACCCGGTCGCCTGAGCGAATCCGCAGAACCGGCGCCGCGGCGGCATCGTAGTAGCCGAAAACGACCGTTTCGGGCGTGGACGCGAGTCGGTGCAGCGTGGGCGGCTGCGCAGAGAGAGCAAAGCCCGAGAGCGCCAACAGGATAAAGCCATTCCGTAACATGCCTCAGATCATCTCACACCGCACTCGGCAGCTACGATGCCGCCTGCGTCGAACGTTGACGGGGGCGCCGGCGAATGCTCCAATGGGTCGGTGAACGAGGATCTTGAGAGCCGCCTGCGGGCATTGCCTTCCGTCGACCAGGTGCTGCAGCGGCCGCGTATTGGGCAGCGGATCAACGGAGCGGGCCGTTCCCTCGTCGTGGCCGAGACCCGCGCCGTTTTGGAGCGGCTGCGTGCGGCATTGCGCGGGGGGCTCTCCCCGCACATTGACTCGGTTGACCTGCTCGAGCGGGCCGAACGGCAGGTGATCGAGCGGCTGGATGGGCTCGCGTCTCCATCGCTGCGCCCGGTGATCAACGCCACCGGAGTCGTGCTGCACACGAACCTCGGCCGCGCCCCTCTCTCGGCCGAGGCCGTGCAGGCCATCAGCGGCACTGCCCGCGGCTACACCAATCTCGAATACGACTTGGGTTCGGGACGGCGGGGCAAGCGGGATGTCCACGCCGCGGCCTTGCTCGAAAAACTGCTGAACGCGCCGGCGATCGTCGTCAACAACAATGCGGCGGCGATTTTTCTTGTTCTTCATGCCATCGCCGCCGGCGGCGAGGTCGTGGTCTCGCGCGGCGAACTCATCGAAATCGGCGACGGCTTCCGGATTCCCGACATCATGGCGGGCAGCGGGGCGAAGCTCCGCGAGGTGGGGACGACGAATCGCACCAGGATCTCCGATTACCGTGACGCCGTCGGCGAAGCGACGCGGCTGCTGATGCGCGTTCATCCGAGCAACTTCCGCATGGTTGGCTTCACGGCGCGTCCGCGTCTTGAAGAACTCGTGCAGCTCGGCGCGGAGTTCGGGCTGCCCGTCGTGGATGACCTCGGAAGCGGCTGCCTGTACGATTTTTCGAGAGAGGGTTTCCGTGACGAGCCGCCGGTCGTTGAGAGCTTGCGGGCCGGAGTCGACCTCGTCACCTTCAGCGGCGACAAGCTGCTGGGCGGACCGCAGGCCGGCATCATCGCCGGTAAGCCCGAATGGGTGCGGCGCGTCCGCCGCAATCCGCTTTTCCGCGCGCTGCGCGTCGACAAGCTCACCTGCGCGGCGCTCGAGGCGACGCTGCGCGACTGCCTGTTCGGCCGCTACGACCGGGTTCCGGTGCTCCGGATGATCCGCCAGACCGCCGAGGGAATCCAGGCCCGCGCGGAGAAGTTCATTGCCGCCCTGCGATTCGGCGATCAGGTTTCCATCGACCTGAAGCCCGGCTCGTCCGTGCTCGGCGGGGGTTCGACGCCCGAACAGTCGGTTCCTACGATGCTGGTTCGACTCCGCTGCAACGGCGGCGTCAGGATCACCGATGTCGAGAACGCGCTCCGCAAAGGGTCCCCTCCCGTCATCGCCCGCATCGAAAACGATTCCCTGCTGATCGACCTGCGCACCGTCCTCGAGGATGAAGAGGAAGCGCTCGCCGCTTGTCTGGCCCGAGCGCTCGACCGGAGCAACTGACCTGAAACATCCCCCCTGATCCAGCGGCGTTGACATCGCGCCGGATGTTTCGGGCTTGAATGATCCGCACGCGGGCGGAGGAAAAAGGCGCGCGCAGCACGGCCTTTAACCTGCATTTCTGACCACGTGGCGAGGCGAAGTGCGTGAGAGGGCTGTCAGGACGAGGCGCGAGCCGCTTGGCGCGCGCAGGCGTACTTGAACAGTACGTTGAGCACGGCAAGCAAGCGTAACGAAGTCGTGGCGGCCCTATGGCGTGCTTCGACCGTCGGGTGGTGAGAAATGCAGGTTAAGGTTTTTCACGAAACACGAGTCACGAAACACGAATCACGGCCTTTTTCGTGTGCTTCGGCCGTCGGGTGGTGAGAAATGCAGGCTAAGCCCGGCTCTGGTAAGTCCCGTCCGTGGTGTTGACCCGGATCGTCTCGCCTTCCTTGATGAAAGGCGGCACCTGCACGACGAGTCCCGTCTCGAGCTTCGCAGGTTTCGTCACATTGGTGACGGTGGCTCCCTTGATGCTCGGCTCGGTCTCGACGACTTTCAAATCCATGCTCGACGGAAGGTCGATATTGAACGGCCGGCCCTCATAGAACCGCACCTTCAACGGGCTGTTCGGCAACAGGTACAGGATCTGATCACCGAGGTCCTCCCGGGTGAGATGGATCTGCTCGTAGGTCTCGGTGTTCATGAAGTAATAGAGCCCGCTGTCCTCGTACAGAAACTCCATCTCCTGATCGTCCAGGGCGACTTTTTCGACGAAGTTCTCCGAGGCGAACTTGTAGTCGATCATCGCTCCGCTGTCGAGATTGCGCATCTTGGCCTGCACGAACCCCCTCTTGTTGCCGGGAGTGCGATGCTCGGTTCGGAACACCGAGAAGAGCTTGCCCTCGAACTTGATGAGCATGCCGGGACGAAGTTGAGTTGCCTGAACATCCACGTGAGAATCGACCTTTCCAAACGCAACTCCGGCTCATTGTAGCAACGGCCGGATAGGGCTCCACCCTGTTCGAAAGCGCTGTGGGGCCTTTCGGGGATGGCGCGGCGTCATCGCTGTGCCTCGTCATGAGCGAGACGGAGCAGCGAGGGCACGGTGTGTCGCCCCTGTGCCACGCGGTCAAGGCAACGTCTCGAAGGGATCGATCGCCGGGATGCATTGCCGCTTGAATGCAGCGGGGCTTTTGCAACGGGCTGTTACATTGCGGCGTCCCGTGACGGGCTTGTGTCGCGTGGCGGCAGGTCTCCGTCTTCCAAAGGTGAGGAAAGCAGCAACCGGCCAAAGGACGGTACACGGCGAAGACGATTCCACTCATCGACTCCCAGGATGATGGCCCGGGGCTTGCCATGGCGGGTGATGACTGCCGTCTCGCCCTGAGCAGCCTCCTCCACGAGTGCCGACAGCTTGGCCTTGGCCTCGCACAATTGCACCTCCCGCATGGCGACCTCCCGAAAAACCAATGTAGTCAGTCTAAATCATGATGCATGGTGGCACAGGGGAACTCCTCGGCCGCGAAAACGGTCGCTGAGCCCCCGTGCCGCGCCGGTCACCCCTGAAGAACATGAATTCGTCTCGGCGGGATTGGTGCGCGCCCGAAGATGTCCTGGGCAGGAGGCATTCTCCGAACAAAATTGCGCATGATAAGCTGTGCCTCAGTTTCTGACTGCAGGAGGCCGGCCTCATGGCGGAGCACAATGTTTCCCGGCGCGCGTTCGTCACTCTCGCGGGTGGTGTCGCGGCGGTTCCCGCGGCCGCTGCGGCGGGCCGCAAGGCAGTCGTCGCGCCGGCTGCGGTCAACATGGCCGCGCCGCAAGCGCAAGGCGATCCGATTCGCATTGTGACCACCTACCGGTTCGCCGCCAACGAGATCCGGCAAATCGAGCAGGCCGCCGCCCCGACGAAAGTGGACATCGTCCACTGCCGCGACCGTGACGAATTCAAGCGCCGCCTGCCCGAAGCCGAAGTGATCTACGGCGGGCTCCGCCAGGGCGAGCTCGATAGCGCCCCGAAGGTGCAGTGGATCATGAATGGCGGCGCCGGCGTCGAGAGCATGCCCCAGGACTTGCGCGATCACCCGGTCGCTTTCACGAACTACGCCCGCACCTTCGCCCCCGGCATTTCGGAAACCGCCATGGGACTGCTGCTCGCCCTGACACGGCGCATCCACACCTACATGAAGCAGTTTTATGTCGACAAGGAGTTGAAACCGCTCGGGACACCCAAGACCGGCCATCACGGCGAGTTGGCCGGTCGCGTGATGGGCGTCGTCGGCTTGGGTGGCATCGGCGAAGCCATTGCCCGGCGTGCTCACTACGGTTTCGACATGCGCATCGTGGGCACCGACGCCAAACCCATCCCCAAACCGCACTTCGTCGACGAGCTCCACGACCCCACCTGGTTCGACGAGATGGTTTCTCAGGTGGACGTGCTTGTTTCAGCGGTCCCGCACACACCCCTGACCGAGCGCATGTTCAATGCGGACGTCTTCCGCAGCATGAAGGAAACCGCCTACTTCATCTGCATGTCGCGCGGCATGGTTTTCGATGACATGGCGCTCGTCAAGGCTCTCAAGGAGGGTTGGATCGCAGGAGCCGGCCTCGATGTCTTCGCACCCGACCCGGCGCCCAAGGGCCACCCGATCTATGAGCTCGACAACGTCGTGATGACGCCTCACACCTCCGGCTGGAGCCTGGATCGACAGGTGAGGCTCATCAACCTTTTCTCGGAGAACATCCACCGCTACGCCCGCGGCCAGCCGCTGATCAACGTCGTCGACAAGCAGGCGGGTTACTGACCCGTAGCGTCCTCCTGGTCAAGCGGCGTTGACACCCATCCGGATATTTCCCGCTTGAATGACCCGCGCACGGGCGGATGAAAACGGAAAACTGCCGTTATGATCCGCACACGGTCTACGGGTCTACATGCGAGCGCGCGTGCTGACATATTGCTGACCGCCGCGGGTCAATTGCTCCTGCTTCCCGGATGCGATGTTGATGCGCCAGATTTCCCACTGCCCGCTTCTGTCCGACTCGAACACGATCCAGTTGCCGTCGCGCGAGAACCAGGGATGACCGTCGTTGCCCTTCGCCTTGGTCAGATTGCGAGCGTCCGACCCGTCGATGTTGGCGATGAAGATCTCGTCCTCGCCGGCCGCGGCGCTCTGCCACGCCAGCCGTTTCCCGTCGGGTGAGATGGCCGGCCGCCGATGAAGCTGCTTCGCGTCGGTCAGGTACTGCGCCTTTGCGCCGGGGCCGTGTCCCCACATCCGGACCAAACCGACCTCGCGCGGCTTGATGCCGCGGTTCTTCTCGTGCATGAAGATGATGCTGTCGGGCAGCGCCACGCCGTTCGTCGCCTGCATGGTCACTTCATACCCGTCCTCGGGAGTGCCTACCCACATTGCCCGGTGGTTGCCGCAGTCACGGTGGTAAGCCAACAGATCGTCAATCGGCGATAGCGTGGCGTGGTGCAGCGCGCAACCCGGCGCATGCAACATGACTTCCTTTTCGCCGCTATGGATGTTGATCTTTACAAGTCTCCCTTCGGCATGATGGTCGAGGCGGTTTGTCGGAAACTCCGCGTAGAGCACGTGCTCCTGGTCCGAGTAGAAAGAAGGGTGCTCGTCGTAGCCGTCACCGAACGTCAACTGACGTAGATGCGTTCCATCTTCCTCCATCAGCCACAGCTTGCCCGCGATCACCTGTGCTCCTGTTCCCGCGTCGAGATGGGCCCGCTGGAAAACGATCGGGTTGCGGTAGCGATAGGCCGGCTCCTGCGCCTTCACGGACCAGGCCGTCAGGATCATGAGCACGGAAGTGAAGGCGGCGGTGCAGCGAGTACGCTCCGGCATAACAGAAATGGTGCTGCGTGGCGTCACAGGTTCTCAGGCGGCCGGCTTGTTGGCGAGCAGGCCTTTGATGGACTGATAAATCGCCCGTGTCGCCGTCGAGCGGTTCAGGGTGTAGAAATGAATGCCCGGCGCGCCGTCTCGCAGCAGATCTTCGCACTGCCGGGTGGCGTGATAGATGCCGACCTGCCGCACTGCTTCCGCATCGTCCTCGACGGCTTCGATCTTTTGCCGCAGAGCGTTCGGTAGACTCGCTCCGCACATCCGGGTGAAGCGCTTGATCTGCTTCACGTTCAGAATCGGCATGATCCCGGCCAGGATCGGCACCCGGACCCCCGCTGCCACGGCTCGCTCGCGAAACCTCAGGTAGTCATCGTTGTCGAAGAAGAGCTGGGTGATCAGGAAGTCGACTCCGGCGTCCACCTTGCGTTTGAGGTTGTCCAGGTCGGCTTCGGCGCTGGGCGCTTCCGGATGCTTTTCCGGATAGCAGGCCCCGCCAAGGCAGAATGAATGCCTCTCGCGAATGAACGCCACCAACTCGTTGGCATATCGGAAGCCGCCGGGCGTGGGGACGAAATCCGACTCTCCCTTCGGAGGATCGCCCCGCAGCGGCAGTACGTTTTCCAGCCCTGCGGCCGCAAGATCGTCGAGCACGCCGCCGATCTCGTCGCGGTTGGCGCCGACGCAGGTCAGGTGCGCCATCGACTCGATCCCGATCTCGTGTTTGATGCGCTTGACGAGTTCCACGGTCTTGCGGCGCGTGCTGCCCCCGGCGCCGTAAGTCACCGAAACGTAGCTCGGATCCAGCGCCTTCAGCGCCTCGATCGTTTCGAACAAAGACACGAAACCCGCGTCATCCTTGGGCGGGAAGAACTCGAACGAAACCGCCCGGCCGTCTGTCCTCAAGATGTCGGAGATTCTCATGCAACCCCTGGAATCCTACCCAGTCTAAAGGAATTGCATCCTCCAACAGCAGACCCGCTGCGGCGGCCAGCCTGCCTTTCTCAGCACGCGGCGAGGCGAAGTGCGGGTGAGTGCGGTCAGGACGAGGCGCGCACCGCCCGTTCCGGCAACACAGCCCTACGGTTCGCCGGACCTCGGAGATTTCTTTCTGGAGCGAACCAGGCCCCCGCCAAAGGTTTTCACTAACCACTATCCACTAACCACTCTCAAAGCTCCCGGTAACGATGCTCCTCCATCCGCACCCGCCGCCCCGCGAACCGGACGCCCTCGGTCTCCAGGCGCATCCTCTGCTCCAGGCCGGCCTCGCCCGGCAACGCAATGCGGCCTCCCGCGGCGAGGATGCGGTGCCACGGAAGCCCGAGCCCGTCAGGCGCCCGCCGCAACGCCCAGCCGACCTGTCGCGGCGAACAGCGTGGGTGAACGGCCCGTGCGATGTCGCCGTAGGTGGCCACGAATCCGGCAGGGACGCGCCGGACCGCCTCTCGGATTCGTTCGGCCAGTGCTTCAGACTGTGGCCGAAGCTCTTTCATGGAATAGGGCGGTCCTGCGGCGTGGTCACACGAGGAAGACCCTCGACAGCAGCGCTCTTGCACGTCGCATGCTAGCAGTATCCATGTGTCAAGGTTTCGCTCCAGGGTGGGCTGTAAGCTCTGAAGAGGGCGGGAGGTACGAAGAGCGGGGGGCGCGCATGTCAGTTGGCGGTGGCCGGTTCCGGGATCCAGAGGCGGTTCTGTTG
>JAPPLB010000024.1 GCA_028819575.1 Bryobacterales bacterium | reverse complement strand
ACGGCAAGCAAGCGCAACGAAGTCCTGGCGGTCGTATCGTGTGCTTCGACCGTCGTGTGGTGAGAAATGCAGGCTAGGTTCCCTCCGAGATGGTTGACGCTTGCTTGCCGTATACTGGTCCGCATCCGGGAGCACGGCATGGCCCGAACGGAATCGAAAACAAATCCTCTTCAAAGATCATCGTTTCTCTTCATGGCCGTCAGCATCGCTCTCCTGCTCGCCGCCGGCGCCATCATCCGGCTTGGCGACCGGCCTCTGGATACCGGAGCCCCAGCCGTCAGTGTTCCTCCCGGTTTCGAGCTCGAAGTCGCCGCCGGTCCGCCGCTGGTCAAACGACCGATCGTCATTGACATCGATGAACAGGGGCGCCTTTATGTAGCCGAGTCATCCGGTTCGAACGACAATGTCAAGGTCCAACTCGAAGAGCGTCCGCACAGCATTCTGCGGTTGGAGGACACCGATGGTGACGGCCGCTACGACCGACGTACCGTATTCGCCGACAAGATGATGTTTCCCGAAGGCGTCCTCTGGCATGACGGCTCCGTCTATGTAGCGGCCCCGCCCAGCATCTGGAAGCTGACCGATACCGACGACGATGGAGTTGCCGACCGGCGCGAAGAGTGGTTCAACGGCAAGACTCTTACAAACTGCGCCAACGATTTGCACGGACCTTACGCAGGCCCCGACGGCTTGATCTACTGGTGCAAAGGCGCCTTCGCCGAGCAGACCTACGAGCGTCCCGGCCGCCCGCCGTTCGTCACGCGAGCGTCCCATATCTTCCGCCGTCGCGCCGAAGGCGGCCTGATCGAACCTGTGTTGACCGGCGGAATGGACAATCCCGTCGAAGTGGCCTTCACCCCGGAGGGCGAACGCTTCCTCACTTCAACATTTATCGAGCAGCCGGCTCTGGGTCGCCGTGACGGAGTGCTGCACGCCGTGTATGGCGGTGTCTACGGCAAGGTGCACGGCGTGACCGATTCCCATCCCATGACGGGCGGCTATCAGCCGGTGATGGCGCAACTGGGGCCCGCCGTTCCGGCCGGGCTGACCTACTACTCGACGGATGTATTCGGACGGAACTACCGGGGCGACCTTTTCGCGTCGCTCTTCAACCTGAACAAAGTCCTCCGTCTCAAGCTGAAACCGCGCGGGGCGACCTTCGAGACGGAAGTGACGGACTTTCTCGTCTCGACGAGTCATGACTTCCACCCGACTGACGTTATGGAAGACGCCGACGGAAGTCTTCTCGTGGTCGATACCGGAGCCTGGTATGTCCTTTGCTGTCCCAGTTCCTTCTTGTCGAGGCCGGAGGTATACGGGGCGATTTATCGTGTGCGTCGCCGAGGAGCCAGGACGATCGACGATCCACGGGGCTTGCTTCTCGATTGGGCGTCCGCTCCGCCCGGCGAACTGGCTGAAAGATTGGATGACGAGCGCCCGGCGGTGCGCAACAGGGCCATTGATCGACTCGCGAAGCATGGCAGCAAGGCATTGCCGGTTCTCCGCGAGGCGTGGAGCCGGGGGCGTTCGGTCACGGCTCGGCGGAATGCTGTCTGGGCACTGACACGGATTGAGGATCCGGAGGCCCGTGCCGCAGTCCGCGAGGCGTTGGCGGATCCGGAAGAATCAGTGCGCCACGCCGCGGCGCACTCGGTGAGTGTGTGGCGGGATGCCGAAGCTGTTGCGCCGCTTCTCGAGCAACTGACGCACGCTACCGCTCCCCTGCAACGTGCCGCCGCCGAAGCCCTCGGCCGCATGGGCGACAGCTCAGCCGTCGCGCCGTTGCTGGCCGCCGTCGGCCGGACGGAAGACGAGATTCTGATCCACTCGCTTACCTACGCGCTCATCGAGATCGCTGACCCGCAGGCTACTCGGCAGGGGTTGTCTTCTTCGTCCAGCCGCGTCCGGCGCGCAGCGATGCTCGCGCTCGACCAAATGGAAAGCGGAGGCCTGCCCTCCGGCGACGTGGTTCCCCTTCTGTCATCGAGTGATCCCGTTCTGCGGGACACCGCAAGCTGGCTCGTATCGCGCCACGTCGAATGGGGAGGCGCCCTTTCCGGCTATTTCCGAACGAGGCTTGGCGCTATCAAGTCCGTTTCGGACGACTCGGAAGTTGCGGACGAGATGGCCCGTTTTTCCACCGATCCGGCGATACAAGACCTATTGGCCCAAACGGCGCGCTCAGGTCAAACGCAGGCGTCCCGAATCACCGCCCTCCGTGCGATGGCTGCGGCGCCGCTCAAGGAAACACCGGAGAGTTGGGGAGGTGCTCTCACCGCGGCATTGGCGAGTTCCGACGACGACTTGCTGCGTGAAGTGGTGTCGACGGCCGAATCGCTCCCACAGGGCGAAAATCGCAACGCCGCGCTAGACCGCGCCTTGTTGACCGTCGGACAGAATGAGAGCCTTGCTGCCGACATCAGAGCGGATGCGCTGGCTGCTTCCGCGGCGGTTCTCGGGACAGTGTCTCCGCAGTTGTTCGATTTCCTGCTGTCAAACACCGATTCGTCGAAACCGGTTCCCGTTCGCTCCGCTGCCTCACGCGCGCTTTCCGGGGCGCCTCTCGATAGCGAACAGCAATTCATGCTCGCCAAAGTTCTGCTCGATGCCGGTCCGCTGGAGCTGCCGGTCTTGCTGCGCGCGTTCGAGCAGGGGGGAGACGGGGAACTTGGCGAGGCCTTGATGGAGTCGCTTGAAAACGCCCGAAGCCTGGCCAACCTCCGCACCGACGTGCTTGAAGCCGCACTCGAGAAGTTTCCCGAGCCGATTCGCACGAGAGGCGAAGAGCTGCTCGCGACGCTCGATGTCGATCTCGCCCAACAAAAGGCGCATCTCGAAGAGTTGATGGCATCGCTTGAGGAAGGTGACGTTGACCGCGGCCAGGCGGTATTCCGAAGTTCGAAAGCCGCTTGTTCAGCCTGCCATCGCATCGGCTATCTTGGCGGCCGTATCGGCCCCGATCTGACAAGAATCGAAAAGATCCGCAGCAAGCCCGACCTGCTGGAATCGATTATTTTCCCCAGCGCCACTCTGGTCCGAAGCTACGAACCCGTTGTGGTCGTTACTGCTACCGAGACGTACAACGGTGTGCCGCTCGAAGAAACGGACGAATCCATTCTTCTCGCTACCGGCGCCGATACCCAGGTCCGCATCGCACGCGACGCCATCGAGGAGACTCGCCCCGGCGCCGTCTCCATCATGCCTGCCGGTATCGAAGAAGAGTTGGACCGCACCGAACTTGCCGACCTCATGGCTTTCCTGTTGCACTCGCGGCGGTCCGCCTCGGCCCGCAGACGATAGCCGTTGCTCAGCTAGAGTTCCACTTCCAGTCTACCGGCTAGCTACCTGCATTAAAGGGTTTTCCTGACACCGAGATTCTCCTTGCAGGCCGCATCGCCGGAGAGCCTTGCTGTACTAAATCCACTTTGCGAATCCGACAGTTTCGCAGTTTGTGCGGATCGGAATCAGCCTAACCTGTCCGATTGGAGGAATCAGGAAACTGCAATCCGTGAGCAGGGTCGGCCAACCCCGATTGTTAGAATGAGGCTCCCTCATGGACCTTCTCGCTTCCCTGAACCCCCGGCAACGCGAGGCGGTTCTTCATACCGAGGGTCCCTTGCTCATCCTTGCCGGAGCGGGAAGCGGGAAGACACGGGTCCTGATCCATCGCATCGCCCATCTCATCCATAGCAAGCGCGCCGCGCCGGAGTCGATCCTCGCGGTCACGTTCACCAACAAAGCTGCGGAAGAAATGCGCACGCGCGTCGGGGACATCCTCGAAAAGGCCGGCATGCCGGTTGAGCGATGGCCTCACGTCTCGACCTTTCATTCCTTTTGTGTACGCCTGCTGCGCCGTTACGGTGAACCTCTCGCTGACCTGCGTCCCGGCTTTACCCCACGCTTCACGATATTCGACGAGGGTGACCAGGTCGCTGCAATAAAATCCGTCTATCGTGACATCGGGCTCGACGAGAAGTTCATGAAGGCCCGCTCGCTGCTGTCGATCATCAGCCACGCCAAGAACCATGGACGGACCTTTCGAGACGCCACCAGTCATCGGGACGAACAGATCGCCCTCGTCTTCGAGAAGTACCAGGCGCTGCTCAAAGCCTCGAATGCCTTCGACTTCGACGACCTGCTGCTCGAAAGCGTCCGCCTTCTGCGGCATAGCGATCCGACGCGCGCCGAGTTGCACGAACGCTATCGCTATCTCTTGATCGACGAGTACCAGGACACCAACCGGCCCCAATACGAGCTGATGACGCTGCTCGCCGGAGCGCGCAACAATGTGTGCGCCGTCGGTGATGAGGACCAGTCGATCTACAGTTGGCGTGGCGCCGACATCCGGAACATTCTCGATTTCGAGAAGGATTTCCCCTCGGCCAAGGTCGTCCGGCTGGAGCAGAACTACCGCTCCACGAAGCGGATTCTCGCCGCGGCAGGAGGTGTGGTTGCCCACAATGTCGACCGTAAAGGCAAGAACCTTTGGGTCGAGGGCGAAGAAGGCTCGCCGGTCTTGCTTTACCACGCTACGGATAACGATGACGAGGCGCGTTTCGCGGCCCGCTATGTCGACCGGTATCTGACTGAGCATCCGGATCGGCGGGTCGCCATTCTTTATCGCGCCAACTGGCAGTCACGCCAGATCGAAGAATCCCTGCGGCGCATCGACCGCGGCTACAAGGTCGTGGGCGGCGTGAGCTTCTATCAGCGCGCCGAGGTCAAGGACGTCCTCGCGTACCTCAAGTCGGCCAGGTCGTCGGTCGACGCCGTCAGCCTGCTGCGGATCATCAACGTGCCGGCGCGCGGCATCGGACGTACAACGGTCGAGCAGATCGAAGGCCATGCTCGCCGAACTGGTTGTTCGATATGGGAGGCGATGGGGCGGATGCTCGACGAAGGCCGGTTCCCGGCCCGGGCGCGAGCCGCCGTAAGCTCGTTCCGGCGGCTCATCGAGGGTCTTCGGAAGCAACTCCAAGAGGAACCCTGGCACCGGGCGATCCCCTGGATCATGGATGAGTCAGGATATAGCAACATGCTGAAGTCCGACGGTTCGATCGAGGCCGCCGGACGGCTCGAGAACATCAACGAGTTCGCTAACGCGGCCCTGGATGCCTACCGTCGAGAGGAGAGT
The DNA here is from genome assembly GCA_028819575.1 of Bryobacterales bacterium. Taxonomy (GTDB): domain Bacteria; phylum Acidobacteriota; class Terriglobia; order Bryobacterales; family UBA6623; genus JAPPLB01. The sequence goes on along the minus strand of JAPPLB010000024.1, from coordinate 5,659 downwards.
CTCGATGAGTTCCTTGACCGCGCCGCGCTCGTAGCCGACACCGACCAGTTGGATTCGGTTTCACCGGTCTTGCTGATGACCCTGCATAGCGCCAAGGGCCTGGAGTTTCCCCTCGTCGTGATGACCGGCCTCGAAGAGGACGTCTTTCCCCACAGCCGCTCCTTGGAAGACTCCACGGCGATCGAGGAAGAGCGGCGTCTGTGTTACGTCGGGATGACGCGCGCCCAAGAGCAGTTGGTTGTGACAGCCGCGCGGCGGCGGCGGCGTTTTGGCGGCGGTTCCTCCGAGCTGATGAGCCCCTCCCGTTTCCTGAAAGAGATCCCGAGGGACGTTCTTCAAGAGGCTTCGCTATATTCCTCTCCGACCTGGGACACTAGCGGCGGCTACGGAATGGACCTGCAGGTCGAGCAACACGAGGTGCGTGAGACGGTACAGCGGAAGCTCTACGACGGACCGGCCTATAACTCGGTCGATAATCTCTCGGGATATTTCACGAAGAGGAACCTGCCCGTCCCGAAGAACCTCGAACGGCCGCCTCGAGCGCAGCCCGCCGCCACTCCTGTTCGCCGAAAACCTCCCGGCGGTCTCGCCCGCCGTGCGCCGCACACCAGCGGCTACCGGCTCGGCGACAAGGTCCGGCATCAAAAGTACGGTGTCGGGACCGTAATGAAGTTTGAAGGTGACGGAGACGACACAAAGCTCACCGTCTATTTCCGCTCGGCCGGTCTGAAGAAGCTCGTCGTAAAGCACGCCGGTCTCCAGCCGGCCTGATCTCCAGGCTGAGGCTGGTCGGAATTTGTGACAATGAGGCGCGAGAGTCTTGCCCTCCATGGCGCGGGCTGGACTCGAAGAGAGCCGGCCCCGCCTCAGGGTCCGGCGCCGGGAAAGGATGGGTTCAATGGCTGTTTCGAACGTTCGCTCGCGATGGTACATGCAACTGCACTGGCGCGTTGCGGCAGCGATGTTGCTCGGAGTGATCGCGGGCCTTGTCGGGGGCGAGCCTCTGGCCGATAGCGTGGGTTGGCTCGGCACATTGTTCATCAAGCTGCTGAAGATGATCATCGTCCCGCTGGTCTTGACGTCGATCGTCACGGGCGTCGCCTCCGTGGGAGCCGGCGCGGGCCTGGGGCGGCTCTTCGGCAAGACCCTCGGCTACTACATCCTTACGAGTTTCCTGGCGGTCATGGTGGGGCTTGTGATGGTGAATACGATCCAGCCCGGAGTAGGAGCGGACCTGGTCTCGAGCGAGACCCGAGAGATGCCGGATCTCACGGTCATCCAATCGCCCGTTGATCTGATCCTGGACATCGTACCCGATAATTTCTTCGCTGCCGCCGCCGACACCGAGATGCTGGCCATCATCTTCTTCTCCATCGTGCTCGGCATCAGCATCAGCACTCTCAAGCAGTCCCACCGTGAACCGCTGTTGTCTTTCTTCGAGTCCGGCTTCGCGGCGATGATGAAGCTGACCGGAGGAATCATCCACATCTTCGCCCCGATTGGAGTGTTTGCTCTGATCGCCAAACTGATGGGCACGACCGGCCTGGGAGCCTTCAAGGCCTTGGGCCTGTATGCCCTGATGCTGGTATGCGGCCTGAGTCTGCATTTGTTCATCACGCTGCCGCTGGTTCTCCGGTTGCTGGGCGGCATCAATCCGATTACGCATTTCCGCAACATGGTGCAACCCATCGTGATGGCGTTTTCCACGAGTTCTTCCGGAGCGACCCTTCCGGTCACTATCGAGACGGTCGAGAACAAGGTTGGAGTGTCGAACCGCGTGACGTCTTTCGTACTGCCGATGGGCGCGACGGTAAACATGGACGGCACCGCGCTGTATGAGTGCGCGGGTGTGCTGTTCATTGCACAGGTCATGGGAGTTCAGCTTGGGTTCGAGCAGCAGTTGGTGGTGGTGTTCACCGCCCTTCTCGCGTCGATCGGAGCGGCAGCCGTTCCTTCGGCCGGGCTGGTCGTGATTTTCATCGTGCTGCAGGCGGTCAACCTGACCGGTCCTCAGGTTGAACTCATCGTCGGCGCGATGCTGGCCGTGGACCGGCCGCTCGACATGTACCGCACCGTCGTCAACGTTTTCAGCGACTCCTGCGGCGCCGCAATCATCGCACGCTCCGAAGGCGAGACAGGAGTCGATGTAGAGGTGCGGAACCCCGCCGCATAAGGGCTTCTCCAGAGATGCTTGGTGCTTTACGGTGACGCGAAGTACGGCCGTCGGCGGCCAACCTGACAAGCACGTCATTTGCCGACTGAGTTACTGTCTGTCATGTGAACCAAAACTGGCTCATGCAAGCCATTGACGATTTCCTGGCCGCTTTCGCGACTTTCGCCTGGGGCCCGTGGCTGCTTGTTCTGCTGCTGGGCGGCGGCTCGTTCTTCTTTCTGTACTCGCGCTTCCTGCCCTTCCGCTACTTCTTCCACGCATTCGACATCCTGCGCGGCAAGTACGACAACCCAACGGATCAAGGCGACATCTCGCACTTCCGCGCACTCTCCAGCGCCCTGGCCGGCACCATCGGACTCGGAAACATCGGGGGCGTCGCCGTCGCCATCCACGTGGGCGGACCCGGCGCGATCTTCTGGATGTGGCTTGCAGCGTTCCTCGGGATCGCCACGAAGTTTTTCACGTGCACGCTTGCCGTTCTCTACCGTGGTCCCGATAGTCAGGGACACATTCAGGGCGGCCCCATGTACACCATCGTCAACGGACTGGGGCGGAAGTGGCGGCCACTGGCTGTCATGTTCTCGATCTGTACGCTCTTCGGCGCACTGCCTGTCTTCCAAATCAACCAGATCGTGCAGTCGCTGCGCGAAGTCATCCTAATCCCCAATGGATGGCTTGCCGACCCCGCATCGCAGTTCAGGTTCAACCTGACGTGCGGTATCATCCTCGCCGCTGTGGTTTGGATGGTCGTGGTGGGAGGGATCCAACGGATCGCCATCGTCGCATCGCGCCTTGTGCCGAGCATGGTCGTCATCTACGGCGGGATGGCGCTATGGATTCTTTTGACCAACTTCACCGAGATCCCCGGCCTCTTCGCGCTGATCGTTCGTGACGCCTTTACGGGCGATTCGGTGATGGGCGGGGCGGTCGGCAGCGTGATCATGACCGGAATCCGCCGGTCCGCCTTCTCGAACGAAGCAGGTATCGGCACAGAGGCGTTGGCTCACGGCGCTGCCCGCACGAACGAACCCGTTCGCGAAGGTCTCGTCGCCATGTTGGGTCCGGTGATCGATACGCTGATTGTCTGCACGGCGACCGCGCTGATCATTCTCAGCACCGACTTATGGCGCGGTTCCGAGATTAACGGAACCGCCCTCACCGCGCAGGCAATTCAGCAGCACCTGCCCGGTGTGGGTCCCTACTTGCTCGTGGTATGTGTGTTTTTCTTCGGGACCAGCACCGTGCTTACCTACAACTACTACGGGACGAAAGCACTGGGTTTTCTGGTCGGGGCCGAATATCAACGGTTCTACAACTTCCTTTACGTGCCGTCGATCCTCGCTGCCGCCGTCGTCAGCATTGACGCCGCCGTCAACTTGATCGATTCCATGTATGCTCTGATGGCCATTCCCACTACGACCTCGGCGCTCATCCTGGCGCCCAAAGTCATGGCCGCCGCCCGGAACTACTTCCGGCGGATCGAAACCTCCACCTGACCTGCATTTCTCGCCAAGTGTTGATAAAAGCCGGCAGGTGAAGGTCTTAGCCTATACACCGGCTAACCTCACCAGCCAAAGCGTGAGAGAAGGAACATACGTGATGAGAAGTACCACGACCAGCAAGATCGCCGCATATGGCAGGGTCGATCGGTAGATGCTCGTAAGCGGCTGATCGAAGCGATAGGACGACAGGAATAGGTTCTCCCCCATCGGTGGCATCAGATATCCCAGTTCCATGTTCGCCAGGAAAATGATTCCCAGGTGGACCGGATCGACCCCATAGGCCGCCGCCATCGGCGTGATCAGCGGCACGATCACCAGAATCGCCGAGTAGATATCCATCAGCGCTCCGACCATGATCAGGAAGACATTCAACGCCAGAAGGAACAGGATTTTCGAGTCGATGTGTGTCTGCACCCATTCCAACGCTTGCGACGGAACTTCGGCGATCACGAGATAGTTCGTAAACCCCAGCGCCACACCGAGGATGATCATGAATCCGCCGACCAGCGTGGCGCTCTCCACGAAGACCCGCGGCAAGTCGCCAAAAACTCTCAGGTCCTTGAAGACGAAGCATTCCACGACGAATGCGTACAGCACGGTGATTGCCGCCGCCTCGACGAGCGTGGCGTAGCCGCCGAAGATCCCGCTGAGCACTACGATCGGCAGCAGGATCTCCCACTTCGCCTCCCACAGCGCCGACATCGCCTCACGGATATGGAATGGTTTCTGCTCGGCTCCCGACGACCAGCCACGCCAGGCTGCCCAACTCGCCACCGCAAGCACCAGCACAAACCCCGGCAGCAGCCCCCCGACAAAGAGCCTCTCGATAGGCTGCTCGGCATAGAAGGCGTACAGGATCACCGGCAGGCTCGGTGGAAAAAGCAGCCCGATCGACCCCGACACCGTCACCAGTCCAACGGATGTGCGTTCCGGATACTGCGCTTTCACCAGCATGGGTAGCAAGAGCCCGCCCATCGACAAGATGGTGATGCCCGACGCACCGGTCAGCGGCGTAAAGAAAGCGAGAAGGACAGCAACCACGATCGCCAGTCCGCCGGGCAGCCACCCCACCCATGCCTCGAACAGGCGCATCAACCGCTTGCCGGAGCCCCCCTCGGCAAGGATGTAGCCCCCGAGCGTGAACAACGGGATCGCAGGCAGCATCGGGGATGTGCTCAGCCGATAAGTCTCTCCGGGAACGGCGGAGATGGGAGTTCCCTCTTCCCAGAACAGCAGCGCCGCTGCGCCCCCGAGCGCGCAATAGATCGGCAGACCCAACGCCGTGCCCACGATGATGACAACGCTCGCCGGCAGCACGAGGCCGGTCTCGTGGGGGTTCTCGATCGCGCCGAATGCAATCGGTATCAGCAGACCCAGGGCTATCAAGAGGCGGCCGGTGATCGTCGAGGCCCCGCGGTAGATCAGCCTCCCCGCAATCGCTGCGAATCCCAACGGAATAATGCACTCGGCCACCCATACCGGTATGCCCCACGCCACTTGGCCGCCGAACTCGAAGTCAACGCTTACCAGGTCCGTGCCGGCCCAGATCAAAGAGCCGGTGACCCCGACGGCCAGAGCCGATGTGAAGATTTGTATACGGCTGTGCAGGGGCTTCGGAAGAAACATCGCTGTCGACAGCGCGAGCAGCCGGTTGGACCTCGCTGCCAGTGCGGCGCCCAGGAATGTGATCCAAAGAGTGAGGTGTTGAACGATGGGAAACGAGCCGGGAATCCCACCGCCCAACCACTTCCGTGCCGCAATCTCCATCAGAGGCAGCACCGACATCAGCGTCAACACCGCAATCGAGAGCGCGTCTTCGATGCGTACGGACAAACCGTTCGGCTCTGACGATTCAGACATCAGGTATTAGCCTGCATTTCTCACCACGCGGCGAAGTGAAGTGCGTGAGAGGGCCGTCAGGACGAGGCGCAAGCCGGGCGGAGGAAAAAGGCGCGAGCCGCTTGGCGCGCGCAGGCGTACTTGA
>JAPPLB010000175.1 GCA_028819575.1 Bryobacterales bacterium | reverse complement strand
CCACACCAAGTATGCATCGTTTAGGGCGTGGACTACCAGGGTATCTAATCCTGTTTGCTCCCCACGCTTTCGAGTCTCAGCGTCAGTGGCGATCCAGAGAGCCGTCTTCACCACCGGTGTTCCTCCTGATATCTACGCATTCCACCGCTACACCAGGAATTCCACTCTCCCCTCTCGCACTCGAGCCTGCCAGTTTCCGACGCACCCTCCCAGTTGAGCCGGGAGATTTCACAACAGACTTGGCAGACCGCCTACACTCGCTTTACGCCCAGTAATTCCGAACAACGCTTGCTGCCTACGTATTACCGCGGCTGCTGGCACGTAGTTAGCCGCAGCTGCTTGTGCGGGTACCATCATGATTGTCCCCGCTGAAAGAGCTTTACACCCCGAAAGGCTTCATCACTCACGCGGCGTCGCTGGATCAGGGTTTCCCCCATTGTCCAAGATTCCTCACTGCTGCCTCCCGTAGGAGTCTGGCCCGTGTCTCAGTGCCAGTGTGACCGTGCGCCCTCTCAGGCCGGCTACCGATCTTTGCCTTGGTGGGCCATTACCCCGCCAACAAGCTAATCGGCCGCGGGCCCCTCCTCGAGCGTCCGAAGACTTTCATCCCGAAGGATCGTATGCGGTGTTAGCCCCGGTTTCCCAGAGTTATTCCCCACTCGAGGGCAGGTAACCCACGTGTTACTCACCCGTTCGCCACTTTACTCACTCCCCGAAGGGAATTTTCTCGTTCGACTTGCATGTGTTAAGCGCGCCGCCAGCGTTGATTCTGAGCCGGGATCAAACTCTCGAGTAAAAGCTTGTCTCCCCGGCCCTCCGAAGAGCGCCGAGGATAACTCGTGGAGTTCCGTACGACTCAGAACTCGAAATTAGACGTTCGCAGACTTCACGTCCAACCAGATTGTCAAAGATCTGGACCGCAGAAGATCGCCTTCCCCACACTACAGGTCCAGGAAATCCCTTCCGCGACCGGCCTCAAGCTTGTTTTGACGACAAGCGGGCCTTTTGGGCGTTTCCGCCCTGGAGCCCGCGCAGACCGCCAAGATGTCAATGGGTCGGATGTCGGAGCCGCCCGGCTTGACCGACCGAACTCCGTGCGGGGACAATGTCCCCCTTCATCCTCTCGGAGTGTATCACTTCGCCCGAGCCGATGCAAGAGAAAAATGACATGTGTGTCAAGAGGCATGAACGTTCCCCTTTCATTCACAGCATGGGGTCATTCGGCATTCGACGCAGCGGGAGCGGCCCCAGCAGCCAGTGGTAAAAGTCACGCAGGCGGCGTTACGCGACCCTGGACCAATTGCGTACTGCCTAGCCGCTTCGGGAAGGCGGCGCCACGCTCTGCGCGCAGCCGCGCGTAACCCTTCGGGCGACGGAAATTTACGCTCGTCGGTTTTGTCGTTCGTCGGAGGAGATCACCCGGATCGCCATCCTCCTCACTCCGCGCCGAGCGACCACAGGAGCCCGCCACGCCTTCTACGGGACTTTTCCCACGGACTGCCAGGCCGACCGGAGCTGCTGCGAAGGGCGCTTGTCATGAGGCCGACCGAGAACGGTGGATGGGATGCAGACCTGTGCACTTCCCCGTACCCCCTCTGTGCACTTGTGCGCAACAGCTTGCAATAAAGAATAAGAAGCAGAGGGCTGAAAAGCATTGATTTTGCAGAGGGGTAGGCGGTCCGGGCAGCAGTTCCCGGCGATGCTATCGTTGGAGAACTACAGCGACCGAACGGCCGGAAAAAGCCGTGTTTCGAGAATAAAATCCGTGTTTCGTGAAAACCGTTGGCCGGGCTTGGAGTGGCTCTAAACGCCGTGTTTCGTGTTTCGTGACCCCAAAAACCGTAAAGGCCGTGATCCGGGAAAAGCCGTATCACGTGATTCGTGAAAACCATTGGCGGGGTCTGGTTCGCTCCAGAAGAAATGTCTGACGGCCGGTGAACCGGAAAGGCCGTGTTGCGTGATCCGAGGCCGAAGGAGGCGATAAGGCCGCTACGCCTGCGCGCGCCTTCTTCCTCCGCCCGGCTCGCGCCTCGTCCTGGCGGCCCTCTCACGCGCTTCGCCTCACCACGTGGTGAGACATGCAGGCTACCGGTATATGGGCCGGACGAAATGGACGGCGGTGATCGATCTGGCAGCAGGCTGAACGGCGGTGTTACGGCGCTGCCGCTTTGGGGGGAAGAATCCGCAAACCCTCGACGCCCGGGAGTTCCAGCCGGAAAAGCGCACCTGGGGTGCCCGACGACGCGCCCAAGGCGCCCGTAATGAAGAGCTGGTCCATTCGCGGACCCGCGAAGGCGACGTTGCTCGTCGTCAGGTTCCCTCCCGGCAGACGGCGGATGAGCTGCCCGTTGACATCAAGCACCTGGACTTGCCGCATTCCGAAATGGGCCACGTAGAGATTGCCCTGCGTGTCGAGCGCCATGCCGTCGGGCTGATTGTCGATCTGCTCACCGCTCTTAGCGGGCAAGTTCGCAAAAACCTTCATCGGACCGACCTTCCCCGGCGCCGTCACAGGAAACTCGAGGATGCGATTACGCACACTCTCAGCGACGAGCAACGTCTTGCCGTCCGGCCGCAAAACAATGCCGTTCGGATAAAGGAAGCCCTTTGCGACCAAGTGCGTGACCCCGCCGGGGTCAACGTAGTGAACGGTCCCGATAGGCTCTTTTTCCGAGCCGCCCGGGTCCGTGAAGTAGAAACCGCCTTGGGGATCGAGCGTCAGGTCATTCGGACCGCGCAGGGGTTTTCCGTCGCATTGATTCGACGCTTCGCCGACCACCTTGCCATTCCTGTCGAGGCGCAGCACCGCGTGCCGGCTGGCGTCGCAGACCAGGTGGGTGCCGTCCGCGAGCACCTTGTGGCCGTTGGGCGCCCCCGTCTCGGCCCAAATCGACGTCAAGACACTCGAACCGCCTTGCAGCGAGACCTGCGTGATATAGCGGCCGTGAGAGATGTAGGCGTTCCCTTCGTGGTCGAAGACGATGCCTTCACTGTAGGAAGGCACCCGCGCCATCTCGACGGGTTGCGGGTCGGCCGCCGGGAGCAGGAAATAGCCCGGAGCACCAACCAGCAGGGAAATCAGCGCGAACCATAAGGTTCCGCCGCCGAAGCCGGCTTTCTCATCGCGCAACACTGGGGAAATTATAGCGGAGGACAAAAAGGCCGTGATTCGTGTCTCGTGTTTCGTGATTCGTGACCCAAAACCTACGCAGGTGGTACGGCCGTTGCTCTAAGGCAGCTTGGGTTAAGGACGTGATTCGTGTTTCGTGTCTCGTGATTCGTGATTCGTAGTACGGACGGATACGGCTTCCAACGAACTGTCTACGGCTCGACGAGAGAAAAGCCATATCTCGTGTTTCGCGACCGGCACGGACTTCGCCTCGCCAGGCACGGAGACCTTCAGGCCAGCGGTGTCAGCTCAACCGCTCCCCGCGGTTCCCGATACGCTCATCTGCTACTCTGAAACCTCGGTTCGCCATGCAACGACTGCTTGTCCTGCTGCTCTTCGCAGCGCCCCTGGCCGCCCAGAATCCCGCTTTGAGGGAGGTGGCGCGCGACCCGAACGAAGACATCTACATCGGGAAGAAAGAGCACATCGCTGCCGGAGAGCAGCTTTACAGCATCGCCTGCAGCGGCTGCCACGGACCCGGCGGAGAGGGGGGCCGCGGTCCCAACCTCGTCATCGGACCGGCCGCGCAGAACAAGAAACCGACACAGATCTACAGCGCAATCAAGATCGGCGTGCCGGGCGGAGACATGCCGCCTTTCGGAAGCATGTCGGAAGAGCAGCTCTGGCAGATGACGGCCTACGTCAGCAGTCTCAGCCGGCCCGCTTACGAGGTCGATGTGCCCGGCGACCCGGAAGCCGGCAAGGCCCTTTATCACGGCAAGGCGGGTTGCTCGAACTGCCACATGATTCGCGGTGAAGGAGGATCGCTTGGACCCGACCTCAGCAACGCGGGGCTGCAAAACTACGTTCTGCAATTGCGTGAGGGCGTGCTCGAACCGAACAAGCGCATCACCCCCGGTTTCGACCCCGTTCGTGTCGTCACCGATTCCGGCGAAACGATCGAGGGCGTCGCGAAGAACTACACGAATTACAGCATTCAGCTCCTGGACCGATCCGGCACGCTGCACCTGCTCGACACAGGGGGCCTCAAGGAGATCGTGTTCCTCAAGGAAACCTGGATGCCCGCCAACATAACCGACCGCTTCTCCGATGATGAGATCCAGAATATCCTCGCTTTTGTCAGCCGCCAAGCGGCGCGCATTCCATCAGCCGACGCAGATACGGAAACAGCGGACAACTGACCGGAGACGGCAAGAGCGGCCCGCCGTGTCCGGCTCCGCCGCTCGACGGCGTCTCGCCGTTACGTCCGCGCTCATCGCGTCCGTGCTTGCGGCGTTCCCTGCAGCGTCTCAGGTCAAGTACGAAGACATCCTCCGGGGACCCGGCAAGGACTGGTTGACGTACGCCGGCGACTACTCCGCTCAGCGGCACAGCGCCCTGACCCAGATCAACACCGGAAATGTTTCGTCGCTGGTGCCGAAGTGGGTGTACCACATCGAAGTGGGCCGCCGGCTCAGCGCGATCCCGCTCGTCCATGACGGCATCATGTATGTCGGGAACAGCAACGAGGTGCACGCTCTCGACGCCGTCAGCGGGCGCAAGATCTGGCACTACCGTCAAGAGGACGTCGAAGGCGGCTCACGCGCCAACCGCGGCGTCGGATTGCTGGACGACAGCGTCTTTTTCGTCACCGGCGACTGCTACCTGGTCGCCCTGCATCGCAAGACGGGAGCGCTGCTGTGGAACCACCAATATGCCGATCCGGCTCGGGGATATCATTGCACCGTCGCTCCGTTCGCCTTCAAGGATCGCGTGGTTGTCGGAGTGAGCGGTGGAGACTCCGGCGCGCGCGGGTTCCTTACCGCTCATTCCGCGAAAACCGGCGAGGAACTTTGGCGCCTCTGGACGGTGCCGGCCAAGGGCGAGTTCGGAGCCGACACCTGGGGGCCGAAAACACTCGACTGGGGCGGCGCGGCAACGTGGATGTCCGGAAGCTACGATCCGGATCTCAACACCCTCTATTGGGGAACCGGCAACCCCTGGCCCGATTTCTACGGCGGCGACCGGCCTGGCGACAACCTCTATTCCGACTCTCTCATCGCCGTCGACGGCGACAGCGGTGAAATGAAGTGGTACTTCCAATTCACTCCGCACGACGTCTGGGACTGGGATGCGCAGGAGTTTCCGGTCTTGCTCGATCTCCCCTACCAAGGCGAGGACCGCAAATTGGTCGTCCAGGCCAACCGCAATGGTTTCTACTACGTTCTCGACCGGGTCAGCGGCGAGTTTCTCCACGCCAATCCCTTCATCGATCAACTCACGTGGGCGAGCGGCGTCGACAAGAACGGCCGGCCGATCCTCGTCGAAGGACAAGCCCCGCAGCCGGGCGGGGTCGAGGTCTGCCCGACGGTCCGCGGCGCCTCGAACTACATGTCACCGTCGTTCAACCCGAACACGGGCCTGCTCTACATCATCGCCCTGGAAGGCTGCGACATCTACACGAGCTCGGCTCGAGAGCCCGTCCCGATGGTCGGTTTCGCCGGAACGGGGGGCGAAAAGCCTCCCCGGCATTCGAATCAGTTCTACCTTCGGGCATTGAATCCCACCACAGGGGAACGCGTTTGGGAATATCCGATGACCGGTCCCACGATCATGTGGGCAGGGACGCTGTCGACGGAAGGCGGGATCGTTTTCTTCGGAGACGACGACCACCACCTGGTCGCCCTGGAAGCGAAGACCGGCGAGCACCTCTGGCACTTCAACGTGGGCCAGCAGCTTTTCACCTCTCCGATCACCTACATGGTCGGCGACAAACAGTACGTGACGCTGGTCTCCCAGACCGATGTCTTCACGTTCGGGCTCTTCGAACCCGTGAAGCAGGTCCCCGTCATCAAACGGACGCGCGAGAAATAGTCCGGCTTTCGGGACCGGGCACGACGATCGAGCAGCTCGGGGAGGCTGCGGCAAAGCCGCCGCCTGTCCGGGCCGATCACCTGGCTGAGGAGGCGGAATGCGGGCAACGCCCCGCGCCGGCGGGGGAAGTCTTTATTGATAGTCGAGAAACTCTCCAATAGTGAGACCGGTATCTTTAGCGATCCGACGCAACAGAAGTGGCGAGATATCTCTTCCCGAGTGGAAAGGGACGGTTGTGCCTCTTCCATCAAGATGACGGAACTGCTTGTGAGACCCACGCTGCCGGACCTCGGCAAAGCCGAGACGCTTCAAAATCGCAGCCACCTCGCGCGGCTTGAGCACCGGCACCTTCGCCATGGTCAGGGGAGCGAAACCCGCTGCGTTCCAACAAACTCTCCTTCAAGTATCGGCTCGCCATCTTCCAAAAGCATTCCCATCACTTCGCGAAGGTTCGTATTGAGTTCATCGAGCGTAGCGGCTTGGGAGTGGGCTCCAGGGAATCCGGGAACGTAGCCCACATAGAGACCTGTCTCGGGATCTTGTTCGACAACCGCCGTGTATTCTTTCATAACCATTCATCACAACATATTTGCAGGACGATCCGGCTGCTCCGCCGTGCCCCCCCTCGCAAATCCAACTGCTGCTCCACGCGATCCCTTCGCTGTCCCTCCTGCCACTTCTGCTCGGCCTCGGCTTGGATCATCGACAGAGTTCCCCCAGTTCGGCATAAGGCCGTGTCTCGTGATGAGATGAAAGGACGTGATTCGTGTTTCGTGTTTCGTGATGCGCGACGCGGACGGCGGAGGCTTGCGGCAAACGGACTGCTGCTTGATCCGACGTTTTGCAAAAACGGCGGGTGCGATGGGAGAATCAGTTCTTTTACCGAAGGGGACTCGATGCCGAAGATTCGCCGTGCTCTGATCAGTGTGACCGACAAAACCGGAGTGGCCGATTTTGCCCGCCGGTTGGCGGAACTCTCCGTCGAGATCGTATCCACCGGCGGGACCGCCCGCCTGCTGCGGGAGCAAGGGCTGACCGTTCGCGACGTGTCGGAGCTGACCGGCTTTCCGGAGATGCTCGATGGCCGCGTCAAGACGCTGCATCCCTTGATCGCCGGCGGCATTCTGGCGATCCGCGGCAATGCCGGGCACCGAAAGGCGGTCGAGGAACACGGGATCCCGCTGATCGACATGGTTGTCGTCAACCTGTACGCCTTCGAGAAGACCGCGGCACGCCGGGACGCCACGTTCGAGGACATCGTCGAGAACATCGATATCGGCGGACCATCGATGATTCGGGCGGCGGCCAAGAACTACCGCGACGTCGCCATCGTGACGGACCCGGGCGACTACGACAAGATCGCCGGCGAGCTTGCCGCGGGAGAAGGTGATCTATCGGAAGAATCGTGCTGGAAGCTCGCACAGCGGGCGTTCGCGGTGACGGCTGCATATGACGTGGCGATCAGTGGAACGCTCTCGACGATCGACGCCGCGGGCAACCGTGACGACAGCCCGCTGCCGGGGCTTCTGGGACTGGCCGTTCCGCGCAAGCAGCTACTCCGTTACGGCGAAAACCCCCATCAGTCCGCCGCCCTGTATGCGAGCGGCGATCAAGGTATCGCCGGCGCCCGCAAGCTACACGGGAAAGAGCTTTCGTACAACAACCTGGTCGACCTGGATGCCGCCTGGAGCCTGGTTTGCGAATTCGAACGACCGGCCGCCGCGATCATCAAGCACACCAACCCGTGCGGCTGCGCCGAGCAGGACACGCAAGCCGACGCCTATCGCAGAGCGCTGGCATGCGACCCCGTCTCTGCCTTTGGCTCCGTGATCGCCTTCAACCGGCCAGTGGACCCGGAATCGGCCGGAGAGCTGTCAGGACTGTTCGTCGAAGCGATCGCCGCCCCCGGTTTCAACGAGGAAGCATTCGCCATCCTGACTCGCAAGAAAAACCTGCGCCTGCTGGAAGTCGGCGAGACAGCCTCCACGCTGGTGGTCAAGAGCATTGCCGGAGGTTACCTCGCCCAAACCGAGGATGACCTGACCGCCCGACCCCAGGACTTGAAGGTCGTGAGCGAGCGAGCACCGACCGACGCGGAGATGAAAGACCTGGAGTTCGCGTGGAAAGTCACGAAGCATGTCAAGTCGAACGCCATCGTCTATGTCCGCGACGGTCAGACCGTCGGCGTGGGGGCGGGACAAATGAGCCGCGTTGACGCCGCCCGCATCGGTGCGCAGAAGGCGGTTCTGCCGCTTCAGGGGACGGCCGTGGGCTCGGACGCCTTCTTCCCATTCCCGGACGGCGTTGAAGAGATCGCCTCGCACGGAGCGACCGCCGTCATTCAGCCGGGCGGCTCCAAGCGCGACAAAGAGGTCATCGAGGCCGCCAACCGCCTCGGCCTGGCGATGGTCTTCACGGCCTTGCGGCACTTCCGGCACTAACCTGCATTTCTCACCACGAGGCACGAGAAACGGGATTCAAGAGGTTTTCAATCCGATTTCTGGGAGTTGATCCATTCGCGAATGAGCTTGACGGCGTGCCGATCCACTTCCAGCGTGCCGATGTGCGGCATGCCGCCTTCTTCACGCGTCATCATGCGCGTAAGAAGGACGGAATGTTCAGCGTCACCTGGAGCGAGAATCATCGAGCCCGCCCGGCCCATGTCTCCGTGCTGAGGGGAATGGTTGACCATGAAGGTCTCGGCCAGCGGGATGTCGTGCAGCAACTGAATGTCGGAGTTGCCCCCGCCGCCGCGCTGATGGCAGTGCGCGCAATTGGCGTGCAAATACGACCGGACCCGCTTGTCCACGGTGTAGGATTCATTGGCCGGGTCGATCAGTCGAGGGAGTTTTGAGGGCCGATCGGGAAGCGGCGTCTCGAGCAGGCCGATGTGCCGCAACGCACGAAGCTGATTGTCCGTTCCGCCGGGGTATCGGTATTCACGGTTCAATTGCTCGATATTGACCCCGAGCACGAAGCGCGCTTTTTCGTTGTGGCAGATCATGCAATCGGTGCGGCTCGGGTAGTACCAGGTCTTTTCGCGCGTTCCGCCCGCAGCGCCGGCATCACGAATGGTGTAGGTCTCCTTGAGGAGGTCTTTTCCGAGCAGCCTGGCGTCGGTCTGCTCGTCGTTCCAGATGTAGGTGTATCCGGCCCACTGCTCACGGCCTGTCGGCGCCGATTGCAGTGTGAGCAGCCGCGTTTCGAGCCGTCGCCGGCTGGCGGAGTTGCCCTCCTCCATATCAATCGCGAAGGTCTTGACGAGCACGGCGCCCTCGGGAAACAGCCAGCGGCCCCGCTGGTCGAAACGAATCCGACTCTCGCCGGGAAGCGCAATGAAGCGGTCCTTATGCGAGCCGTCGGACCAAAGCGGCGCATTCACCGAATAAGGGATCACACCGGGAGCGGGGCGGTGGTCCCTGGTGGATTCGAACAGGCCGGTCTCGCTCAACATGCCGGGGAACGGAGGAGGCTTCCGGTCTTCGGGAAGCGGAGGACGCTTGACCAACTCGTAAATGCTCCCTGTTCGGTGGGTGAGCATGTACAGCTCGCCCGCATGCGTTTCTCCAAACGCCGCGATATCCAGCGACGTGTCGTCCAGCTCCTCGAGCCAAGTGACCTTTTCGGCGACGCGGTCGTAGCGCAGGGCCCAGATCTTCCCGGTTTCCCAGTCTGCGTAGATGTAGGCGCCGTAGAGATCTTCGAGGCGCGAGCCGTAGTAGACGAAACCGCCGGTCATGGAACGCGCCTCGCCATGCGAGTGTGAAACGACGGGCGGCGACAGCGGGGCCGGTCCGCGCGGCCGCTTCGGCCGGAACCACTGAAAGCCTTCCTTGACGCTCCATCCGTAGTTCCCGCCTCGTTTGACCAGGAAGATCGATTCCCAGGAGTTCTGGCCGACTTCGCCGACCCACAAGTCGCCGTTGTTGCGGTCGAAGCTGAGCTTCCAGGGCTGGCGGAAGCCGAAAGCCCAGATCTCGGGCCGCGTACCCGTGGTGTCGATGAACGGATTGTCCGGCGGTATGGAGTAAGGCCTGACGGGATGATTCGTGTCCACGTCGATGCGGAGGATCGAGGCGAGCAGGTCGCTGGTGTCCTGGCCGGTCTGGAAGATGTCGCCTTGGCCGTAGCCGTCGCCGGTCCCGATATAGAGATAGCCATCGGGGCCGAACTTCATCGAACCGCCGCTATGACCGACAGAGGGAAACGCAAGGACGATGGTTTCCGTGGAGGGGTCGATCTTGTACGGGTCGTCGGGATAGGTTTCAAAGCGGGTGACCTTGGAGTACACGGGAGGGGGGAACCGATCGCGGATGTAGAGAAAGACAAGACGGTTACGCTCGAAATCGGGATGGAACTCGAGGCCGTGAATCTGGCGGTAGAGGGTAGCTCCGTTGCGGGGGTCCGTCGCGGCGGGAAGTTCGAGCATGACCTCGACTTCGCGGGCGTCCCGTTTGTCTTCGAACGAAACGATGCGGCCGTTATTGGCGGCGACGAAGAGGCGATTGGTTCCGGGAGCGCGCGTGATGACCGTCGGCACTTCGAATTCAAGATGCGGAAAAGCTCGAACCGCCATGTAGGGCGAGGGCGGATCGGGGCTGCCGACGACACGGGAACTCGTCCAGGGGACGCGCTTATCGATGCCGTTGGGCTTGGGCGCGCTTTGCGTTGGCAGGGAAAAAACAGCCAGCCCGGTCAGTGCTATTCCAGCGGCCGCCCACAGCCATCGGGAGATTCGCGTACCTGGCATCGCTTGCCATTGTGACACGGTTGAGACCTCGGGAAGTCACAAGCCTGCCTTTCTCACCACGCGGCGTGGTGAAGCACGCGATAAAAAGGCCGTGTCTCGTGTTTCGTAAGAATCCGTTGGTCGGGCTTGGGGTTGCTCATCTTGGAGTCCCCGGAGGACGGAGAAAAA
>JAPPLB010000096.1 GCA_028819575.1 Bryobacterales bacterium | reverse complement strand
TTTCCTGTCTGAATGATCCGCACCGCGTAGCGGGGCGGGGGCGGGACTAGCCTGCTTCTCAAATGGTAGACTGATGCTCGTAATTCCCATCAAACGATTTGCTTCAGATGATTTTCATATGACTTCTGGTAACTTCCTATGCCTACCAAGCATTTGCAAATCCGCAGTAATTTCCTACTCGATCTGCAAGTCCCGGCATGGCTATCCCGTCTGCCGGCCATAGTCCGGATCATCCTGCTTGCAGCTATCGCCGGCGCCTCGTCAGTTCCAAGCTTGCACGGTCAATCGGCCGGCCTTAGCGGGGTGGTCAGCGACGCGACCGGGGGCGTGATTCCCGAGGCCGAGATCGCGGTGATGAACGAGGAGACCGGCTTGCAGAGATCGGCCTTGTCCGACGGCGCCGGGCGCTACGCGTTCGCCCAACTCCCACCCGGCACCTACACTCTCGTCGCGGTCAAGGAAGGCTTCGAATCGGTCATCACCGAGGGCGTCATGTTGCTTGTCAACACGAACGTCACCAATGACGTCGTATTCGGCTCGGTGGAAGCAGTTACCGAGACCGTCAGCGTGACCGCTTCCGGGGTGCAGGTGAACACGACGGATGCGTCGGTGGGAAACGCGTTCGGAACGAAGCCGATCAGGCAACTTCCCCTGAACGCACGAAATCCGGCCGGCCTGCTCTCGCTGCAGGCGGGGGTCACGTTCCTGAGCGCGGACCCGTTGGACGCCCGGAAGTCGGGGGATATCCGGAACGGTTCCGTGAACGGCGCTCAGAGCGACCAGTCGAACGTAACGCTTGACGGAGTTGACGTGAACGACCAGAACGGACGTCTGCCGTTCACGAGCGTGCTTCGCAATACGCTGGACTCGATTCAAGAATTCCGCGTGGTGACGACCACGGCCAACGCCGATCAAGGCCGGTCGGCGGGGGCGCAAGTCTCTCTGGTGACCAAGAGCGGCACGAACGAGATGCACGGGTCGCTCTACGAATTCCACCGCAACACCGCCACGGCGGCGAACGACTTCTTCAACAACCGGGCCGGCGTCGGCCGGGCCAAGCTCATCCGCAACATCTTCGGAGCTTCGGCGGGCGGTCCCATCAAGAAGGACCGCGCGTTCTTCTTCGCCAACTACGAAGGGCGCAGGGACGCCAGCGAGGGCAACGCGGTGCGTAAAGTTCCGGGCGAATCGATGCGCAACGGTTTCCTCCGGTACCGGGGCGCCAGCGGAGCGGTGCAGGAACTCGACCCGGCGTTCATCCGCACCAACATCGATCCGCTGCAGATCGGGCCGAGTCCGAACGCGCTCGAGTATTTCAGGTCATTTCCGGCGCCGAACGACTCCACTGTCGGCGACGGTCTGAACACGGCCGGATACCGGTTTTCGGCCTCGACACCTCTTATCTGGAACACGTTCATCTCAAGGTTGGATTGGAACGTAGACCGGGACGGCGCGCACCGCATGTTCGTGCGCGGCAACTACCAAGACGACAGCATCGGCGGCTTGCCCCAGTTTCCCGGTCAACCCCCGAACCGGACGACGGAAGACAGCAGCCGAGGGTTGGCACTCGGGTACACCGGCTTGTTCGGGAGCAACATCGTCAGCAATTTTCGTTACGGATTCACCGGACAAAGGGTGGACCTGGGAGGAGCTCAGACGGCATCCCGGGTGAGTCTGGGCGACAGCATCATCGATGATCTCACGGGCACGACGACGCCCCAGGAATCGTACTTGCCGACGCACACGGTGGCCGAGGACCTCTCGGTGATGCGCGGCGCGCACTCGCTGCAATTCGGCGCGGTGTTCCGTTCGATTCGGAACCGCCGCTTGAACTACGCCAACAGCTATCATTTCGCGAAACAGGCAGCCTGGGCGTTGCTCGACGGCCCCACAGTGCTCGACGGGCCGCTCGTCGAAGCGCCCGCCAACCCCGGAGTCTACCGGGAGACCATGGCGAGCCTTCTGGGCCTCGTCAACTTTTACGATGCGAACTACAACTACGACCTGGACGGCAACCCGTTGGCGGTGGGAGATCCGGTAAGCCGGACTTTCGGGATGGAAGAGCTGGAACTGTACGCCCAGGACACCTGGCGCATCAAAACGGGCCTGACCGTCACGGCGGGCCTGCGCTGGTCGCTCATGCCGCCGGTGAGGGAGGTGAACGGACTTCAGGTCAGCATCACGCCGTCCATCGACCAGTACATCGCGAACCGTATCGAGTTGGCCGCAAACGGCCGACCCACGCGCGAAGCGGGGGCCATCGGCTTCGTGGGGGCGGACGATCCGCAAGGGGGGCCTCTGTGGGCGACTCACAAGAAGAACTTCTCGCCGCGCCTTGCGGTGGCCTTCTCGCCGCAGGCCCGCGACGGCTTCCTGGGCAAGCTTTTCGGCGGTCCGGGAAAGACATCGATACGGGCGGGCGCCGGGCTCTTCTACAACATCTTCGGGATGAACATGATTCAGATGATCGACCGGAACGCGTTCGGCCTGACGAGCAGAGTAACCAACCAGAGCTTCGGCGTCGCCACTGCGCCGCGTTTTGCCGGGCCGATGGACATCCCCGCCGCAGGGCTTCTCCCTCCGCCGCCGGGGGGGCCCGGCACGCCGAACCCGACCGGTCTGGCTTTCAGCCAGGGGGTTGATTCGAGCGTGCTGCCTCCGTACAGCATCAACCCCACTATTTCTCTGGCGCGGGAGCTGGGCGGCGACTTCCTGGTGGAGGTCGGCTATGTCGGACGGCTCAGCCGCAGGCTGCTCGTCAATGACACCGCCGCGGCGCAATACGTGAACTTCAGGGACCCGGAGTCCGGCCAGTATCTGTTGGATTCGCTGCGGGAGCTCGAGCTCATGATTCGCGACGGCCGGCCCACCTCGTCGGTGCAGCCGGTAGCGTTCTTCGAAAATCTGTACTCGGGGGCCGCCAGCGGCGATCAAACCGCGACGCAGAGCGTCTACGACGCGGTGCGCGCCAGCAGCCCCGACACGGGCACGGCGCTCTACTACATCGACTACGCCTGCACGCCCTTCTGCAGCGATCTCGGGTCGGGAGCGTTCATGAACCCTCAGTTCTGGAGCTTCGACACGCTGCGGTCATTCGGAACGGCGAGCTATCACTCGATGCAGGTCTCACTGCGCAAGGGCTTCTCGAAGGGCTTCCAGTTCGACCTGAACTACACCCTTTCCGAATCCAGGGACCTGGTGTCGGTCGGCCCCCGGCGCGGCCAAGGAGAAAGATTCGGCCAGATTCCAAGCGACACCTACTGGTCCGCGTTCAGCGTCATCAATTCCTGGGACCGGGAAGCGCAGCGGGCAGTTTCGGACTTCGACATGCGCCACCAGATGAACGCCAACTGGGTGGCGGAGTTGCCTTTCGGACGAGGGAAAGCGTATCTCACCGACATGGGGCAGGCGGGGCAGGCACTGCTGGGCGGCTGGCAGGTCAGCGGCCTCTGGCGCTATACGTCGGGCCTTCCGCTCAGCGTACTGAATGGCCTGGCATGGCCGACATGCTATTGCTACCAGCACTTCGCCGATGTCACCGGACCGATACCGGCGCAGACGAACACGACGAACGCGAGGCTGATCGGAGGCGGCAGCGGGCCCAATGTCTTTAGCGATCCGCAGGCAGCCCTGTCATCGTTCCGGCAGGTCGTGGTCGGCGACATCGGACAGCGCAACAACCTGCGCGGCCACGGGATCTTTTCGATTGACCTGGCGATCGGAAAACGATTTCAGATACCCGTCGAAGGGCACACTCTGCAGTTTCGAGCCGAGGCTTTCAACGTGACGAACAGCGTCAGGTTCAACGCCGACGTATGGGAGACGCTGTCGTTTACGTTTCCCGGAAGCTTCGGGAACTACTCGCGGTTGATGATCCCGCCGCGGGTCTTGCAATTCGGCTTGCGCTACGAGTTTTAGTCTGCCTTACTGTCGACCCGAGCTTTCATTCCGGTAATTCCGATCAGCGACTCTGTCCGCCGAGAAGAATGCGACGGATACAGGCGGAGTGCCGGCAGCCTGGGCATGCCGTATCTTATCGGGTATGAGCAAAAAGCTGGCAATCCACGGCGGCGAACCGATTCGTACGGAACCCTACCCAACCTGGCCGATGGCGGGCGCGCGGGAGGAAGAGCTGCTGCTCGAAGTGATCCGTTCGCGGCAATGGGGCGGTTACAACCAGTTCGTCGGCAAATTCGAAAAGCTGTTTGCCGAAATGCACGATTGCCGGCATGCGGTTACCTGTGTCAACGGCGACACGGCGATCGAGATCGCGCTCCATGCCGCCGGTATCGGACGGGGCGACGAAGTGATCGTACCCGCACACAGCTTCATCGCAACCTCCTCGGCGGTCTCGCGGGTAGGCGCCATACCGGTGTTCGTGGATATCGACCGCGACACGTACAACATCTCACCGGACCGCATTCTCGAGGCGGCCGGCGAGAGAACGAAAGCCGTGATCGTAGTGCACTTCGGCGGCATCATGGCCGAAATGGATCGCATTCAACAGGTCGCGGCGCAGAAGGATCTCGTTGTCGTCGAAGACGCCGCTCATGCCCACGGGGCGGAATGGCACGGCAAGAGAGCGGGCAGCATCGGGCTGGTCGGGACATTCAGCTTCCAGAACACGAAAGTGATGACAGCCGGCGAAGGAGGCATCATTACGACCAATGAACATGACATTGCCGCCCGCGCCCGATCCTACGGAAACTGCGGCCGCCGCCAGGGCGCAGGCTGGTTCGACCACTTCATCCTGGCGTCGAACTACCGAATGACCGGGTTTCAGGCCGCGGTTCTGACGGCCCAACTCGAGAAGCTGCCGGAACAGGTTCGCCTTCGCCGGCACAACGCCGGCTTGCTGATGAAATCGGTGCGCACGCCGGGCATCCGCTTCCAAACGGCGCCAGCCGGGGCGAACGTGCAGTCTTTCTACATCGTCACATGCGCGATCGAAGAGAAGGAGTTCGGGGTGGGGCGCGACGAATTTATCGAAGCAATGAAGGCCGAAGGCATCCCCTGCGCGCCGTTCTATGAGAAGCCGCTCTACAAGAACCCGATGTATGACAACCTCGCTCATCGAGTAGAACCGTGTCCGGTTGCGGAAGAGGCGTGCGGCCATTCCTTCTGGCTGCCGCTCGCGACGCTCATGGGCGGCGAAGAGGATGTATTGGACATCATGCGCGCCATCGAGAAGATCCACGCCGCCTACAAGCCGATCGAAAGATCGGCCGGGTTGGCGGTGAACTAGTTTTTTTCTTCGCTGCCAAGGTTCACATTCGAGTCAAGTTGCCGCGGCGATCCTTTGTCCTGCTTGCCGGTCCGGCGGAGCCTCGCAAGCTCACCGACCTTGTTCTCATAGTTCGTATTCCGAAGACCCATTGGCGCGGGGTGCTGAATCAGGATGCGGCAATGGCGCATTGAGGAATCCGGGAGATGCCGCAAGGCCACAGGAGCGGAGACTACAAGCCGCACTGGTGCGGGGCTATTTCGACAACATTTCGAGCAACCCTCTGTTACGCTGGGTAGCTTCCAGGCGGCATTGACGCGGCTTATGGATCCAGAAGAGAAGCTCACAGAGCTGGAGAACCGAAACCGGGCGGCGGAAGCCGGCGGCGGACCGGAGCGCACCGCACGCCAACATCAAGCCGGCAAGATGTCGGCCCGAGAGCGCATCGATCTGCTGCTCGACGAGGGCAGCTTCTCGGAACTCGACAAGCTCGTCATCCACTCGTGCCGGGATTTCGGCATGGAGCAGAAACAGATTCCCGGTGACGGCTTCGTTACGGGCTACGGACGGATCGATGGGCGCCTCGTTTACGTGTTCGCACACGACTTCACGGTGTTCGGCGGCTCGTTGTCGCTGGAGAATGCGGCAAAGGTCTGCAAGGTCATGGACCTCGCCATGAAGATGGGAGCGCCCATCATCGGACTGAACGATTCCGGCGGCGCCCGCATCCAGGAAGGGGTGGCGTCACTGGCGGGATACGCCGACATTTTCCTGCGCAACACGCTGGCCAGCGGAGTGGTGCCGCAGATCTCCGCCATCATGGGCCCGTGCGCCGGCGGAGCGGTCTATTCCCCCGCGATCACCGACTTTACGTTCATGGTGGACCAGACGAGCTACATGTTCGTGACCGGCCCGGATGTGATCAAGACGGTGACGCACGAAGACGTTACGAAGGAGCAACTCGGCGGCGCGCGAACGCACAACGAGGTCAGCGGCGTAGCCCAGTTCATTGCTCCGCGGGATGAAGAGTGCCTGCGGATGATCCGTGAGCTTGTCAGCTTTCTGCCTTCGAACAACCGCGATGACGGACCGGTCCGAACGAGCAGCGACCCTGACGACCGCACCGAGGTGGAACTCGATTCGATCGTGCCGCTGAAATCCGATCAGCCATACGACATCAAGCAGATCATTCGGCGAGTGATCGATGACGGCTACTTTTTCGAGATTCAGGAGCACTTCGCGAGAAACATCGTCATCGGGTTCGCACGGCTGGATGGGAGAACGGTGGGCCTTGTCGCAAATCAACCGGAAGTGCTGGCGGGGTGTCTCGATATCGACGGGTCCGTCAAGGGCGCGCGGTTCGTACGTTTTTGCGATGCGTTCGGGATTCCGATCGTAACTTTCGAAGACGTGCCGGGCTTTTTGCCGGGCACCGCACAAGAGTTTGGCGGGATCATCAAGCACGGCGCCAAACTGCTCTACGCCTATGCGGAAGCGACGGTACCGAAGATCACGGTGATCACGCGGAAGGCCTACGGCGGCGCCTATTGCGTGATGGGATCCAAACATGTACGGACCGACATCAACTATGCCTATCCGACGGCGGAGATCGCCGTGATGGGGCCCGAAGGCGCGGTCAACATCCTGTACCGGCGTGAGATCGCAGAGGCCGACGACAAGAGCCGGGAGTTTCGCGAGACGAAGATCGAAGAGTTTCGCGAACGCTTCGCCAACCCCTACATCGCGGCTGAGAAAGGCTGGATCGACGAGGTCATCCAGCCGCGAGACACGAGGCCGAAGCTGATCGCCGCGCTACGCATGCTCGAAACCAAGGCCGACACGATGCCGCGCAAGAAACACGGGAACATCCCGTTGTGAGGACGGCATTGAAGGAACGAGCATCGGATCCGATTGCATCCAGCACTCCGTTGGAATCATTGCACTCTTGCGTTACGAAGGGCCGCGGACAGGCTGCTCGACACCGCATTCGAGATGGACGGGCCATTCCGCCGATCGGGGCAGAAGCTTGCGCGACGGATGCGATGAGTCGCGGGGACACCCTGGCACGCTCTTCTGCCCTGGCAGTGTACTGGTGAAGAGATCAGTTCGGCGCTGCCGGCTTGCACTCAACAGCCGCGCCTGTGCTAAAACCACCGTCATCCTATCTTCGGAGAGATCGAGGACACCATGAAGAAAAGCTTGATTGTCTTGACACTCACTGCATGCCTTCTCGTCCTGGCGGGACAGCAGACCGGCACGGCGCCGCTGCCTCAGTTCAAGTCCCTGTTCAACGGCAAGGACCTGAGCGGCTGGGTCCCCGTCAACACGGCGCCCGACACCTGGAAGGTCCGTGACGGCTTGCTGATCTGTTCCGGCCATCCCATCGGCGTCATGCGCAGCGAGAAGCAGTACGAGAACTTCATACTGCACATCGAGTGGCGGCACATGGAGCCCGGCGGCAACTCGGGCGTTTTTGTGTGGAGCAACGCGCAGCCGGCTGCTGAGAAGCGCTTGCCGGACGGCGTAGAAGTGCAGATGCTCGAACTCGATTGGGTCAACCTCAACAAGCGCGACGGCAAGAAGCCTCCGGTCGCTTACGTCCACGGGGAACTGTTCGGGGTCAACGGAGTCGAGACGGCGCCGGACAATCCGCGGGGGCGCCGCAGCAAGTCGATCGAGAATCGAGCGAAGGGGCGTGGCGAGTGGAATGTCTACGACGTCGTCGCGGTCGACGGAGTCATCAAGCTCTCTGTCAACGGGAAGTTCGTGAACGGCATCAGCCGCTCGACACAGAAGAAAGGCTATCTCTGCCTCGAATCCGAAGGGGCGGAAATCCACTTCCGAAACATCCAGATCATGGAGTTGCCGCCCGGAGTGACGGCCCCAGATCAGATCGCGCCTGAACTGGTCGACTGAACTGGAGGAAAAATCCCTGGCTGCGTCCCGGGCAGTTGCACACCTACTGACGGTCAACCTCATCGAGCATGAGCGCCACACTCCCCGCACTCCGCCGCGAGCTCGACATCATGCCCTCGCCGGTCCCTGGTCAACCGGGGCTGTTCATTCGCGATCCTTTCCGCTACGCCGACGCGATGATTGTCATCCCGCCCGTATTGGTTCAAGGTCTCGGGCACTTCGATGGAACGAAGACGGAGCTGGACCTCCACGCATTCTTCACCCGCTTGACCGGCGGCGATGTCCGCGTCGGCGAAACGGTGCGTCACCTGATCGACACGTTACGAAAATCGGGCTTTCTGGATTCGCCGGAGTTTCACGAAATGCGCGATCGGAAGCACAAGGAGTTCTCCGAAGCCGAGCAACGAGCGCCGGCGCACGCCGGCTCCGGTTATCCGGATCAGGCCGAGCTGCTTCGATCGCAGCTTTCGCGATACGGAGCTGACCCGGAGCCGGCCCATCAGGGCGAGAACTCGCTCACCGCCATTACAGCCCCTCACGTCAGCCCGGAGGGCGGGTATCAGAGCTACGCTGCGGCTTACCGCCGGCTGAACGCGGACTACGCGGACAAGACCTTCGTTATCCTGGGCACCTCACACTACGGGGCGCCCGAGAGGTTCGGGCTGACCCGAAAGCCTTACGTCACGCCGTTCGGAGCTCTTTCCACCAACGTCGAGATCGTGGACCAGCTCGCCCGGCAGGCTCCGGACGCGGTCGAGATGGAAGACTACTGTCACTCAAGCGAGCACTCGATCGAGTTCCAATGCATCTTTCTTCAACATGTCCTCGGACGGCACGACATCAAGGTGGCGCCGATCCTCTGCGGGCCTTTTGCGGAAAGTCTCACGAATGGCACGGCGCCCGAGAAGAACGAGAAAGTCCGACGCTTCTTCGACGCCCTCTCCGAGTTGGACGCCAAGCTCGGCAACCGACTTGTATGGGTGCTGGGGATCGACCTGGCGCACATCGGACGGCGCTACGGCGATGATTTCGCGGCCAAGGCCGGCCAGGGGCGGCTGCTTGAAACACGCCGACTCGACGAAGCCCGCCTGAAGCGCGTCTGCGCAGCCGACGCAGAAGGCTTCTTCGAGTTGGTCAAGCCCAACCGCGATGCACTACGATGGTGCGGCTATTCTCCCCTCTATACCTTCCTCGCGGCAGTGCCGGCCATCAAGGGAAACGTCCTACGCTACGAGCAATGGAACATCGATGACCAATCCGTCGTCAGTTTCGCCGGCATGGAATTCCACCGCACCGGCTAGCCAACTTCGGCCCGCGAGCGCTCTCGATCCCCTAGCCTGCGTTGCTCACCACCCGACGGTCGAAGCACACGATACGACCGCCAGGACTTCGTTGCGCTTGCTTGCCGTGCTCAACGTACGGTTCAAGTACGCCTGCGCGCGCCAAGCGGCTCGCGCCTCGTCCTGACGGCACTCTCACGGACTTCGCCTCGCCGCGTGGTGAGAAATGCAGGCTAGTTGAGTTACACTCTTGAGAGGTCTACTTCCCTTCACTTTCACACACAGCTTTTCAGGAGACGCCATGCAGCGCTCGTTCCTTCTAGCAGTCTTTCTCGGTTTGCTTGTTCTTGCGGCGGGACCGAACCTTCTCACGACTTCGGCCAATCAGTCCTACGAAGTGGTCCACGGCTGGCCCACGCTGCCGAAGGGATTTGCCCTTGGCCAGACCACGGGCGTGGAAGTGAACTCGAAGAACCAGGTCGTCGTCTTCCACCGCGGCGCGCGACCGATCATCATTTTCGAAGGCGAAAGCGGCAAGATGATCGCGTCGTTCGGCGATGGACTGTTCGGGTCGGCGCATGGGTTGACGGTCGATCACAACGACAATATCTGGGTCACCGACGGGCGCCGGCACACCGTCCACAAATTCAGTCCCGACGGAAAACTACTGATGACGGTAGGAGCGCAGGACGTGCCCGGCTTGGACGGCTCGCACTTCAACCGCCCCACCGACATCGCAATCGCACCCAACGGCGACATGTACGTGGCGGATGGCTACGGCAACCGCCGCATCGTTCACCTGGACTCGAGCGGAAAGTTCATCCGCGACTGGGGAACCGAGGGCGACAAGGAAGGGCAGTTCGTCGATCCTCACGGGATCACTCTCGACGAAGCGGGCAATGTCTACGTCGCGGACCGCGGCAACTCCCGCATCCAGGTGTTCACGAAGGAAGGCAAATTCATCCAGCAGTGGAAGAGCGACGAACTCGGGCGGCCCTGGGGGGTCGACGTCGGCTCGGACCGCCTTCTCTACGTGGCCGATGGCGGCGACATGAATCCTGCGCCGCCCGAGCGCAATCGGATCCTCAAGCTCGACCTCAACGGCAAGATCCTCGAAGCCTGGGGATCGTTCGGAAGCCAGGACGGCCAGTTCTGGTGGGCCCATGACGTCGCGGCCGGCGACGACGGCGCGGTCTACGTGACCGACGTCAACGTCGGGATGCGCGTCCAGAAATTCGTCAAGCCCTGACGGCCCTCAGGACGGTTCGCCTCCATCCATGGGCCGGATCTCTTACGGTGGGCAAAGTCTGCCTCTCGCAGCCGGCAAGACGATCTTCGACTACGCCGACGAACTCCAGGTGCGCGTTCCGACCTCCTGCGGCCGCACCGGCCTTTGCCACGAGTGCGTCGTCGAAGTGAAGTCAGGCCAGGAAAGCCTCGGCGCGCCGACCGAGCCGGAAGCGTTCCTGCGAGGGGACTACCGCCTCGCTTGCCAGGCTGTGATCGAGCACTCCGACGAGGACATCGAATTTTCGTTGTTGCACGCCCATCAGAAGATTCTCTCTTCGCGTCCCCCAAAAGACGTTTCACTCAACCCTGCGGTTCGCCGCGACGGGGACAACGTCTTCCACGGAGAACAGGCCATCGACAAGTACCGGGGCCGCATGTACGGAGTCGCCGTCGATCTCGGCACGACGACCGTTGTCGCCGAGCTGGTCGACCTGGAAACGGGCGAGAGCAAATATCTGGCATCGTTCGAGAACCCGCAGCGTTTCGGAGGCAGCGACGTGATGCACCGCATCTCGTACGATTCCGGACCGTTCCACGGCGAGCTACACAATGCCATCATCAACACCCTGAATCAAGAGTTGCGCGAGATGTGCCGGCGGCTTGCATTGCGGCGACAGATGATCTACGAGATCAGCGTCGTCGGCAACTCCACGATGCGCGAACTGTTCTTCAACCTCGACGTGAAGTCGATCGGTCAGCGGCCCTACAAGTCGCCGGTCGAACACGAGCACCTGGCGGGGGATCGAGCAACGACCGCGCTGGTTGAAGACGCGCGCAAACTGCGCTTATGGGCACACCCGAGGGCCAAGGTGTACGCCGCGCCGCTGATTGCCAGTCACGTCGGCGCAGACATGGCGGCCGCTCTCGTGGCGGTCAACATCGAATCGCAAAGCGAGAGCGTGATGATCGTGGACATCGGGACGAACACCGAAGTCGTCGTCGCGCATGAGGGGCGCCTGATGGCGGCGTCGTGCCCCGCCGGACCGGCTTTCGAAGGCGGTGGGATCCGCTACGGCATGACGGCAGTGGATGGGGCAATCGAGACACTGCGCTTGAATGGAGACACGCAGTACGAAACGATTGGCGGAGGCGAGCCTCGAGGACTTTGCGGTTCGGGATTGATCGATCTGCTCGCCGAGCTGCGCCGTCACGAGCGGATGAGCCCGAAAGGCGTATTCGCCGACAGGTCACAGGAAATAACCATCGTCCCGGAGCGAGGGATCAGCTTCTCCCGCGAGGACGCCAGCAATCTTGCCCAAGCCAAGGCAGCGAATTACTGCGGGCAATTCATCGTGATGCGGAAGCTGGGCTTGCAACCCGCGGACATCGGCAAGCTCTACCTGGCGGGCGGATTCGCGAACTACGTTGACGTGGCAAACGCCATCGAGATCGGTTTTCTCGCCTCAGTGCGGGAAGAGCGCGTCGTCAAAACAGGCAACGCCGCGCTGCAGGGAGCCAAGGAGTTATTGCTTTCGGAAAGCAAACGTGAGTCACTCGACAGGCTGGTCAAGCGCATCGAGCACGTCGAGTTGGAAACGACGCCGGATTTCTTCGAGGTTTTTGTCGAAGGCTGCCAGTTCAAGCCGATGCCGGCGGACCTCAACCTTCTCGGCGAATGAAAACGATAGGATTGGGTCATGGGACAAAGGCTTCTCAAAGCGCTTCAAGAACGCGTCCTTCTGAGCGACGGGGCGATGGGGACGCAACTCCAATCCGCCGGTCTCGAACCGGGCGGCTGCGGTGAAGCCTGGAACCTGGAACACCCCGAGCTGCTGCTGAAGATTCAGAGGGCCTACGTCGAAGCGGGTTCCGACTGTCTCCTCACAAACACGTTCGGCGGCTGCCGAATCATGCTCGAGCGGCATCATCACGGCGACGATGCCGCGGCTATCAATCAAGCGGGCGCACGACTGGCGCGCGAAGCCTTCGGCGACAAGCCCGGGTTCGTGCTCGGCGATATCGGGCCGTTCGGCGGTTTGATGGAACCCTATGGCGAAATTCCGGAACAACGTGTCGTGGAGGCGTTCGCCGAGCAAGCCGAAGCCCTCGTCTCGGCGGGAGTGGACGCCATCATCGTCGAAACGCAAACCGCGCTGGAAGAGCTGACCATCGGCATCGAGGCCGCCAAGAAGGCCGGGGCTCCCTGTGTCATCGGGTCGATGGCCTACGATGTAACGCGCGACCGCTCGAAGCTCCGCACGATGATGGGCGTCAGTCCGGAACAAGCCGCTGAGCATATGCGCGCCGCAGGGGTGGACATCATCGCGCTCAATTGCGGAGCCGGGGTAGACGTGAGCTGGGCAGCGAAGGCCGTCGCATCGTACCGATCGGTGGCCGATCTGCCAACCATGGCGCAACCCAACGCCGGCCAGCCGGTCCTCGAAAACATGAAGGTGGTCTACAAGCAGACCCCCGAGGAGATGGTCGGCGACCTGCCGGCGCTGCTCGACGCGGGCGTCCGTATCGTAGGCGGCTGTTGCGGCAGCACGCCGGACCACATTCGCCTGTTCCGCAGCGTGATCGACGCGCACGAGGCGAGCCGGGTTCCGGAGACGGCACCGTGAATTCCTGCCGACGATACACCGCAGCAGGACTGGCGCTGTTGTTCGTATCCCTTGGGCCGCCCTTGCAGGCTGCCGATCGGCCGCCGAACGTGATCCTGATGTTCTCCGACGACCAGGGGACTCTGGACATGGCGAAGTTGGGGGCACGGGACCTCTACACCCGGAATCTGGACCGGTTGGCGGACCAGGGGGTCCTGTTCACGCAGTTTTACGCCGCGGCGCCGGTGTGCTCTCCTTCACGAGCGGCGCTGCTCACCGGGCTCTACCCGCAGCGCGCGGGCGTACCCGGCAACGTAGGTCTGCGGGCGCAAGGTTTACCGGCGCGGCAAGTGACCATCGCGGAAATGCTCAAGCAGTCGGGCTACCGCACCGCGATCGTGGGCAAGTGGCACCTGGGTCACGTGAACGGCAACGGCCCGCTCGATCAAGGGTTCGATTCCTTCTTCGGACACAAGGTCGGCTGTATCGACAATTACTCGCACTTCTTCTACTGGTCGGGACCGAACAAGCACGATCTGTGGCGCAATGAAGATGAGCATTGGGAGGATGGCGGCTACTTTCCCGATCTGATGATGCGCGAGGCGCGGGCATTCCTCGAGGAGAGCAAGGACGAGCCGTTTTTCTTGTACCTGCCGTTCAACATCCCCCACTATCCATTGCAAGGCCTGGAGAAGTGGCGGCGACTCTATTCGTACTATCCGACGCCTCGGCGGGAGTACGCGGCGCTTGTTTCCACTCTGGATGAGAAGGTCGGAGACGTGCTGGCCATGGTAGACGAACTGGGCCTGCGCGAGAAAACACTGATCATCTTCATGTCCGACCACGGACACTCGACCGAAGAGCGAACCATGTTCGGCGGCGGCTATGCGGGATCGTACCGCGGTGCGAAGTTCAGTTTGTTCGAAGGCGGCATCCGCGTGCCGGCGATCGTGAGCATGCCGGGGACCCTGCCGCAGGGCGCGGTCCGCGGTCAGCTCGCGACTGCACTGGACTGGCTGCCCACGATAGCGGAGATCACCGGTACGGCCCTACCCGACCCGGCCGTCGACGGCAAGAGCCTGATGCCGATCATCAAGTCGGCGGATGCCCCCTCGCCTCACGAGGTCTTCCATTGGCAGACCGGAAAGCAATGGGCCGTCCGCGAGGGGGACTGGAAACTGATCGTGAACGCTCGCGATACCAACCGCGAGTATCTCAGCGGCAACGACGCCACCTTCCTGGTGAACCTTGCGGATGATATTTCCGAGCGAAACAATCTCGCCGAACAACATGCCGACGCGGTTCAGCGGCTCACCCGACTCCATGACGACTGGGTCCAAGAGGTCGAAGCGGAAGAATAGCCTATGAACCGGCCCTGAATAGAGCGGTGGTTTGCCGCCGTAACATTTCGGGGTTGGATGCCCCCTAAGCAACCCTCTCCCACCCCGATAACTCATGTCCGAACCGGAACTTCTCCGGATGCAGGATCTCCGCCAGTATCTCGAGCGACTCGACCAACCGCGGCCCCGGACGATTGAAATACCGATTCCCGTCCGCCAGATACACTCGACCATTCCGGACTGCCCGCAAGTCCGCCCAACCTTCCTGTGCCTGAAGCAGAGGAACATCCTCGCGCGTGCGCTCCAGGTCGAACCCGCACGGCATGATCACGATCACCTCCGGGTCCGATTCGAGCAGTTCGTCAAACGTCATCCAGGGCGAATGCCTGCCGGCTTCTCCGAACAAGTTTCTGCCGCCGGCGATACGAACCAGCTCCGGCGTCCAGTTGCCGGCCGCCATCAACGGGTCGACCCACTCGATGCAGGCAACCGTCGGCCGCGCTTCGAGCGGCAGGGAACGGGTCTCGGACTCGATGGCTTCCATCCGCGATTGCAGGTGCGCCACGAGTTGCACTCCCTTGTCCGTCACTCCCAAATGAGCCGCCGCTCTGCACAGATCCGCCCAGAAGTCGGCAAGGTTGTTCGGCTGCAACGAGATGATGGCCGCCTCGCAGTCCGTCACCTGCCGCACCGCCAACTCGACATCCCGCAGACTGACCGCGCACACCTCGCACTGGGCCTGAGTGACGATGTGCGTCGGCCGCAGTTCGCGCAGTTTCTCAGGAAACACTTCGTAGACGCCCAGCGCGTCTTCGACGATCGACTTCCGCTGCAACGCCTTGACCCGCTCGTCGATCTCACGGCTGCTTCCGGCCACCTCGAATCGCGGCCGGGTGCAGACAGGCAGGCCTTTGACCGACTCGGGGTAATCGCATTCGTGCGACCGCCCCACAAGAAATTCCCCGAGCCCCAGGGCGTGAACAATCTCCGTGGCGCTCGCGATCAACGTGATGATCCGCAAAACCTCTCCTCGATCGTCCCGGCGGGTACGCTAACTCCGCGGGTGATGCTGATCGTACACCTTCCGTAACCGCTCCCGAAGGATGTGCGTATAGATCTCCGTCGTCGAGATATCCGAGTGACCCAACATCATCTGAACGCTGCGCAGGTCCGCCCCGCCCTCCAACAAGTGGGTAGCGAAACTGTGGCGCAGTACGTGCGGCGTCAACGGACTTGTGATCCGCGCTTCCAGCCCGTAATGTTTCAGCCGGATCCAAAAGTTCTGCCGCGTGATGCGGCCGGCCCGCGAGCTGACAAACAGGAACCGCGAGGCCTTGCCCTTGAGAATCTTCGGCCGGCCGTCCTGCACATACGTTTCAATTGCTTCCAGGGCCTCCCGGCCAATCGGAACGAGCCGCTGCTTGCCGCCCTTGCCGGTCAACCGCAGGAAACCCATCTCGGCGTTCAGGCTACGCTGCTCCACCGACACCAGTTCGGAAACCCTCAGCCCTGTCGCGTAGAGCAACTGCAACATCGCCCGATCCCGCAGTCCCAGCGGTTTGGTGTGATCGGGCACATCGAGCAGGCGGTCGACTTCGTCCAAGGTCAGGTATTTCGGCAAGCGTTTCCACTGTTTCGGCGAGCCGATGTCCGCCGCCGGGTCTTCTTCGATGCGTCCACGGCTCAGAAAATACTTGTAGAAATTCCGAACGCTCGCGATATGCCGGGCGATCGAGCGGCTCGTCAACCTCGCCCGGTAGAGCGAATCCACGAAGCCGCGCAGCTCGTCTGTCCCCGCGTGGAGCACCTCCCGCTCGCGCTTCTTGCAGAAGGCCGAGAGCTTCTCCAGATCCCGCCGGTAGGCTGCAAGGGTATTCCCGGCAAGCCCCTTCTCGCTGCGGCAATAGAAAAGAAACTCCTCGACCGGCGCGGCAGCCATTACTTCAACAGTAGCAAAATGAATAACTTACGCGCTTGTTTTCGCTTGACTCCAGCGCCGCGGCCGGACTAGTATTGACTAAGGAGGCGCTCTTTCCCGCGGAGCGCGTCAGGCGCGCGTCTCTTGGCCGGTTCCACGACAAAGAAGGTCAGTGTTCGCTGTTTCGATGAACGCCTGATCCACGGCTACGCCAGCCTGCAAACCCTCCTGCGGTCCGACAACATCGAGTTCCTGGACCGTACCGCTCAACTCCAGGTCATCCCTTACGAGGAAGTCCGCACCGTCGCCTTCGTTCGCGACTTCCAGAACGACCCCGATCCAAACCAACGCAAGACCTTCGGTGCCCGGCCGAAATCCGACGGCCTGTGGATTCGCCTCAACCTGCGTGACGGAGAAATCCTCGAAGGCATCATCCCCAACGATCTGCTGCAATTGAACGAACGCGGCATCACCGTCACGCCGCCCGATCCCAACGCGAACATCCAACGCGTCTTCGTTCCGCGCACGGCCTTGTTGACACTCAAGGTCCTCGGCGTCATCGGAAGCCCGGTCCGCCGGCCTACCCGCCCGCGCCGCCCAGTCCCCGCACAGGATCAGATCGACCTCTTTCCACGCCCCGCCGCCGAATCAAGGCCGTGATTCGTGTCTCGTGACCCGCACGGACTTCGCCTCGCCGCGTGGGGAGACATGCAGCAGCCCGTAGTGCAAGTCACGAGGCGGCAACATCCGGGCACTCGAGGAACGCGGCGGTGATGCGGGCAGGCACCCAGAGGGCACCCGCACCCGTCCAGGATTCTGCTCCTTGATCCTGGACGGCCAAGCGCCCGTCGGTTCTCAGAACAGACGCTCGAGCGTAAAGCTCTGGAAACGGCGCCGACGGTCTTGTTCGGGAGTGTCGTTCCAGCGCCGAACCGGCACCGCAGCGCCGCTCACGGCGTCGCGGGCGGCGGTGAGCTCGCGGGTAAGGTCGATACCGCCCTCGCAGACAACACCCTCGAACCGGTACACCACGATGTTGACTTGATTGCCTGCCTGTTCACGCGTCTCGACGACGAACTCCACTTCGCCGCGCTCGTCAACCTTGCCTTCAATGATCGGGCTGCTGGCTCCTTCGCGATAGAGCTTCCCACTCAGAGCCGCACCATTCTGAACGATCTTGAGCTCGATATCCCGCCGCTGACTCGGGATCAATCCCATCCAAGTTCCCGTCAGGTTCTCGGCCGGCACTGCTACAGCCAGCACGCAGAACCCGACCAGCAAAAGCCCACCCTGGGAGAGAACCCCGCGGCGAAGCATGCCGTGCTGCCCACGGCATCGGGGCCGAAGAAGCATGAGCATGGGGAACCAGCCTGCCTTTCTCACCACCCGACGGTTGAAGCACGCGATATGACCACCATGACTTCGTTGCGCTTGCTCGCCGTGCTCGACGTACCGTCAAGTACGCCTGCGCGCGCCAAGCGGCGCACGCCTCGTCCTGACGGCCCTCTCACGCACTTCACCTCGCCGCGTGGCGAGAAATGCAGGCTAGGTATGCAGCAACCCCGCCAGCGGTCCCGTGCTGTCCGCAAACCGCTCCACCGGCGTCCCGAAAGCGTCAAGCATCGAAACATAGAGATTCGACAACGGGTGATCGTTCCCGTAGACCAGGTGCCGGCCAGTATCGATCCGTCCGCCTCCACGGCCGCCGAGCAGGACCGGCAGCTTGTGCGGATCATGCTTGTGACCGTCGCTCAACGCCGAGGCGAACAGAATCATCGAGTTGTCGAGTACGCTCGATTCGCCCTCTCGCATCGCGGCCAGACGGCGCAGCAGGTAAGCGTACTGCTCAACATGCCAGCGATTGATGATCTTGTACTGGCTCAACTTGACCTCTTCATTCGCGTGATGCGAGAGGTCGTGATGGCCGGATTCGACGCCGTCGAGAAACCGGAAGCTCACCTCGCTGACCGCATTCCCGAACATGAACGTAGTGATGCGCGTCGTGTCCGTCTGGAAAGCGAGCGCAATCATGTCGAGCATCAGGCGAACATGCTCGAGGTGACTCGACGGCCGGTCCGTCGGAGCCGCTTCGAGATCGATCGGCGCGCGTGGTTCCCAGGAGTCGCGTCCGGGATCGTCCGCTCGCTTCAGCCGCTTCTCCAGCGAACGCATGACGGACAGGTACTCGTCGAGCCGCGCTTGGTCTTCCTTGCCCACCCGTCGACGCAGACGCCTGGCGTCGCCAAGAACGCGATCCAGCAGCAGCGAATCCAGCCGGGCCTCGTCGGTTCCCGAGCCATGGGCGGCCCGGAACAGCCGCTCATACACAGCCTTCGGATTCAACTCGCGCGCCAGCGGCGTTGTCGGACTGCTCCAGGAAATGTGCGAGCCGTAGACCCTCGTATATCCGACCGCGACGTCATTGCCGACCGCAACGGGCGTGATGCCGAGCTCCAGCGACGGCAAAGGCGTCGAGTGACCGGCTCGCCTGGCCGCCACCTGGTCCACCGAAATGCCGTTGCGGATATCCGCGCCCTGTGTCTTCTTGATCTGCGCGGAAGTCAGAATCGCTGCTTCTTTGGTGTAATGCGCGTCGCCTGCCTTCGCCTGCTCGTTCCACAGGTTAGTCAGCACGACTACTTCGCGTTTCAGGTCGGCGATCGGTTCGAGGGACGGAGTCAACTCGTAGTCACGTCCGGGGCACTCGGGAGTCCAGGTCAGCGGAAATGCCCCGTTCGGCATGTAGAGCGCCGCCATCCGCACCGGGTTCTTCAGCGTCGCCGCCCTTCCAACCGCCGGCGTCATCGCCTCCAGCCACGGCAGGCCGACAGCGGCTCCCGCTCCGCGCAGTAGTGTGCGGCGTGAGATCGGCTTGGTGCGGATCAGGTTCATCGTTGCTCCTCCGCTTCGGCGGGCTCCAGGAACGGCGCGCTCAGCACAATCTCCCGGACCAGCACCCAGGCTTGATCATCGGCTTCCCGCACGCGATCAACGATCGTCTCCACCGTACAGGCGTCCGCCGGGGTCAGGCCGCGACCAATAGCATACCCCAACATTCTCTTCGTCAGGTTGCGAATAAAGAGTTCCGAACGGTCGAACAGCTCCTGCTTCAGCTCCGCCGGACCTTCGATCCTCGTTCCGCCCGCCAGCTCGCTCGATGCGTCAATCGGCCCGCCTGCATCCTCTTCCCGCCAGCGTCCCACCACATCATAGTTCTCGAGGGGGAACCCCCACGGGTCGATCCGCTGGTGGCAACTCGAACACGCGGAGTTAGCGCTGTGCTGCGCCAACAGCTCTCTTATCGACTTCGGCGTATCACTCTCTTGCTCGTCATCCAGTTCCGGCACAGCAGGAGGAGGGGGCGGCGGGGGCGTGCCCAAGATCGAGTCCAGAATCCAAGCCCCCCGCAATACCGCGCTCGTCCGGTACGGATGCGACGACACCGCCAGCACCGCCGG
Organism: Bryobacterales bacterium; assembly: GCA_028819575.1. Classification (GTDB taxonomy): domain Bacteria; phylum Acidobacteriota; class Terriglobia; order Bryobacterales; family UBA6623; genus JAPPLB01. The sequence goes on along the minus strand of JAPPLB010000096.1, from coordinate 59,273 downwards.
CATGCTCACCAATCCGCCCCGATGCGAGCCCTCCGGCAAACGTATCCACTCGGGATTCTTCGTTGGCTTGTGTTCCGGCTCGACCGCAAAATGCTTCGCCAAAGCCAACGTCAGAATCGTGTGTTCCGAATCGAGGAAGTTCAGAAGCGACAGGTTCTCGCGCAAAACGTATTGAAAGAAGTAAACCGGCTGCAACAGGATATCCGAATGCAGTTCCTCGTTGGTCGCGTATTCGGGGAACAGTTCGGGGTCGGGGCCATGCGCACCCTCCAGCTCACGCGTTCGCAGCCATTGCTCGACGAACCGGTCGGCAAACTCCAGCGCTCGCGGGTCGCGCAGCATGCGCGGCACGAGTTGCCGCAGCACGTTCGGATCGTCCATCTTCCCCGCCGCCGCCACATCGAACAGAAATTCGTCCGGCATGCTGCCCCAGAGGAAGTAGGAAAATTTCGAAGCAAGCTCGTATTGCCGCAGTTCCGGATCGTGGCCCACCGACTCGACGTGAAAAAGAAACCGCGGCGAGACCAGCACGCTGCGCAGAGCAAAAAGGATCGCCGGCTCGAAGTCATGCCCCTGCTTGCGCGCCGCACGAAAGAGATCGACGTACCTGTCCACGGTTTCGAGGTCCACCGGCCGCCGGAACGCCCTCGGTAGAAAAGCCTGAAGGATCTTCTCGGCCGCTTCCTTCTCCCCGATTCCCGGGCCGGGCTCGGCAACGAAAATCTTGATGCGCGACTTGTATTCCTTCGACGCTGCGTCAAGCACCGACTTTGCGATCTCGACGTATTTCTCCGAGTGCAACGGTGAGAGAAACAACGTTTCCGCCGCGTTGTCAAAACCCTCGCCTCCCGGGCCGTCCAGCGGAAGCTCCGTGCCGAAGTCAAGCTGCAAATCGAACAGGTCGCGCACCGTAGCCGCATATTCGTGCCGGTTCAAGCGCCGGATCAAGCTCGGCAGCGGGGGCAGGTCGGCAGCGCAAGCCTGACTCCTCCAGGTCGACTCCACCCAATCGAGAAACGACTCGCGCTCGTCGAGGTTCGGAAGCGGTGCTCCTCTCGGAGGCATCTCGTTGTTCGAGACACGCGCTGCAAGCCGCGTCCAACGGTCGGAACTTGTCCGAAACGACTCGATCGTATCGAGGCTGTCGACGCGGAACCGGGCCTCCGCCGATTCTCCCTGATGACACGCCTGGCAGTAGTTGCTCAGGAACTCTCGGGCATGGGTCAGTGCGTATGGATCCGCAGCGGTATCGACCGCCGGCATCAGACCGGCAAAGGCCACAAACAACACCATCCGGCAACCAAGGGCCGGTCGAAAGAACAATCGCTCCACTGACACGCTGCGTTTTATTCTAATCAGGCGGAGGGCGCTGTCACGGCGGCATAGCAGCCATCCTTCGCCCTCCGAGCATAGTAGACTGGACCGTTCCCATCAGCCATGCCTTACCTACCGCTGCAAGTCGATCTCAGGGGCCGAGCCGTTTTGGTGACAGGCGGAGCCACCGGCATCGGCCGGGCGATCTGCCTGGGGATGGCCCGTTGCGGAGCCTCGGTCGTCGTCGGATACCATACGAGCGGGAACGCCGCGGAAGAGCTGGCCGCTGCGATCCAAGAGCGGGGCGGAACCGCGACCGCCGTGCAGGCGGACGTGACGAACGAGGCCGAAGTGCAGGGTTTGGTCTCGGCCGCGAAAGACCGTTTCGGCCGGCTGGACATTCTGGTAGCCAACGCCGGCGGGCCGACGGAACAGAGCCCGACGGTGGAGTTAACGGCGGAACAATGGGACAACGGGTTGGCCGTCAATTGCAGGTCGGTCTTCCTGTGCGTGAAGCATGCCATCGGGGTTTTGGAGGATGGCACCGGTCGGATCGTGGTGAACTCGTCGATCAGCGCACGAACGGGAGGCGGCGCGGGAAATCTCAGCTATGCGGCCTCGAAAGCCGCCGTCAGCAACATGGTGCGCCAATGGGCCCGGGAACTCGCCGGACGCAGTATCACCGTGAACGCCATCGCGCCGGGTGTGATCCGCACCCGGATCCATGAGCGGTGGACACCGCCCGAGACCTACCGCAAGATCGTTCAGGAGCAGATCCCGTTGCGCCGCGATGGCCTGCCGGAAGACTGTGTCGGTGCGGTGTTGCTGCTCGCCAGCGACGATGGAAGCTACATCACGGGTCAGGTCATCGAGATCAACGGCGGTTTGCTCATGCCATAACGTCCGCGCCATGTTTCGTGGACCACAACCGCGGGCCGAGACATCCACAAGTGTCCAATCATCTGCAAGACGCATCGCCTTCGACCTGTCCCGCCGTCTCGCCGGAGGGCCGGCCTACCGCGATTCGTCACTTCATTCTGGCCGCGGTGGCGCTGGCGGCTTCGAGCGCCTACCTGACGCGCCACTGCATTGTGGTCGCGAATACAACGATTCAGAGCGAACTCCAATTCACTACGGAGCAGATGGGATGGATCCTGGCCGTATTCAACATCGGCTATTTCGCTTTTCAGGTGCCGGGCGGAACGCTGGCCAACCGCTTCGGAACGCGCGTGACTCTTCCCGCATTGAGCGTGCTGTGGTCGATGCTGGCAGCGTGGACCGGTTCCGTTTCGAGTTACATCCCGATGCTGCTCTCGCGAGCTACCTTCGGGGCCGCGCAGGCAGGTCTCGTACCCAACATGGCCAAGATCATCAACGATTGGATTCCCGTGCAACGAAGAGGCTCCAGCGGCGCGACGATCGGGGCGGCCATGTCGATTGGCGCCGTGATCACGATGGGCCTGACAGCCATGCTGCTGGAGCACGCTCATTGGCGCACGGTGTACTACCTGTACTCGCTCGTCGGAATCGCATGGGCCTGCGGCTACTTCGCTATCTCGAGGGAAAAACCGTCTGATCATCCCTGGGTGAACGCGCAGGAGCGCGCGCTGATCGAGGCCGGCAGGGAGGAGTCCACGGGTGATGACGAACCAAAGAAACAAAGTCGGCTAACAGTCTCGGTTGCCCGCGCGATGGCGACCTCGACCAACATGTGGGCCATCTGCGGCCAGGCGGCCTTCCGATCGGCCGGTTATGTCTTGTTCGTCAGTTGGTTCCCCGCGTTTCTCGAGAAAGGTTACGGAGTCACTCGGCAGGACTCGGGCTTGATGAACATGTCCCCGCTGCTCGCAACCATCCTGGGAACGATGACGGGTGGTTTCATCGTGGACTGGCTGCTGAACCGCACTCGGTCGAAGCGGATCAGCCGTTGCGGCATAGCCGTGGCGGGACTGGGTCTGTGCGGGTTGTTCAGCCTGTTCGCGTCTCTGACTTCCACGCCTGGACAGCTCGTGACGGCCATTGCCATCGCGGCCCTTTGCTCAGGCCTCGCCTACGCATCAACCTGGGCTGCCGTGATGGACATGGCCGGAGACCAGACGCCCGTCGTGATCGGCGTCAACAACATGGCGAGCACGCTGGGCGCGTTCGTGATGCCGGCGGCGCTCGGATATCTGATCGGGGACATCGAACGCTCCGGCGGCGATTGGAACCAGGTGATTTACTTGTTCGCCGGAGTCCACTTTGCGGGCTCGTTGTGTTGGCTGGCGATCAGGCCGGAAGTGCCGATTACTGAAAAAGCGTAGGGATTTCCAGCAGGTGTCCAGAGCCGCTGACACCGACCGGTGAACTTCCCGATCGCGGGTGCAAAGCCAGCAGCCGGACGCTCCCGAGAACGGCGTAGCGCTAGCCTGCAATTCTCACCACCCGACGAGGTGAGACATGCAGGCTAAGCGATGATGGCTTCGATGGGGTTGCCGTAGTCGATCGCGAGGCGCTGTTGGCCGGGGACATCCAGTCTTTTGGGGTCGAGGCCCAGTTGATGCAGTGCGGTGGCGTGGATGTCCGTTACATAGTGCCGGTCTTGCGCGGCGTGGAAACCGAGCTCATCGGTGGCGCCGTTGACGACGCCGCCTTTGATGCCGCCTCCGGCCATCCAGCAGGAGAAGCCGAAGGGGTGGTGGTCGCGTCCTTCGCGTTCGCCCTCGACACCGGGGGTGCGGCCGAATTCGGTTCCCCAGACCACGAGAGTCTCATCGAGAAGGCCGCGTGACTTGAGGTCCTTCAAGAGGCCAGCGATAGGCTTGTCGGCTTGACGCGAATTCCTGGAATGGTTCTCTTTCAGGTCCTGGTGAGCATCCCATCCGCCGCCGCCGGTATCGTGATAGCCGTGGAAGCACTGCACGAAGCGGCAGCCGCGTTCGACCAAGCGGCGGGACGTGAGCAGGATCTGCCCCCAGTAGTCGGTTGGCTTCTCACCGATGCCGTAGAGTTTGCGCGTTGCCGCCGATTCTTCCGAGAACTCGAAGAGTTCGGGGACCGACGCCTGCATCCGGAAGGCCATCTCGTAAGACTTGATGCGAGCCTTGAGAGCCGGATCGTCAGGGTATTGCACGCCCTCCATGTGGTTGAGTTTCCGGAGGAGCTCGAATTCGGCGGCCTGCTCCTCACGGTAGACGTCCCCGGGGCGCCCGAAGGGCAACGGGTCGTCAGGATCGACATTCAGCGTGACACCGTTGTGCTCGGGGCCAAGGTAGTCGCCTCCTACGGCCGCAGGGCCGCCCAGTTGCGGCGGGACTCCTCCGCCGAGGACAACGAACTGCGGCAAGTTCTCGTTCAAGGTGCCGAGCCCGTAGTGCACCCAGGAGCCGATTGACGGGAAGTACCCCTGGAAGATGTGCCGGCCGGTGTGGAACTGAAGCTGGGCCGCATGGTCGTTGTCGGTTGTCCACATCGAGCGGATAACGGCGATGTCGTCGATCACGTCACCCAGGTGCGGCCACCAGTCGCTGACTTCGATGCCGCTTTGGCCGCGCTTTTTGAACCCGACCTGCATGGGGAAGATCTTCTTCATCATCTTGCGGGTGGCGGCGGTGAACTCTACGACGTTGTCATTGAGGTTCTCAGACTCGAGGACGCCGGCATGCGGAGTGTCGTCAATGGTCTTGCCGGCGTATTTATTCAACTCGGGCTTGGGGTCGAAACTTTCGAGATGACTGGTGCCGCCCTGCATGAAGAGCCAGATGACACTCTTGGCCTTCGGGGCAAAGTGCGGGAGGCCGTCGGGCGGCGTCCACACAGCAGGCTCGTGGGTAGCGGCGCGTACGATGCCGTCACGGTGCAGCATGGCGCCGAGGGCGAGGCCGGTGAAGCCCATGCCGAGGTCGGCCAGGAACGCGCGGCGTGGAGCGCGCCGACAGTTGCATGCGGCGGAGACGGAAGGCTGTTTCATCGCGAGGCTCCTGCTATCGATCGGATGGGCAATCCGGCCGGGCCGGAGGACGGCTTCACATCCGGTTGCGGTTTTATCTTAGCACCAGAAATTCGTTCTTATTCAGCAGTACGTGGACCAGGTTTTCCTTGGCACGGGTCTCGGGATCTGTTGCCGGCGGGACTTCAGGCTTGTCGGCGGCCTGGAATGCAGTGAGTTGTTTCGCATCCTGGAAAAGAGCGTGCTGCCCGGCCAGGAATTCGGCGCTCATCGTTCGCTCGACTTTGGACGGCGGGCGGGACAGAATTTGTTCGAAAGCAGCATCAATGAACGGTTCCGTGGCTTTGGGGGCTTTGGGCTCCGATGAGTCGATCAGCTTGGCTGTGAGAAGGCGGGCCATGCTGAGGCTGAGCTTGCTGTTCGAAAGGGCCAGGGCCTGTTGCGGCACAATGCTTTCATACCGCTCGTAGCACTCGGCGGCATTGCCTCCATCAAAGAGGGTGAGGAAGAGCATCTGCGAGTTGGGTGTGTGTGTGAAGTAGAGACTTCGGCGCCGTGAAGTTTCTCCCATGGTTTCGTCGAGCTCGGGTCCGCCCATCTTCGTGTCGAGCTCGCCGGCGACATGCAGGAGACTGTCGCGAACGGTTTCCGCTTCCATGCGGCGAGGATTCATCCGCCAATACCAGAGATTCTCGGCGTCGACATCCAGGTTCGGGTGGTCGGCATCGCGCGCGCTCGAACGCATGCGATAGGTGCTGCTGGTAACGATGAGGCGGTGTATCGCTTTCATGCTCCAGCCACTTTCGACAAACTTTACAGCCAGCCAGTCGAGCAACTCCGGATGGGTAGGCGGTTTGCCGTTGAGCCCGAAGTTGGCAACCGTGGGCACGAGCGGCGCGCCGAAGTGACGCATCCAGATGTGATTGACGGCGACGCGCGCGGTCAGCGGATTGTCCGGGTCGGTGATCCAACGGGCGAGAGCGGTGCGCCGGCCGGTGCTTTGTTTCGGATACATCTTGCCGAGCGGCGTGTACTCTTTGGAGGCTTGAGCAAGCGCGTCCTGGGCTTGAGCGAGGCGCTTGGTGGCAGCCGCAACTTTCTTTTCCCGGGCCGAGCGGGCATCGTCATCGGCAGGCTGCGGCGAGCGCAACGCTTCGTCCAGGCGCTGTTGAGCGTCGAGCAACTCCATGCGCCCCTTCAGCAAATGCGCGTGGCGTTCGGCGTCAAGCGCCTGTTTGGCGAGGTCATCCGAATCGGGGGCCGGCGGCGAGGCGTACTTGGCTCTCTCTGCCTCGATGCGGGCCGCCAAGGCGGGCAGGTTGGCGCGAGTCCAGTCAAGTTTTCTCTCTGCAATCCTGACGGTATCCTCGGCGCGGCTCAGCGTGACCGCAGGGTCTTCAGGCGGCATCTGATCGATCCACTTGGCGATCGTTTCGATCTTTGCGTCCGACAGGGGCGATCGGCGATAGGGCATGCGCGGTTTGATCTCGCCGGTCATGGACTTCACAAGCGGGCTTTCGGCGCCCTTGCCGGGGATGACAACCGGTCCACTGAGGATGCCTCCGGCAAAGATCGCGTCGGGCGAGGTGAGATTCAGGCCGCTCTTGGCCACCCGACGACTGTGGCACGAGGTGCAATGGGTTTCGAGAATCGGCTTGACGTCCCGTCTGAAGTCAACCTTTTCGGCTTCGGGAATCTCTACGGCATCCTCCACGACGACTTGCGAGGCTTGCCGCCGGGCTTCTTCGACCTCCCGCCCCGCCTTCGCGAGCGCGGCTTCGGCACGGGAGATGTCAGATCGCGCCTCGGAGAGAAGGTCGTCATGGATCGCCGGCCGGAGGTCAGGGTAGTACGATTCCAACGGCAGATCGACCGCCTGGATCTCAATGGGATTCGAGGCGCTGGCGAGAATCTCCGGGATGCCCGGGTCCAGAGGGTTTTCCTTGTCGGGGTTGTTCTCGTCGCCTCCGATGAAGCGGTAAGTCTTCTCGAAGATACCCGGGTAGAAGGGCACCGTGGTCCGCGGCGCCCGCGGCTTTGCATCGTAGACCCGCGGCAGACCGTCTTTCTCGAGGTTCGGTTCGCCCCTGATCCGGTCGGTTCGCACATCGTGGGGCTCGAAGAAGGCGCGGAGCTTGTAATACTCCTCCTGAGCGATCGGGTCGAACTTGTGATCGTGGCAACGGGCGCACTTCATGGTCACACCGAGGAAGCCGGCGGCCGTGTATTCCACGGTGTCGCGAACCCAGACATTGCGATTGAACACGAACCAGTTGCGGGCGAGATAGCCGGTGGCGCGAAGAGCATCGCTATCGGTCGGCGCGATCTCGTCGGCCGCAAGCATCTCCTGGATCATGCGGTCGTAAGGCTTGTCTTTGTTCAGCGACTCGATGATCCAGTCGCGCCAATGCCACAGATACGGCTGGCTGTTCCGCACATCGCCCGCTGAACGGCGTCCGTACCAGTCGCTGTAGCGCCAGATGTCCATCCAGTGGCGGCCCCAGCGCTCACCGTACCGGGGGCTGTCGAGCAAGTCGTCGACGAGCTGCTCATAAGCGTTCGGGCGCGTGTCGTTCCGGAACGCTTTGACCTGCTCCGCAGTCGGCGGCAAGCCGAGCAAGTCGAGATAGAGGCGGCGGACGAGCACGTTCCTGTCCGCTGCGGGCAACGGGTCGAGGCCGTGCTTGTCGTGCTCGGCGGCGATGAAGGCGTCGATTGGATTCCTGACCCATTTCTCGTTGCGCACTTCGGGGACAGGGTTCTTGACCGGCTTCCGATACGCCCAGTGGTCGCTGCCGTGGGAGAAAGCCTTTTCGCTCAGTTCGCCGGGAAGCACGAGATCCGCGGTATAGGGAGCTTCGGCATTGATCCAGGCTTCGAGTTTCCCGATGTCGGAGTCGGGCAGCTTGTCGGACTGATAGGGCATGCCCGGTTCGTGCTCGTGCCGGATTTTCCTGCCCAACAGGCTGGCGGCGGCATTGCCGGGGATCACGACATCCTGATGTTCGTCGCTGCCGCGCAGCAGCTTTTCACGAGTCGAAATATCGAGCCCGGCCTGTTTGAACTTGCCGCCGTGGCAGACCAGGCATTTCGTTTCGAGAACGGGGCGGACCTCTTCGAACAGCGCCGCGGCAGCCGGGGCCGATGCGGTAGCGGCCTCGGCAAAGGGAGCTCCGAGGTCGATCCACATGCCGAGCAGATCGATCGCGTCATCGGACAGCTTCTTGGCCTGGAACGGCATCCAGGGCTCTTCGGTATAAGCGACCACCTCGTAGAGCAAGCTCGACGACGCATCACCGGGAACGATGGCCGGCCCCCGCGCGCCACCTTGGAGCAGCGCCTCGCGGCTCGTGATGTCGAGCCCGCTCTGCTTCGAATCCGGCTTGTGGCAAGCGAGACAGTGCTCTTCAAAGAGCGGCTGGATGTGGTTCGTGAAGAGCCTGCGGCCGGCCTGCTCGGAAGAGAGGGCTTGCGGTCTCGCCTGGGGCACCCGGCTCGCGAGGAGACAAAGAGCGGCGACCGACAGGAGCCCTCGCAGCACAGTGCGGGCATTGATTCGGAAGCACACCGATATGCTCCTCCTGCACCTCAAAGAAGGGTTACTCACACCATAGACCCCAACGGGTTCCCTGTCAACGACTGCTGCCGGGCACACCGCTGCCGGACGGTCAACTCAATTTTGAACGTGCTCCTGTTTTCGCACTACAGAACGTTCCCCTTTCTCAGCAAGGTTTCATCTTGCATTCGCCGCAGTGGAAGCATCCTGCAGGGCGACGGGAGCTGCGGCGAACGGCGCTCGCCGTGAGGCCGACCGAGAACGTCGGACTGGAGCGGGGACACTGGCTCAGGGACAAATTTGTTGCAGGGAAATAGTGGGAAATGCCGGGAAATGGTGGGCAGGGAAGCCGCGACCTTTCGGCGGGAGCGGCGGTTCGGGCGGCGGTTTCTGGTTGCGCCAGCCTTGCGTACCCAGGGCGAATCGAACGGCAATAAAGGCCGTGATCCGTATTTCGTGATTCGTGTCTCGTGAAAAACATAAAAGCCGTGTTTCGTAGCTCGTGATTCGTAAAAAACCTTACAGGCCGTGTTGCGCACGCCTTTTTCCTCCACCCGGCTCGCGCCTCGTCCTGGCAGCCCTCTCACGCACTCCACCTCGCCGCATGGTGTGAAAGGCAGGCTAGCAGTGTTGGTTCAGACGGCGGCCCGATGTAACGCTGAACGCCGAAATCCCCGTCCCGGAGGCCATACAAAGCGCTACACTTTGTCTCACCCTGGACTTCAGGTGTTCCATTCCCCATGCCTATCGAATACGACATCATCATCCGCAACGCCACAGTCTATGACGGCGGAGGCGACCCGCCGTTTCAGGGAGACGTGGCGCTCCGGGGTGACCGGATCGCCGCCGTCGAGCCGCTGCCGGAAGCCCGTACAGGAGTCGAGATCGACGCGCGGGGCCTCGCCGTGGCTCCGGGCTTCATCAATATCCTGAGCCATGCGCAGGAATCGCTCATCGTTGACGGCCGCTCGCAAAGCGACATCCGCCAGGGCATCACTCTGGAAGTCATGGGCGAGGGCCGCTCGATGGGGCCGGTGAACGATGCGGTGAAAGACGACCTGAGTTTCCGCGGGGGAGAGCTGGGATTCGATTTCGAGTGGACCACCCTGGACAGCTACCTGGAGCACCTCGTGCGCCGCGGCGTCTCGACCAACGTCGCATCGTTCGTGGGCGCAACGACGCTGCGGGTCCACGAGCTCGGGCAGGAGAATCGACCTCCCAGCTCCGAGGAACTCGACCGGATGTGCGCCCTGGTGCGGCGGGCCATGGAAGAGGGCGCGGTGGGTATCTCTTCGGCGCTGATGCAAGTACCGGGTCCGTATGCCGATACCGCAGAGCTGACCGCACTGGCCAAGGCTGCGGCCGAGTACGACGGACTGTACATTTCCCATCTCCGATTCACGGGAGCGCGCTTCCTGGACGCCATCGAGGAACTCGTTACGATTTCGCGGCAGGCCGGGATTCGCGGCGAGGTGTATCACTTCGGCGTGGTCGGCCGCGAGAACGTCCACAGGCTCGACCCGGCGATCGAGCTTGTCGAGGAGGCCCGCGCCGAGGGGCTCGACATCACGGGCGATGTCTACCCCTACCATGCCGGCATGGGCGGTCTGACGGCGGCCATGCCTCCCTGGGTGGGAGAAGACGGTCACGAAGAGCGTGTCAAGCGGCTCAAAGACCCGGCGACGCGCAAGCGGATCGCCCACGAGATGCTCGAGCCATCGGACGAATGGGAAAACCTGTACCGGGCGGTGGGCGGCCCCAGCGGTTACCTGGTGGTCGGTCTGAAAAACCCGGAACTGAAGCATCTCAACGGAAAGACCGTTGCTGAAATCGGCGAACTATGGGGCACTTCGCCCGAGGAGGCCGCCATGGACCTGATCGTCAGGGACGACACACGCGTCATGTCCGTTGCCTTCTCGATGAACCCGGAAAACGTGCGCAAGAAGATGGCCGTGCCGTGGATGAGCTACTGCACCGACTCGCCTTCGATCGCGACCGAAGGAGTCTTCCTCAAGTCGCACACCCACCCCCGCGCCTACGGCAGCTTCCCGCGCGTGCTTGCGAAATACGTCCGGGAAGAGAAGGTGCTGACGATGGAAGAAGCGATCCGCAAGATGACGGCGTTGCCGGCCCGAACTCTGCGGCTGGACCGGCGAGGCCTGTTGAAGGAGGGATACTTCGGCGACCTCGTCGTCTTCGATCCGGAAAACGTCCAGGACCATGCCACCTACCAGCAGCCCCACCAGTACTCCAGCGGCATCCTTCACGTTTTCGTCAACGGGGTAGCGGTGCTGAAAGATGGAGAGCACACCGGCGCGCTGCCCGGCCGCGTCGTTCGCGGCCCGGGGTGGAGGAACGGGTAGGAACTCCTGAGACTTTCCCAGCAAGGATCCCGCGACCGGAATCCTTGGCGCCACACACCCTTCTTCTGCTTGCGGTGGTCACCGACAGTTTGTGCTCTCCACAGATACTCCGTGCTTGACACCCGCACTGAACCCAGGAATAATTGGAGCCGATCAGTCGCAGGGATCAGCTTTCGTCGGTTGGATTTCGGCAACAACCGTCTGAAGGCAGTATCGGCTCATTCGAGCACGGGGAGACGTTCTTAGAAGAATAATATCGAGTCCACAAAGAGCGCCTTCAGAAACGTTACGCTTTGAACCGCCGGCAAGCGGGCAAAGCATAGGCAGACACTCCAACCGGCTGGGCCGCTTCCAGCACGCCAAGCCGCAAAAGCGAGAGGCTCCATGAAAGTCAGGGTGTTCGTTACCGTTTTCTCCTTTCTATTTCTAGTTGGTGTCAGCCAACTATCCGCGCAGCTCGGCACGCAGGGGTCGATTCTGGGCGTCACCACCGACACGACGGGCGCCGTCATACCCGGCGCCGAAGTTTCGATCACGAACGTCGAAACCGGTCAGAACGTCACCACCACCACAAACGAAGTCGGGATCTTCGAAATCCTGGGTTTGAACCGAGGCCTCTACAACGTCTCGGTGTCGCTGGAAGGCTTCAAGACCTGGACGATCGAGCGGGCCGAGCTGCTCGTCGGCCAACGGCTGCGCGTGAGTCCGGTGCTCGAAGTCGGCGACGTCGCCGAGCAGATCACCGTCGAAAGCGCCGGCATCGAATTGATCCAGACCGAGAAGAGCTCCGTCACCGGCACGGTCGAAGCGCGCCAGATCGTCGACCTTCCCATCAACGGGAGAAACCCCGCCGAGTTGGTCAACCTCGTCCCGGGCATGCGCTACAGCGGCCGGGAGAATACCGGTGAACGGGGGAACGCGGCTCAGGGCGCGGGCGTGCCCCTGGAAAATACCGAGTTCCTGATCGACGGCCTCACCGCCAACGCGGCGATGAACGAGCGGGGCATCACCATCCCGAACGTCGACACCATCGCCGAGTTCAGCGTCGAGACCAGCAGTTTCAGCGCCGAAAACGGCCGCAACCCCATTCAGATGATCATGGTGGTCAAGTCGGGCACGAACGAGCTGCACGGCGCGCTCTGGGAGTTCCTGCGGAACGACAACCTGGACGCCCGCAACACCTTCGCGCGCACGATCCCGAAGCTGACCCGCAATCAATTCGGCGGCACCGCCGGCGGTCCCATCGTTCGTGACCGCACCCACTTCTTCATCTCGAACGAGTACACGCGCCTGAGGCGCGAGGATCTCTACAACAGCCCCACGATCTCGCCGGAGATGCTCCAGGGCGATTTCTCGTCCATATCGAAGACCATCAACAACCCCTTCAGCGGAGATCCGTTCCCGAACAACATGATCCCGGAGCAGATGTTCTCCAACGCGTCACGGTTCTTCTTCAAGGAATTCCTCTTGCCGAACTCTCCCGGAAACCGCTTCCAAGGGGTGCAGCCACGGCCGGACGACTTCTGGGAATTCCTCGCGAGGGTCGATCACCAGATCACCGACAATCACCGCATCTACGGCCGCTGGATCGCTTCAAACCACGACCTGATCGATCCCCAAGCGCGGCCTGACATCACCAACAACGACAAGTCGGATCAAGACAATATCGGTCTTCACTACAACTGGACGATCAACCAGACTTCCCTGCTGAACCTGAGCATGGGCTATCTGCGCAACATCAACAACTTCGACGGCTCCCACACGGGCTCGGACATCGGCAACCTGACCCAGCAAGCCGGCATCCGAGGATTCCAAACCGAGGGCCGCAGCGAGCACGTGGGACTGCCTTCGATCGGCATAACCGGCTATTCGGGGTTCGCCTCGCCCCGCGACGGATTCCACAAGACGTGGGGTTTCGACTCGCGGGCGACGCTGAACCTGGTTCGCGGACGGCACACCATCAACATCGGCGTGCACCACAACAACCGCTCCACGGCCAGTCAGCACGATTCCTGCTGCGCCCGGGGGAACATGTGGTTCAACAGCCAGTACACCGGGGACGGGTTCGCGGACTACGTGCTCGGATTGGTCTGGCGCGCGCGCAGGAACTTCCCCATCCAGAGTTTCGGCATGTCGGATTCGCCCTACACGGCTCCCTTCTTCAACGACTCGATCAAGGTGAACCAGAAGTTGACGCTCAACCTCGGCATCCGATGGGACTACTGGCATGCGAGGGCGGCGCTGCGGGGGAATCAAGCCACGTTCGATCCGCGTATCGGCAAAGCAATTGCCGGCGAGAAGCCCGACGGCACCGTCGATCTGACGGCGCAGCCCGTTGCACAGGCCCTGGCCGAGTTTTCCAAGGACCATTGGGTGCCCGCCTCCGAAGTGGGCGTGCCACACGGGCTGTTCGACCCCAAGGGCGTGATCTCGCCGCGCCTGGGTCTCGCCTGGCGGCCTACCGGAGAGTCGAACCTGGTCGTCCGGGCCGCCTACGGCATCTTCCCCTTTGGAATCGGCAACGGGAATCGCGCCGCTTCCGCCATCATCGGCCCCCCATACTGGAACTTCGAGTCCATCAACTTCTCGAGAGCTTCCAACCAGAGTTGGGAGACCGCATTTCCCGACGACCCGAAAGCCTTCCTCGCCCCCACGGTGGTCGGACCGGCATGGGACATCGAGATTCAGACCACGCACGAATGGAACGCGTCGATCCAGACGTCCATGCCGGCCAATTCCGCGCTGACCGTCTCGTATGTCGGCAACCGCATCTACAACTTCTGGAACAACGCCGGAAATTTCGTCAACTATCCCGAACCCGGCCAGCACGCCAATCTTCAAGCCGCGGCGCCGTTCCCGTTCTTCAGCACGGGCATGCGGGTGTACGAAGGGATCGGGCACACCTGGTACAACGGGCTCCACACGAAGTGGGAACGGCGGTTCAACGACGGAGTCCTGTTCACCCTGGCCTACGCGTTGGGCAGGCACATGGAGCAAGCGGCCAGGGAGCCGCACGCCCCGGACAGTTACAACCGCGGCCGCAACAGCAACGATCGAACGCACATCTTCGCTTTCAACAGCGTCTACGAGGTTCCGATCGGGCGCGGCCGAAAGCTCCTGCCGGATGCGAATCCGGTCGCGGACGCCGTCCTCGGCGGTTGGCAGCTAACCGGGATCTACCGTTTCTGGTCAGGTTCTCCTCTGAGTTTCATACAACGTGGGGCCACGCTCGGGAACGGCAGGAACACCCGGGCGGATGTTTCGGGAAATCCAGAACTCTCCAATCCCAGCGCGGACGCCTGGTTCAACAAAGATGCTTTCACCGCACCTGCCCGTTACACTTTCGGCAACTCGGCGCTCGGCCTGATGGACGGTCCCGGCGAGCACGTTCTCGACTTCGGCCTAATGAAGAACTTCTACATCCGGGAAGACAAGTACGTGCAGTTCCGGTGGGAGATGTTCAACGCTCCGAATCACGTCAACCTGAACAATCCCGTCACGACCCTCGGAATCGGCACGACGGGCCGGATCTTCTCGGCGAAGACGGCCCGCCAGATGCAGTTCGGATTGAAGTTCATCTACTGAGCGCCTCGCTCCCGATGGGGCTACCGGGCCGCCCGCGGGGCGGCCCGGAGCGCCTTCCGACTCTTCAATCGGGTTTGATAATCTCCGCCAGCCCGATGTGCCGATAGATGTTGCCTGTCTCCACCTTCCTGTAGTCTCGGGCCGAGTAATACAGCAGATAGCGGTCTTCGAGGCTCAAGACCCAGGGCGTGGAGACATACTTCGCGTCGAAAGATCGAGGATCGTCGTGCGCGGAGAAAGCCTCTCCATCGTGGCGCAGCAGCCAGTCGGAGCCGTTCTTCGATGTTGCGCTAAAGAGGTGAAATCTCGTGTCCGATTCGTCATACGCCCCATACCAGATCCGAAACGCACCTTCCTCTTTCAGGACATAGGGGTAGATCACGCCTTCGTGAGCTTTGCCGGAAGGCACGATCATCGGCTCGCCGCCACGCTCCCACTCGATGCCGTCGGAGGAAGCGAACTCATAGATGTAGCCATACAAGTCCATGTCGTCCGTCTCGGGCGAGGGACGGGAATTCATCCACATGCGATACCGATCGGGGCCTTCCTTGATGACGGAAGGCGAACGGCCTGACCAGTAGATCGGTTCCGGATGGATGCTCCATTCGATCCCGTCGGAACTGGTGGCGTAGCCCAGCATCTGATCCATCCTCTGGTCATCGAGGTACAAACTGATGAACCACATCTTGTAGATGCGTTCCTCTTCGTCGAAGAGAACGAACGGGGTCTGGAAGTCCGTTGCGAACGGGAGGTCCTTCGCGAGAAGAATGGGGTTGCCGGCATACTCTCGCCACTGAACGCCGTCCTCGGATTCGGCGTAACCGATGTTCAAGACTCCATGCTCGGCAGAGTAGTCACCTTCGGAGCCCACGTACCACATCTTGAATGCGCCGTCCAGATGCACCACCGCCGGACTGTACAGCATCTTGCTTGACCAGCTCTGCTGCGTGGTATCGGCCGAGAGCACCGGACTCGCGCGCCGTTGCCAAGGCTGCGGGCGCAGTTCAAGTGGGTGGCCCCCGCTGTCAGGAGGGGGGTTCTCCTCGTGCTGAGCGCAGGAGAACACGAGAAGAAGGGGTGCGACGGCCAGGAGTGCGGGGAGTCTCGGAGTACGCATCATGCCCCAGGATACGCGCCCTGGGGCCGATTGCGTAACGGCCGGCCGTCGCAAGAACGCGGCGACACGGTGCTTTCGTTCTTTGAAGGGAGCCGGAGCGTCATGGACGCCAGAGGCCGCCATGCGGTGAAACCACGGCCTATTCACCGCATTATGTGCGGAGATTAATTGTTACAATCTCCGCAGGAGGATGTCCCTGGCATCGCCGGCGTACATTCACGAACTTCCGAACTGGCCCCGCTTCACCTGGAATCAAGGGGAAGTGTCACGGTCCCTGGCTGCTGTCCGGCATCAGCAGGGCCGGTTGATCGGCAGGATGGAGTCGCTCGGCTTCGATCTCCGGCTACAGGCAGTCCTGCGGACTCTTACCGAAGATGTCGTCAAGACGAGCGAAATCGAAGGCGAGAAGCTGGACGCCGAGCAGGTCCGTTCGTCGATCGCGCGCCGTCTTGGCCTGGATACCGCCGGTTTGAGACAGCCGGATCGCGAGGTCGAGGGCATTGTCGAGATGATGCTCGACGCGACGCGTCATTACGACCAGCCGCTAACGGCGGAAAGGCTTTTTGCGTGGCATGCTTCGCTGTTCCCGACGGGCCGTAGCGGAATGAGACGTATCCGGGCCGGTGCATGGCGAGACGACGCAACCGGCCCGATGCAGGTTGTCTCGGGTCCTATTGGGCGCGAGCGGGTTCATTTAGAAGCGCCAGCGGCCGGCCGGCTCGATCACGAGACATCCGTCTTTCTTGACTGGTTCAATACCCCGGCGGAGACGGACAACGTGCTGAAGGCCGCGCTGGCCCACCTGTGGTTCGTCACGATGCACCCACTCGATGATGGAAACGGCCGGGTCGCCCGTGCGATCGCCGACATGTTGCTCGCGCGTTCCGAACAGAGCTCGCAGCGCTTCTACAGCATGTCCGCTCAGATCCGACACGAGCGCGCGGACTACTACAAGGTCCTGGAGAGGACGCAGAAAGGCACCTTGGACGTCACGCTGTGGATGCAATGGTTTCTGCGATGTCTCGGCCGAGCCATCGAGGGAGCCCAGGAAACGCTTGCGGCCGTCACCAGGAAAGCGCGCTTCTGGGAAACCGTTCGGACCGTGCCGCTCAACGAGCGTCAACGGATGATTCTGAACCGCCTGCTCGACGGCTTCGAAGGGAAGCTGACCACCTCAAAATGGGCAAGGATCGCCAAGTGCTCCCAGGATACGGCCCTCCGCGACATCAGCGGTCTTTTGACTCACGACATTCTGGCTCGCGGCGACGCGGGCGGACGCAGCACCAGCTACGAAATCGCGCGCCGTTTTGCTTGAGTTCGTGTAAAGGCCGTGTTGCTCGCGCGGGTGGCTTGCGCCTTGTCCTGAAGGCCCTCTGACGAACTTCGCCCAGCCGCTTGGCAAGACCTACGGGCTTCTGCGCCACATCGGCGACGAGGAAGCTGCCGCAAAGCTGGAGCGGGAGACGGGGATCGAACCCGCGACATGCAGCTTGGGAAGCTGCCGTTCTACCACTGAACTACTCCCGCTCGGGAGGGGGTGACGCCCCCTTATGGTAGGGCCGCTGGATTGCGGCGGCAAGGGGCCGCCAGCGGAGGCCCGAACGTAGGCGGGCAGCCTTTCAGCAAGGAGACCTGCCGCAGAGAAAGATTCAGGACGACGATGAAAAGGCGCGGGAGTCCATTGGAATCTACTGGATCCAACCGCCGCCGACGACGGTGTCGCCGTCATAGAACACGGCCGCCTGACCGGGAGCGACGGCCCGCTGCGGTCGTTCGAACTCGACCGTTGCCGAGCCCGACCCGGCGTCGGGACTCACCTCCGCCCAGGCCGGCTTGAACTGGTGCCGGATCTTCACCTGCACTCTCAGCGGCTCGCGCGGGCCGGCGACGGCGATCCAATTCAGGCCGCGAACGGAAAAACTGGTTCGCAGCAGCTCTTCATCCGGGCCGACGAACACCTTCTTCGAAGCCGGCTCGATCCTGACCACATAGAGCGGCCGGCCGGCGGCGACTCTCAGGCCGCGGCGCTGGCCGACGGTGTAGTGATGAATCCCGTCGTGCTCGCCGAGAGTCTCTCCGCCGGTCGAGACAATCTCGCCGGCGGTTTCCGAAGAGCCGTTGGCCCCCTTCCTCGCGAGATACAGCTCGACGAAGCGGGCGTAGTCCCCATTGGGAACGAAGCAGATCTCGCGGCTCTCACCCTTGCCGGCCACCGGGATATCGAGATCCTGAGCGAGTTGACGCACCTGGGTTTTCCGCATTCCTCCCAGCGGGAACAGAGAACGCGACAGTTGTTCCTGCGTCAATCCGAACAGGAAATAGGACTGATCACGGGACTCGTCCAGGCCGCACTTCAGCAGATACCGGCCGCTGCGCTCGTCGAAGCCGATCCGGGCGTAATGGCCGGTGGCGACCCGCCGGGCGCCCACTTGCTCGGCCGTGGTCAGAAAGCGGTCGAACTTCACGAAGTTGTTGCAGAGCGTGCAGGGAATCGGCGTCCGCCCCGCAAGGTAGTCGCTGACGAAGGGCTCGACCACCTCCCGCTCGAAGCGGTCCTCGAAGTCGAGCACGTAGTAGGGAATACCGAGATGTTGAGCGACCTGCCGGGCGTCGTAGACATCGTCGAGCGAGCAGCAGCGGCCGAAGGAGCCGCCCGGCGGGATCAACTCGGGCATGCGGCGCTGGTTCCAGAGCTGCATGGTCATGCCGACCACGGGCGTGCCGCCGCGGTGCAGCAGACCGGCTACGGTCGAGCTGTCCACGCCGCCGCTCATGGCGACCGCGATGAGATCGTTGCTCACATGCTCATTCTCGCAGACGCCCGCGTTACGGTTCCCGCATAGCGTTGGGCTACGAATTAGGCTATCCTTTAGCTGGATATCGGGAGGTGGACTCATGAAGCGATTGACCGTCAGTGCTCTCTTCGTTCTTCTGCTCGCGATGAGCTGGGTGTTGGGCCTCGACCGCTCGACCAGCGCCGCATCGAAAACCAGCGGCCAGGGGAAGATGACCTTCAAGGTGCTCTACACCTCGAGCCATCTGCCGTCCGAGGCGCAGGTTCCCGACGTGCTGAAAGCCGCCCACGGGGGTTTTGCGATCGATCGGCGGCCGGGCAAGGGCGAGACGTACTTCGCGCTTCCGGGCGCGGGCATCATCCAGATCAGCTCCGATCTGAAGAGCACCCGGATGATCAGCACGCCGCCCTCGATGAAAGACACGAACATGCACAACGCGACCATCTGGTACTCGGACGGCGGCGCCTATCTCACCTTCCCCGGAAACCAGTCGGCGCAAGTCGTGACGACGACCCTGGACGGCAAGCTCGTCAACACCCTCAAGCCCCCCAAACCCGGCACCGACCTCGGACATCCTCACGCCAGCGACTACTTCGCCGGCGCGGGCAACTTCGTCCCGACCGACACCGAGTACCTCGACGGCATGATCTACGTGGCAACGGGTTACTCCAAACTGGACTACGTGCTGACCGCCAAGGTCTTGAGCACCAACCCGTTCAAGGCCGAATGGCACGACCTTTCGTTCGGCGGCAAGGGCACAGGCGTCGGCCAATTCGGAACAGGACACGGCATCACCGTACCCGGGGGGACGCGGCGCGTCGACGTCGCCGACCGGCTGTATTCTGAAATCGACCGCTTCACCCGAACCGGACAGTACATCTCGACCCTCAACATGCCGTTCGGCTCACTGCCGTGCGACATCGACTATCTCGATGACTACGCCATTGTCGGCGCGCTGCGCGGGCCGGATACGAGCAGAGGGGCCCCGATCTACATTCTCGAAAACGACAAGCTCATCTCGACGGTCATGATCAAGGAAGACCTGGGCCTCGAGAACTTCACGCACATCCACAATGCGGTGCTGCGAAAGCACGGCGGCAAGTACTACGTCATCGCCCAGGCCTGGAATCCGGGCGACTTCGCCATCCTCGAACAGGTCAGCTGACGCTGCTTCTCACGGTCGCCGGAAGGATCTCGACCACCTCGGCGAGGGTCTTTCCAGCGTCGTCGGACAAGCGGTTGCAGCGGCCGTAGAGGGTTTGGTCGCGCGGGTCCTGGAACGCCTCTTTCAAGAATCGGTTCGCAGGGAGCCGGAAGAACCCTTGCGGATCGGAGACGTGGGGAATCCGGTATTCCGAGAGCACGGCGCCGAGAGGCTGCCTGCCCCGGAGAATCAC
This sequence comes from Bryobacterales bacterium, assembly GCA_028819575.1. Lineage (GTDB taxonomy): Bacteria > Acidobacteriota > Terriglobia > Bryobacterales > UBA6623 > JAPPLB01. The sequence goes on along the minus strand of JAPPLB010000096.1, from coordinate 39,218 downwards.
GGGCAGCGCTTCCGGCGGAAACCGGTCCAGGTGAATCCTGATGGCACCGGCCTCGACGGGAATCCGGCCGGGGCCCGCGGTGAGCACGACCTGGCGGTGCAGCAGGTCCCCATCGCGGAACACGATGAGCGGTCGAAGCGCGATCGGCGACTCCCAATAGTCGCGCAGCGTAGGCGTCATGTCGCTGTCATGGACGAGCAGCGAGCGGTATGGTTCGGGAATCAGCGCCGCTTCGATGGGCTCGATGTTTTGGATGGCCTCCCGCACGGACGGCTCTTCCCTCTCGAGGGGATCGAGCACCGCGGCGATATCCTGGAGAAACCGGGCCATTCTTTCTTTGGGAGGCGCGCAAGGGCGCTGCAAGGTTTCAGTTCGATCTAAGCCTGCATGTCTTACCACCCGCCGGTCGAAGCACGCGATACGACCGCCAGGACTTCGTTGCGCTTGCTTGCCGTGCTCAACGTACTGTTCAAGTACGCCTGCGCGCGCCAAGCGGCTCGCGCCTCTTCCTGGCAACCCTCTCACCCACTTCGCCTCGCCACGTGGTGAGACATGCAGGATAGTCCCCGTTCGTTTTGCCTCCCCGCTAACCGGCGTAGGCGGGGGATAGCTTGCGCAGGTGCGCTACGACCGAGGGGACAGCCTCCAGCAAGGCGTCGACGTCCTCGTCCGTCGTCTTCTTGCCGAGCGAGAAGCGGATGCTGGACTTGGCCTGCCCGGTCGACAGTCCGATGGCCGTGAGGACGTGGGACGGTTTTACCGCGCCGCTGGAACACGCCGCGCCGCTCGAGACCGCCACGCCTTTGAGGTCGAGCGCGATGACCATCGCTTCGCCTTCGATGTGATCGAAGCGAATGTTGGTCGTGTTCGGCGTTCGCTCCACTCCATCGCCGTTGACGACTGCGCTCTCGACGCGGGCCAGAACACTCTCCTGCAAGCGGTCGCGCAGCGCGGACAGTCGCCGGCCTTCCGAATCCAGATCGCGATGGGCCAGGGCCGCGGCTTCGCCGAGTCCGACGATTCCCGGCACGTTCTCGGTTCCCGGACGGCGCCCGCGCTCGTGGCTGCCGCCGAACAGGACCGGCTCGAGGACCGTGCCTTTCCGGATGTACAATGCGCCGACACCCTGTGGGCCGTAGATCTTGTGTCCGCTCAGGGCGAACAAGTCAACACCGAGTTGCTGCACGTCGGTCGCGATCTTGCCGGCGCTCTGGACGCCGTCGGTGTGGAACGGAATCCCGGAGCCGCGGGCCAGCCGCGCGATCCCGGCAATGGGTTGAACCGTGCCCAGCTCATTGTTGGCGTGCATGATGCTGATCAGCACGGTTTCAGGGCGCAGCGCCTTGCGCACGTCCTCGACGGAAACGACTCCGCGCGAACCGCCGGAGAGCCAGGTGACAGCGACGCCCCGGCTTTCAAGGTAGCGGCAGGTGTTGAGGACCGCCGGATGCTCGATGGTGCTGGTGATGACGTGCTTGGCCGGCTTGCCGGACCCGTATACGGCGCCGAGAATCGCCAGATTGTCCGCTTCCGTGCCGCCGCTCGTGAAGACGATCTCGGCGGGCTTGGCGTTCAGCAGCGCCGCTACCTGCCGCCTGGCGCGCTCGACGCCCGAGCGGGCTTGCTGCCCGAAGGTGTGAATGCTCGACGCGTTGCCATAGCTCTGATCCAGGTAGGGCAGCATGGCCCGCAGCACCTCGGGGGCCACCGGCGTCGTCGAGTTGTAGTCGAAGTAGTGGCGTTTCACGGAGTTACGGTGCGAATATTGATTATATCGTGGGTTCTCAAATCGTCACTCTGACCACGGACTTCGGCCATGAAGACCACTACGTGGGCGTGATGAAGGGTGTGATCGCAGGCATTCACCCACCTGCCCGCATCATCGATCTGACGCACGACGTGGGCCCGTACGGTCTGCTGAAAACGGCATTCGTGATCGCGCAGGCGCATCCCTTTTTCCCTGCGGAGACCGTTCACGTCGTCGTCGTGGACCCCGGCGTGGGAACGAGTCGGCGGCCGATCCTCGTCGAAGCCGCCGGGCAGCATTTCGTCGCGCCGGATAACGGCGTACTGTCGCAAGTCTACGAACAGACGGAGCACCTGGTGCGGGAAATCGATGCAGAACGGTGGGCCTTGAAGCCCACCAGCAACACGTTCCACGGACGGGACCTTTTCGCGCCGGTCGCGGCGTGGCTGGCGAAGGGGACGCCGCCCGCTGCATTCGGATCGCCGGTCGACGAGTACGTGCAGCTCGATCCCACAACTCCCGCCCTGGCGCAGCCGGGCCGGTGGCACGGGAAGGTCCTGAACATCGACCGCTTCGGGAACATCGTCACGAGCTTTCCGGCGGAGTTGCTCGGGGAATCCCCCTCGGATTTCCGCCTCGCGGCGGGCGGGATCGAGGTCTCGAAGACCGCGAAAGCGTATGCCCAAGCCCCGCCCGGCGCCGCGTTCGTGATCACCGGAAGCAGCGGCTATCTGGAGGTCTCGATCAACCGGGAATCGGCCGCTGAGAGGGGCGGCGTGGCGATCGGAGATGACGTGGAGCTGGTGTTTCGGAAGGACGGGCGTTCTCGCCCGCTGCGTTGACAGTGGTTCGGGGATCAGCCGCGGCCCTTGCGGTACTCGTCGCGAAGCTTCTTCGCGTAGCTCTTGACTCCCTGTTTGGCATTCTCGATTTCGGGCTGGGCCTGTTGCCAAGCCTTCTTGGCCCGCGGCTTGATGTTCTCTTCCAACACCTGTGAAGCCTTGGCGCGGGCTTCCGGATTGGCCGCCAGTTCCTGAGCGGCGCGAACTACAAGTCGGCGCAGGAATCTCATCGGGTCGAAGCTCAGTATATCCGATGCAGGCTAGTCCTCGACGGCCGCCGCCACCGCATTGGAGACGCGCCGCAGCAAGCGGCCGTTCTCGACCATGCGGTTCGTCAGGATCACGCAGAGCAGGTCCCGTTCCGGGTCGGCCCACGCAACGGTGCCGGTCGCGCCGGTGTGCCCGAAGGTCTTCGCTGAAACCAGCTCGCCGAAGAAGTTCCAGACGGGCGAATCCCGAAGCGCCCATCCGAGCCCCCAGGGGGCTTCCAGAGAACCGTTCTGGTCGCTCGTCATGGCATCGACAGCGGCGCGGCTGAAAACGCGATTCCCGCCGTACTCGCCGCCGTTCAGCATGGTCTGGAGCAAGACCGCCAAGTCGAGCGCGCTGCTGTGCATGCCGCCCCAGGGATGGCCCATATCCCGCCAATAAGGGCTGTTGGGGCCGAAACGCTCCAGATCGGCCTGATTCGAGTTGGGCGACGTCTCGACCCAGACGGTTTCCTCGAGCTTCCAGTCCCCCATTCCCAGAGCGCTGTGACGCATGCCGAGCGGCTCGAACATCTCTTCCTTTTCGAAGTCCCTGAGCCGCTTGCCGGAGACGCGTTCGACGATCTCCGCCGCCAGCAGGATGCCCTTGCTCTGGTACCGGAAGCTCGAGCCCGGAAAGTAGAGCAGCGGCGTCTTCGCCGCGCCCTGCACGAAGCCGCTCAGCGGAGAATGCGCCCGCCGCAGCTCGCGATTCTGCGGCAGCATGTCGGGCAATCCGGAAATGTGCGAGAGCAGGTTGCGCACCGTAACCCTGGCGCGCTCACCGCCCTGAAATTCAGGGAGGTAGTGGGAAACCGGGTCGTCGAGAGACACCAACCCGCGGTCCACCAGGATCATCAATGCGCAGCCGGTCACCGGCTTCGTGATCGACGCCAAGAGGAAGATCGAGTCCGGCCTCACCCGGGGTGCTTCCGCATCGTGGCTGAGCTTGCCGAAGCCGCGGGCGAGCACGATCCGATTCCGCCGAGCCACGACGATTGATGCGGCCGTGACGGGACCTGAATCAAGCTGCTTCGCCAGGATCGACGCGGCCGCGTCGAGTTGTTGCTGCGACATGCCCACCGAAGCCGGCGGGCCTTCCTGGAGTTGCGCGCGCAGGGGAATCGTCATGATGCAGAAAACCGAAGTCAGGACCAGACAGAACGCGAGTCCGCGTGGAGAGGCAGTCGGCATGCGCCCACTTTAGCTCATCGCGCTCCGCGGTTCAGCGGGCGTAGTAGCCGGGCCGCGCACGAATCGTCACGCCGGATCGCCCGGCCTTGACCTCCACGCCGCGCCACTCGCCGTCGAAATTCTGGTTGCTCGGGTAGTAGGCAACACTGTAGACGCCGCGCAACTCCGATTCGATCAACGGGAGCACGGGATCGAGATCCTGAATGGAAATCGCCGGGAAAATCCGGCCGTGAGACGCGGCCGCCAACGTCTCCAGGCGTTTGCGCGCCTTCTGTGACCAACCGCGCCCGAAGCGCTCGCCCGAACGGAGAAAGACGGGATAGATGAGCGCGTGCATCTCGCCGGCCGCTTTGGCAAGCCGTTTGAACCGGATCGTCGATGGCGTGTCCGTCCTCTGGTTGCTCACCTGGTTGTCGATGCCGTCACTGATCACGATCAAGGCATTGCGCTGGCCGGGATGCTCGTGCAGCTCCTCGGCATAGGCCAACGCGATGGCGTCATAAACGGGGGAGCCGCCCGCGACGTCCGGGAGCTTGTCGACGGTTTCGAGCAGCGCTTCGCGATCGTCGGTCAGCGGGGAAACCACGTGGAAGATATCGCCGGCGAGGGCGTACAGGGCTACCCGGTCAAAAGGACGAGCCAGAGAAACGAATCGCCGAGCGGCTTCCCTCATCGCGAGGCGGTCCGGCTTCGTGCTGCCGCTGAGATCAAGAAGGATCGCCAGATTGAACGGCACATCGTCCGATCCCGCGAAACTTACCTCCTGCTCGTGGCCTTCCTCGATGATGGTGAAGTCCCCCGGATCCAACTCGGTCACCGGCCGCCCCGCCGCGTCGGTAGCCGTGACGACGAGATTGACCATCCTTACGTCAGACCGGAATACAGGATTACCGGAGGCCGGATGAGGCTTCGTTGGTGCGGGTGCTGCCTGTGGGTCAGTCCTCGGCGGCGGTTTCGGTTTCCCCGGTTTCTCTTGATCGAGCGCCTTCGCCAACGCTTCGACCGACTGCCAGGGGAGTTTGACAGGCGAGTCCTGCGGTATGGGCTCATCGGTCAGCCGCAGCTCACCGGGCTCTTGCGCCCGCACGCGAATGAGTCCGTACGTAACCCGACCGCCGGTGAGGCGGTCCCGGAGCCGCCAGATCGTCCTCTCCGGAGTCACCTGGATATCGTTTTGGGTGAAATTCGCCTGCGGCGGAAGATGCACCGCCGCGGGCTTCCGCTCCGAATCCATCCGGATGCGTGTCGCCCGCCAAGGCACCGCCAAACGGATATCGCCGGTTTCCGTGACGAGGCGCGCCCCGCGAATCAGCCCGTTGATTTCTATCGCTCCATCCATCGTCACGACATCCACGGAAAAGCCGATCGGGATAAAGAGGTCGAGGTCGATCGGCTCGGAATCGTGCGGCGCGCACTTGACGACCACGCGCTCCTCGGTGCGCGTGATCTTGACGTCGTCGCGCGTGATTTCGCGCGTCGTCCCCGTCACTCGGACCCGGAAGCGCGGATCCGACCCTACAGCGACGCGGACGCCGCCGAATGGATTATCGACATCAACCGTAATGGCCGGCAGCAGAATTGCCGCCGCGGGCAGCAGCAATACCCACAACACGCATCTCGTCATGGACTATGCGCCGCGCTCATCAGAAGCCGCCCGGCTCGAGCAAATCGCTCAGTACCCCCGGCTCCCATCATAGCCTGCATTTCTCACCACCCGACGGTCGAAGCACGCGGTACGACCGCCAGGACTTCGTTGCGCTTGCTTGCCGTGCTCAACGTACGGTTCAAGTACGCCTGCGCGCGCCAAGCGGCTCGCGCCTCGTCCTGATGGCCCTCTCACGCACTTCGCCTCGCCACGTGGTGAGAAAGGCAGGCTAGGCGTCTGCTGCAGGCGAACAGGACGGACCTCAACATCGCGGCTATGATGATGGCCATGCCGGAAAGGCCCCAGGCTGTAGTGTTGCTCAGCGGCGGCATGGATAGTTGCGTCACCGCGGCGATCGCGTCCCGAGATTTTCGGTCGGCGGTGTTGCATTCATCGTACGGCCAGCGGACGGAAGCGCGGGAGCTGCGGGCCTTCGAACAGATCGCGGACTTCCTCGGTGTGGAAGAACGATTGCACATCAATCAGCGCTATATGACGGCGATCGGCGGCTCGGCGCTTACCGACCAGGCGATCGAAGTGCCGGAAGCCGACCTCGCCGCAGCTCAACAAGGCGAGATCCCTGTAACCTATGTACCCTTCCGCAACGCCCATTTCCTGACGGCGGCCGTATCGTGGGCCGAAGTGCTGGGCGCGGAGCGGATATTCGTCGGGGCCGTCGAGCAGGACAGCTCCGGATATCCCGACTGCCGCCCAGGCTACTACCGGGCCTTCGCGGCAGCCGTCGAGGCGGGAACCCGGCCGGAAACGCGCATTGCGATCGAGACTCCGTTGATACACTGCTCGAAGACAGAGATCGTGCGGCGCGGCATGGCGCTCGGAGCGCCGCTTCATCTGACGTGGTCGTGCTACCGGTCCGAGAGTGAAGCTTGCGGCACATGCGATAGTTGCGTTCTCCGGCTGCGTGCGTTCGAACAAGCCGGATTCGAGGACCCTGCGCCCTATGCGGTATGCGATTGCCGATCCTGAATGACTGCTTTTAGGTGGCCGGGACCAAGAGGAATATTGTATTCTGAGCAGGGGGCTTCCGGGTCCCCGGGAAAGGAGTAACAGTATGTTTGCCAGAGCCTACCACGTTGCCTTGTTGACGGCCGGATTGTTGTGCTCCGCGAGCTTCGCCTCCGCGCAAACGGGGCGTTTGGCCGGCAAGGTCATTGGGGAAGACGGACAACCGGTGCGGGGAGCGGTCGTCCGTACCGAGCGCCAGGAAATGCCGGGTAAGGCGCAAGTCAAAACCAACAAGCGCGGCGAGTATCTTTTCGGCTTTCTCCAGATGGGGGTCTACAACGTCATCCTGGAGGTAGATGGCCAAGAGAAAGCCCGTGTGAACAACATAAAGCCGTCGAGCGCGGGTGAGGCGACCCAACTGGATTTCGACTTGGCGCAGGAAGCAGCCAGAAGAAAGGCCGCGTCATCGGGACAACTGACCGAGCAGCAGTTGAGGAACATGTCGCCCGAGCAGCGCAAACGCTACGAAGAGCGGCTCAGCAAGCGCCGCGAGCAGATCTCCAGGAACAAGGAACTGAACGACGCCTATAACGCCGGCATGGTAGCACTGGAGTCCAGGAACTTCGCAGCGGCTATCGATTCGTTCAAGAAGGCCTCCGAGGTCGATCCGAAGCAGGTGGCCGTCTGGGCGCGATTGGCGGTAGCGAATTCCGGTCTGGCCGGCACCAAACGCGGGCCCGAGGGGAAGGCGATCCGCGCCGAGTCGATCGCCGCCTATCGCAAGGCCCTCGAGTTGCAGCCCGACAATGCCGGCTTTCACAACAATCTTGGCCTTGAACTGATCAAGGACGGGCAGATGGATGCAGGCAAGCAGGAGCTGGCGAATGCCGCGCTGCTCTCACCCAACAACGCCGGCCAGTTCCACTACAACCTGGGCGCCACGTTGATGAACCAGGGAGATATGGCAGGTGCGATCGAGGCCTTTCGTGACGCCACGACCGTAACCCCCCCTTATGCCGAAGCGTTCTACCAGATCGGCGTGACCCTCATGGGCCAAGCCAAGGTTGACGATCAGGGCAACACGATCCCGGTGGAGGGTACGATCGAGGCGTTTCAGAGCTATCTGGACACCGCGCCGAACGGCCCGAACGCTCCGACCGCCAAGAGCCTCATCTCCTCGCTCCAAGCCAGCGTCGACATGAGCTTCGAGAATCCCAACGCCAGGAAGCGCAGACGGCGCAAGTAGTAGCGCCGTCTTACGCGATGGCGGCTTGCTGAGCTCGGGTTTTTGGGGAAGGCGCCGGTCTGCGGCCGGCGCCTTCGTGCTTGAGATAACACCGTGCGCAATCTTCTCCTCATCATTCTGACCATCATTGCCCTGGCGTTGGTGCGCTGGTTGATCACCGATGTCGTCAAGGCGGTCAAGAAAGCCCTTTCGTCCTCTCCCAGTGAGCGTTCGGACGGCGGCGGCGAAACCACGGACGGCAAAGAAGCAAAAACAGGCCGCTTGGTCAAGGACCCCGTCTCCGGCATCTATGTCGACGAAAACGTTGCGGTTCGGGAAGAGATCGACGGCGAGATGTTCTTCTTCGAGTCCCGCCGGAATCGCGACGAGTACATCAAACGCGCCCGCGCCGGGCAGGCCTGACCTGCCTTCGCCGGTCCGCGGGTCTCCAGTATTTCCCCTGCTACACTAGGCAGCCTATGATCGAGACCTGCCCCTCCGAACAGTGGCGTCCAGCCCTGGAAAACGCCTTCGACTTCGCCCAGAAACAGGTCCTGGGATTGGTGGAGCGCGATCCCGATTTCTATCCGATGTACACCCGGAACGGGAAGTGGCGTCACCAAGGCGAGGCATGGACCCATTGGTGCGACGGTTTTCTGCCCGGCATGATGTGGGTTTTCCACCGCCGCACGGGCGACACCCAGTGGCGCGAACTCGCCGAGCGCTACACCACCCCTCTCGAACCTCGCAAGATGGACCGCAACGTCCACGACCTGGGGTTCATCTTCTTGTCGACCTACCACCGCTGGTACCGGCTCACCGGCGACCGGCCGCTGAACGACGTCGTGATTCAAGCCGGTCGTACCCTGGCCCTGCGTTTCAAGGAGAAGGGCGAGTATCTCTGCTCGTTCATGGGTCCCGACTCGTTGTTCATCGACATCATGGCCAACGTCGGAATCATCTTTTACGCCGCGCTCCAGACCGGGGACGCGAAGCTGCTGGACGTGGCGATGAAACATTGCCTGACGACGCGGCGCGTGCTGATTCGCGGCGACGGCAGTTCGTCCCACGAAGGCATGTACGATCTCGAAAGCGGCGAGTTCCTGCGGCAGTCGACGCAGCAGGGCTTCCGAGGCGACTCCTGCTGGTCGCGCGGGCTGGCTTGGGCGATCTACGGGTTCACGTCGTCGTACAACGCCGTTCGCGACCCGCGGTTTCTGCAGACCGCGGAGGCATGCGCCGACTTCTACATCCGGGAAACGCCGGCGAACGGCGTTCCGCTGTTCGACTACGATCTGCCCGCCGACGGCCCGCGCCATCTGGATACGTCGGCGGCGGCCATCGTCGCGGCGGGACTGCTGCGGCTGGCGAAGCTCAGCGCAGACCCCGCCAAGGGAACGCTCTATGACCAGACGGCGCGGCGCATCCTGCTGACGCTTTCCGAGAAGCCTTTCCTGGCCCGCGGAAAGCCGGGATGGGAAGGCATTCTCACCGAGGGCGTCTACCACCTTCACAAGGGCCTTGGCGTCAACGAATCGGTGATGTGGGGTGAATACTTCTACGTGGAGGCGCTCGATCGGGCGCTGCGTGGGGCATAAGAGAAAAACGCCGAACAGCGTCGCCGCCATTCTTCCAGTTAGTTGAATCCGAGTGAGATATTGCGGGATGTGCTCGGCTTGTCGGCCAATGCACTGCCAAAGGCGCTGGAGATTCCTGTGAACCCATCACGGCGATCTGGAAGCTAGGGCAAGAATCCCTCACTTGTAGCGCATATCGATCTTGGTCAAGACGGCCACGGGGATGCCGCCAACCGAAGTCTGCTTGTAGACCCACTTTTCGACGGCCTTGATCGAGATTTCATGAAGCTCGGAAGGTCCGCTTATCACCACGGCCTTTGCGACGCGCCCATCACTACCCACCGCTACGTCCATGGATACGGTGCCCTTGATCGATCTCAGATGGACAGGAACTTCCGGTATGGCTTTCCGGATGACTTTCTTGGCCATTGACGACCCGCCCACTCGCACTAGTCCCAATCCTCGTTGTTCCCCGGGCTTCGGAAGTTCCGGATTCGCCATGAACCAAGAAAGCTTCTTCGGATCCAGGCGGTGGGCTTTGGCAAGTAGGCTCTTCGCCAAGATCGAATAGTCCCAATTCGTATAGCCGCGGTTCCAGAACATCGCTCCGTCACGTGACAACCAGAACCCTGCACCACCTATCAGTTCAGAATCGGAAGATTGCTCCAATTCAGTCCTGATCTGTTGTGCCAAGGGGGTTTCTCGTATCTTTGGATCGGCGGCGACTGGTTTACCAGTCGAGAAATCGCGCGCAGTCACCCCAAGCAGGATCAATGCAAAATACGTCCCAAGATGTCGAGAGTTTCGCTTTTCCCGAATGAGTCGCATGACTGTTTCCCGATCTCCCAGTTCGAGAAAGTTCGCAGCGTTATCCCGGATCGACTCCTTTACTCTCTTTTTGCTCAGATGTTCGAGCCAAACCTCACGGATCGCCGCAAAGCCCTCCGGATCGGCAAGGCGGCCGGATTCATAGACAGCCGTCCCGTAAGATCTCTGACTCCAAAGCCAGGAGTCGGGCTTCCTTTGCGCAAACCACAACAGGTGCTTTCGACGGCCTTCGATTGCCATCGTTTCGTCGACCTTGTCCGAGTGGGTATAGAAAGCGATGAGGCGAGTCCGATCAAGAAGATTCCGGGGACGCTTCAAAAGCGCCTGCTCCCTTTCCTTGCTCTCGGAAAGCTCCATCTGGCGGCCTTTTTCATAGGCCTCCGAGAGGTCTTTGGCATCTTGGGCAAGTATCGATGCCGTGGTTAGGAGGGCGAGAATCAGAAATCGCATGGTAATGCCACATTATGACCAATGCGGAACGCGCGAGAATTGGATCTTGCAGATGAACTTCGTCATTATCCTGTTCGACTAGCCAGACCTGCCTGCCACAGAAGCAGTCGGCTAGATCGTTGATTGATGAGAGCGCGCATACAGCCTGGACAAATGTCCCGCCCGGAGGGGGAAGCTATTCCGACTCTTGGCGAAACCACTATCGACTTTCCCTCGTCCGGCATGCCTTTTGCTCGCTGCCGCGAGGAAACAAAAGCCCTGAACCCTCCTCAGCGCTGGTAGACGACTTTGCCGCCGACGATGGTGGTGAGGGCCTCGATGTCCCGGATCTCCTGCACGGGACAGGTCAGGTAGTCCTTCGAGATCACGACCATGTCGGCGAGCTTGCCGGGTTCGATGGAGCCCTTCACTTCTTCATCGAAGGAGTGGTAGGCGGCGTTCCAGGTCCACATCTTCAACGCCTGCTCGCGCGTCAGCCGCTGCTCGGGGTTGAAGACCTCGCCGGTGACGGTTTCCCGAGTGATCGTCATCCACATGCCGAAGAAGGGGTGATAGGGGTTGATGGCGGTGCGGGAATCGAACTTGATCATGTGGTCGGCGCCGCCCGCCACGACAAGCCCGGCGTTGAACAGGGATTGCAGCGGCTGGAACGTCTTCATTCTTTCCGGTCCGAGAACTTCGGCGAGAGCGGGACCGTCGAAGTGATACCAGGCCGGCTGCACGTCAACGAGAACGTTCAGCTCCCTGGCCTTGCGGATCGACTGCTCGTTGTGAAAGTTGGAGTGAATGAGAGTGAAGCGGCGGTCCCGAATCGACTCTTCGCGATCCACCGCCTCGAAGGCTTCCAGGAGGAGGTCGGTCGATGCGCCGCCGGTCGTGTGCGCGGACATCTGCCAACCGAGCCCGGCCCCGAACTTGACCCACGTAAACAGCTTCTCGCGCGGCAGGCGCAGGACGCTGCGGAAATCGGGGTCGCTGTAACCGTAGACTTGCGTGTTCGTCCCGTAGGGCGTTCGCAGGTAGGCCGTACCGATGAGGATGCCGCCGTCGAGCACGACCTTGAGTCCGCCGATCCGCAGGAAGTCGTCGCCGAAACCCGTCAAGGGGGCCAGCAACCGGGTTTGGGCGCGCAGGGTTTCGATCGGCTCCTCGCCGATCAAGCGCAGGGTCATGTTGGTCCGCACCTGCAGCTCGCCCGACTCCCAAAGCCGCTGGTACGTGCGCACCTGTTCCGGCCGCATCGCCCGGTCGATCACACTCGTCAGGCCGGCGGCGCTATAGGCTTTCTGCATCTTGCGCAGCGCCCGGAGGCGGTCTTCGGCGCTGAACTCCCGCTGTTCGATCAAGCCGCCGAGGAGCTGCCGGGCGCCGAGTATCAGGCCGGTGGGCTCGCCGTCGTCATTGCGAATGATCTTGCCGTTGGCCGGGTCGGGGGTGTCGGACTTGATGCCTGCCGCTTCGAGGGCGGCCGAATTCAACGACGAGGCGTAGTTGTTGTCGAGCATGACCTTGTGGCCGCCGCTGAACCGATCGAGTTCCCAACGAGTGGGATAGCGGCGCTCCGCCAGCCGCGTCGAATAGACCTTCGGCACGAAAATGAGCCTGTCGGCCGGAGTCGAGCGCACTGCCCTTTCGACATAGGCGCGGATGTCGGCGAAGTTCTTCATGATCGGGATTTCACCATCACGCTCCGCCAGCCCCGCGTTGATCGCATGAACATGCGCGTCGATCAGGCCCGGCACAACCGTCTTGCCATCAAGGTTGATCTGCCTCGTGTCCGGACCCACCGTGCGGCCCACCTGCTGGGTCGTGCCGACCGCCAGGAATCTCCCATCGGCGATCGTGACCGCCTCGACGATCGGCCGCTCCTCCCACATCGTGATGATCTTGCCGTTGTAGTACATCGTCTCGGCCCGGCCCGTGGGGATCACCCTGCGCCGCGGTTCGCCGGTCAACTGAACGGTCAGGAGGAGAGCAGCCAGAAGGGCCGCAACAACGCTTGAAAGTCTCGCAATCATCAACGTCCTCGATGCCGCGGCAGAGCCGCGGGACATACGGATGCCAGCATACCAACACAGACCCGCCAGGAATGGAAGCGCCAGGACGCCGATTACGGGCCGACCCCGGCCGACCCGAATCCGGCATGCTTCACGCCTTCGTCCGAGGGCTGGATGGGGAAGGTGCGCGGAGAGCGGATAGCGAAACCTCGGAGAGGTTCTACTCGATCACGGCGAGAATCTCATCCTCGCGCATGACCAGAAGTTCTTCGCCATCCACGGTCACATCGGAACCGGAATACTTGCCGAAGAACACTTTGTCGCCGACCTTGACGTCCATGGGGGAGACCTTGCCGTTGTCGAGCCGCTTGCCGGGGCCCGCCCCCACGACCTCGCCGCGCTGCGGCTTCTCTTTGGCGGAATCGGGAATGATGATGCCGCCTTTTACCTGCTCCTCTTCTTCGGTGCGACGGATCACGACACGGTCGCCCAACGGTTTCAAAGTCACGGCTTCTCTCCTTGTTGATGGATCAACCGCAGGCTTGCGCCTTGCTCGGGAACTCGACTTCGCAGGCTAACAACGAACCACGACGAGTGTCAACAGAGCCGGAGCCCGTCGTCGCCGCCGCCGGCCCATCCAGCGGATCATGGGCCGGCTTGCCGGCGCAGGTTCGCGATCTGCCAGGGTTCGATTGCTGTTGCGCCTCAGCAATATGCCGCGCATACCACGCGCTTGCCCCGCGCGTGCTGTTCGTAAGCCTGGACGGGTGGGTCCACGAACTCGACCCGCGCAAACCCCGCTTGCTCGAGCATGAACGCGAGCGCCTTCGGGGAAGGGCAAGTGACCAGGGGCGAATGGCCGGTTTCGGTGTTGTCGGCGTTGAACTCGCCGGTTTCGTCGATCAAAGCGAGCACGCCCCGGTAAGGCCGGGTCCACTCTCGAGCGCCCCACTCGGCCTCGCCTTCGATTTCGTCGATCACCTGCGTCTCGACGATGCATAGCTCCGAGGTCACGGAGCGCATATTCCGCAGCGCCCGCATGGGGTTCTCCAGGTGATAGAGCACGCCGAGAAGGAGAGTCAGATCAAACGTACCCAGCGATGAGGCGTCGAGCGTCTCGACGTTGCCCTGCCGGAATTCGATTCCGGCATGCCCGAGCTGCTCCGCAGCGAAGCGCGCCTTGGTCAGGTTCACCTCACGGACGTCCAGGCCCGTGATGCGTCCCATGCCGAGCCGCGCCATCGCGAAGCTGTAGAGGCCTTCGTGGCAGCCGACGTCGAGACACCGGACCTCAGCGAGGCGTTCCGAGAAGTGGGCCGCTACGAGGCCTTCCACCATGCGCCGCCTGGTTTCGAAGATCTCGACGACCTGGGGCGGGACGATCGACTCCGTTCGGATGCCGCCGAAGTCGAACGGGTAGAACCACGGGCCGAGCGCCTCGACTTCACGTTGGAGTTCCTGTGATGTCATGTGGCCTGACGGCAGGCGCGCCGCCGCAACCAGCCGCCTCCCCAGTAGCTCACCGCCTCAGGAAGATCGTCCAGGCCCGCCGGAGGGGAATGAGTGACGCGCTCGAACTCCGGATGGTCCGCGAGGAAGGCGTCAACGGCGGCTGCCGGGCTGTCCTCGATCCAGGACGGCTCACCGCCGGGCACATCGGCGAGGTCGCGCATGATCGTATCCGCGGCGATCAAGTAGGAACCCTGGGTGACGATGGGAGCAAAGGCCTCCAGCTCGCGGCGAACGTGCTCCCGGCTGTGGTCGGAATCGAGAAGGACGAGGGTCGTTTCATCCGGGTTGCGCAGAGCCTCGATCTGCCGAAGAACTTCCGGAGAAGCCGAATCGCCCTGGATCAGAGTGATCAGCGATCCGACATCGCGCCGAGCCAACGTTTCGCGGAGACCTGCCGGCATGTCGATGTCCACTCCCACGACGCGCCCCTGGCCGAGTGCCTTGCAGAGGCACGCGTGGAAGAGCAGCGAGCCGCCCTGAAAAACCCCCGTCTCGATCACCAGGCTCGGACGCACTTCCCAAAAGACCTCTTGCAGGCGAACCAGGTCGTCGGGCAACTGCAGGACAGGCAGCCCCATCCAGGTAAAGCCGTGATAGTAGCGCAGGCTCCAACCCGCACGCACCCACTGCCGAGAAATATGCGCGAACGCTTCCCGGCCGTACAGTTCATGCGAGACGCATTCCTTGCCGGCCTCTTCGACGGCGAGGGTTCCGGCGTCCGTGTCGATAACAAGTTTCATTGGAACTGGCGTGTGAAAGCCGCTCTTTCCGGACGGTCTGCCGCGAATCGAGACCACCGATCAGCCGCTTCAACAACTCCGGCTCGACCCGCTGCGGCCCCGGGTGAAACGATGGGCGGTGTTCCCGAAACGCAGCCGGACCAGCTTCTCGTGAATGACCTTTCCCCAATAGTACTCCGGCGCGGCGGCCGCTTGTCGCCTCCTCGAGCTGCCGATATACTTCAATTGCGGAGATCGTTCGCTGTGCGAATCAAGCCAGCTCCTACAATCGGCGCGTTCTCGGCGCTTCTTTGTCTGTGCTTTGCCTCGTCCGCGCGCGCTCAGTCCGGCGCGGACGCCGTCGAGTTCTTCGAGACCCGCGTCCGACCGGTTCTTGCCGAGAACTGCTTCGCTTGCCACACGTCCACGAAGCTCGGAGGCCTCGAGATGGTCTCGCGGAGCGCGCTCATCAAGGGCGGCAACTCGGGCCCCGCCATTCAGCCGGGCCATCCCGAGCGGAGCCTGCTTCTCAAGGCCGTGAAGCATTCCCACGAACGCCTGAAGATGCCGCCGCAAGGCAAGCTCACCGACGAGCAGATCGGTAACATCTCGGTGTGGATTCGCGACGGCGCCGTTTGGCCGGACGCACCGGCGACCCAAGCCGGCGATGCATCCCGAATCACGGACGAAGAACGGAACTTCTGGTCGTTCCGGCCCGTCCGCGAGCCCGAGCCGCCCATAGTACGCGACGAGGCGCGAGCAACGACGACAATCGACCGCTTCGTTCTCAAGAGGCTTGAAGAGAACGGTCTCGAACCTGCTCCGCCCGCGGACAAACGCACACTGCTGCGGCGGGCCTACCTGGACTTGATCGGCCTGCCCCCCACGCCCAGGCAAGTACGCGCCTTTGTCGAAGACGACGCCCCGGATGCCTTCGCCAACATTGTGGACGATTTGCTGGCGTCGCCACGATACGGCGAGCGCTGGGGTCGCTACTGGCTCGACGTAGCCCGTTACTCGGACGACAAGCTGAACTCCACCCAGATGGAGCCCTATCCGCAGGCTTATCGTTACCGCGACTGGGTGATCAAGGCGTTCAACGACGACATGCCCTACAACCTGTTCGTGAAGGCGCAGATCGCCGGCGACTTCCTCGAAGGCGGCAAGAACCCCAATCTCGTTGCCGGCCTGGCATTCTACGGACTCAGCCCGCAGTTCCAGGACGACCGCATCGACGCCACCGGACGCGGCTTCCTGGGACTGACTGTGCAATGCGCACAGTGCCACGACCACAAGTTCGACCCCATCCCGACCGAGGACTACTACGCGCTGCTCGGCGTCTTCAATAGCAGCAAGGTCGACGAATTCCCGCTCGCCGACGAGAAGACGGTTGCCGAGTATCAAAAGAAAACGGCGGAGATTGCAAAGGAGCAGAAGCAACTCGATGAGTTTCTCGGGATACAGGCCCGCCAGTTGGTTGAAGTGCTGGCCGGCAACACCTCGTCGTATCTCGAAGCCGCCTGGAACGTACTCGGCCCTCTCCGGCGCGGCGTGCCCGAAGTCGCGCATGAATTCCTCCTGGACGAGGAAACGCTCGAGCGTTGGGCACGGTACCTGGATCACTCGCCCCGCGATCACCCGCTGCTCGATCGATTCACTGAATTTCTGACGGATCCATCGCCCGGGAATCTGCGCCCCTGGGCGGACGAGATGGAGACTCTCGTGCTCGACGTGCTGCGAGAGAAACGGCGGATCGACAAAGAGAACGAAATCCGGCTCGGCGGCGAGGACAGCAGCCGTGCGCGCAACGAAGTCGAGTTGCTGTCGCTGGAACGCGACCGGCATTTCCTCTGGCGCGACCTTGGCTCGGCACAGGCTTTCACTGCGGCCGTGGGGTTTGACCACGGTGTGCTCTACTACGCGGGCGCTGAGATCGACCGCTTTCTTCCCGCCGCATGGCGCGAACACGCCGATCGGCTGAGAGCAAAGATCGAGAGCCTACAAAAAACTCTTCCTGAGAAGTACCCGTTCCTGCACGTTGTTCATGACAAGGACGATCCGAAGAACGAGCATGTTCACATCCGCGGCAGCAAGGACAATCTCGGCGCGGAGGTGCCGCGCCGCTTTCTCAGCATCCTTGGAGGGCGCGAGTTCAAGACGGGAAGCGGCCGGCTCGACTTGGCGGAATCGATTGCGGGGCCGGACAATCCACTCACCGCGCGGGTCATGGTCAACCGGGTCTGGCTGCACCATTTCGGCCGGGGCATCGTCAACACGCCGAGCAATTTCGGGCGGATGGGCGAGAAACCGAGCCATCCGAAGCTGCTCGACTATCTGGCGGCGCGGTTTGTAAGGAACGGTTGGTCGATCAAGGCGATGCATCGCGAGATCATGATGTCGGACGCCTATGCCCGCGGCTCGGAGAGCGTTGGAAAGAACGAAGGGATCGACCCCGACAATCGGCTTTTCTGGCGAGCGAACCGCCGCCGCCTGGACGTCGAGGCGCTGCGGGATTCGCTGCTTCAGGTTTCAGGCAACCTGGAGCTGTCGGGCGGCGGAGAGCCGACGCTGGTTTCCGACCCCGCGAACCGGCGGCGGACGGTGTATTCCTACGTGAGCCGCCGCAAGCTCGACAAGAGTCTCGGCCTGTTCGATTTCCCGAACCCGAATCGGACGAGCCCGCAACGCATCGGCACGAATACCCCGCTGCAGGGTCTTTTCTTTCTCAACAGCGAATTTGTCATGCGCCAGGCCGAGCGGTTGAGCGACCGCCTGATCGACGAAGCCGGCTGGGACGATGCCGCACGAATCCGCCGCGCCTACTGGCTGGTCTACGGCAGGCCGCCCAAGAAGGAAGAGCTGGCCATGGGGCATGAATACCTCAGGGGCGGCGCCGGCGCCTGGGCGAGTTATGCACAGGCCCTTTTGAGTTCGAACGAGTTCCTTTATATTCAGTGAAGAAAAGAGGTCCCATGCCGATGCCACCCGGAACCATCAGCCGCCGCGACATGCTGCGCAGCGTCGGGACGGGATTGGGCGCCGTCGGGCTGGCTCGCACGCTGGCCGCCGGCACGAGTTCGCCGAACCCCCTCGCCGTCAGAGAGCCGCACTTTCCCGCCAAGGCGAAGCACGTCATCCATCTGTTTCTCAACGGGGGCGCTTCGCAGGTCGACAGCTTCGACTACAAGCCCATGCTCGGCAAGTACAACGGGAAGCCCTATCCCGGCGGGAATCTCAAGACGGAGCGCAAGACGGGTGCGCTGATGCGCTCGCCTTTCGAGTTCAAGGAATTCGGCGAGAGCGGCCTGAAGATCAGTGAGATCTTCTCGAACCTCGGGACGTGCGCCGACGACCTCTGCATCGTGAAGTCGATGTACACCGATCTGCCGTTCCATGAGCCGTCGCTGTTCATGCTGAACTGCGGCCACCGGGTCGCGGGACATCCCTCGATGGGGGCCTGGCTGACGTACGGCCTCGGCACCGAGAACCAGGACCTGCCGGGCTATATCGTGATGTGTCCCGGATTGCCGGTGATCGGACCGCAGTTGTGGTCTTCGGCGTTCCTGCCGGGAAGCTTTCAAGGCGCCTACGTGCGCAACGACGAGGAAGACCCCGAGAAGCTCGTCTCCTACGTGCGTAACCCGCGCCTTCGTCCTAGGCAACAGGCTCGTCAAGTCGAGTTGTTGGGCAAGCTCAACCGCAGGCATCTGGGCCAACAGGGTCACGCTCCGGAACTGGAAGCGACGATCCACTCGATGGAAGTCGCGTTCCGCATGCAGGTCGAAGCACTCGATGCGTTCGACGTTCGCAACGAGAGCACCAGGACACGCGAACGCTACGGCGACGGCGACTTTGCGCGCGGCTGCCTGATTGCCCGGAGGCTGGTCGAACGCGGCGTCCGCATGGTGCAGGTCTACTACGGCAACATGCAGCCCTGGGACACCCACCAGGACATCCAGCGCATGCGCAAGCTGACGGCCGATTCGGATGGGCCGATGGCGGCGCTGATTCAGGATTTGAAGGCGTCAGGGCTGCTTGATGAAACGATCGTGCTGATCAGCGGCGAGTTCGGGCGCACTCCGACGGTCGAAGTCAGCGGACGCATCTCGGTGCAAAACGGCCGCGATCACAACAGCCACGGTTTCTCGGCCGTGCTGGCGGGAGGCGGGTTCAAAGGAGGCCTGGCCTACGGCAACACCGACGACTTCGGGTTCAAGGCGGAAGAAAACCCCGTCCACCCTCACGATCTGCACGCCACGATGCTCCACTTGATGGGCTTCGATCACACCCGTCTCACCTACCGCCATAGCGGCCGGGACTACCGCCTCACGGATGTCGAGGGGAAGGTGGTGGAGGCGCTGCTGGCTTGAGCTGGTAGACCCTGTTCGATAGAGGAAGAGCACGAGATTCTACAACTGGAAGGTTTGCCCAGCCGAAATTCTACGCTGCGGTTGAGCAGATTAGTGTGAACGAGGAGATTGAATGAGCCGGAAACCCGACCCTTGGCTCCGCGGCCCTGTAGCCGGCTTCGAGCCTCTGCTGATGCCCGCCGTGCACGCCCTGATGCAGGCCCGTGAAGAAGTGGAGGGCCTGGTCGCGTCCGTACCGCCCGAGCACGTGTGGCAGCGGTCAGGCGGCGCGGCGTCGATCGGGTTCCATGTCCGCCATCTGGGTGGGGCGCTGGAACGCCTGCTGACCTATGCGCGGGGCGAGCGGCTGTCCGAGTCTCAACTGGCTGCAGCGCGTACCGAAGGCGAGCCCGGAGAGCCCGCCCCATCGCTGAGAGAGGTCGCCGCCGGCACGCATGCTGCGATCGAGAGCGCGCTGGAGCAGTTGCGCGCCACCGCTCGCGAAGAGCTGTTGTCCCCAAGAAAGGTGGGTCGAGCCGGCTTGCCGAGTACGACCCTGGGCCTGATCTTCCACGCCGCCGAGCACAGCACCCGGCATGCGGGGCAAGCCATCTCGACGGCAAAGATTCTGAGGGGCGCGAACCAGCGGTAACACTCGGTTTCCGAGCGCCGATGCGGTCCGAAGGAAGCGACAACGGCTACGGGTGAACCCGTGAGTTGAAGACCGCCGCCGAGCGGATGCGGCGGCGCATTCAAGCTGGCCCTCTAGAGGCCTTCCAGGATGTGGCCCAGCTTGTCTTTCTTGGTTCGCAGGTAACCGGCGGTGCGGTCGCTGCTCGGCACTTCACAAGGGATGCGCTCGACCACCTCGATGCCGGATTGCTCGAGTCCGGCGACCTTGGAGGGGTTGTTCGACAGCAGCCGGACTCGGCTGACGCCGAGAGCGTGCAGCACGCTGGCGGCCAACTCGTAGGACCGCAGATCCGCGGCGAAGCCCAGTCGTTCATTGGCTTCGACGGTGTCGGCGCCTTCGTCCTGAAGCTGGTAGGCCTTGAGCTTGTTGAGCAGGCCGATCCCGCGGCCTTCCTGGGGATCGTAGATTAACAGACCGGAGCCTTCTCGGCCGATCTGTTCCAGGGCCATTGCCAGTTGTTTGCCGCAATCGCAGCGCAGGCTGTGGAAGACTTCTCCCGTCAGGCACCGCGAGTGAATGCGCACCAGCGGTACTTCGTCCGCCGACAGGTCGCCGGTCTTGAGCACGATGATCTCTCTCGCATGACCGTTGGCGCGGCCTCGAAAGCCGAGGATGCGGAAATCGCCGTAGGCACACGGAAATGCGGCATCGGCAACCTGTTCGAGTTCCGCGGTGTCCACTGCTATCGAGGCCGGTCCCATCGCATATCATTATAGAGAACGGACTTGCAGCATCCGCCCCGTCCGCAAGCCGCCGCAGATGCCGGGAGAAAAAGAGCTCCTTATCAGCCTGCTGGTGAAGATCGCCATCATCGCTTCGATGGCCAGCCTTCTTCTGCGTTGGGGTTTCGCCAAGCGGATGCTGCTGCGCGAGCAACGCACGCTGCGGCAGCGGCTGCAACTCGGCGCTCTCTTCGGGCTGTTCTTCGCGGCCGGCAGTCTGATTCGGCTTGTGCTCGGGTACGACGCCGCTGAACTGGGATTGGAGAGCGCTTTCGTCACAGGACTGGTGGGCGGCTATGTGACCGGCGCGCTTGCGGGAGGCCTGGTCGCTCTCCCTGCGATGTTGATTTCACCGCATGAGCTGCTCACCTTGCCCTTGATGGTTGGCGTCGGAGCGCTGGGAGGACTCTTGCGCGACATTGCCCCTGGGCCTGAGGACGTCTGGCGATTCTCTCCGTTGCACCCCTTCACTTTGTCCAGTTGGCGAATGCCGATGCTGCGCTCGCCGCAGGGCGCTTTCCAGATGCTGCTGTTCTTTTGCTGTCTGGCGATCGAGTTCATCCGATCGAGCCTCGGACATGCCTTCCCGTCCAACAACTGGTTGTTCGTGATGAATCCTCCGGCGGCGACACTCAACCCCGCGACCGTGGTTCTGGTGTATTTCTCAACGATGCTGTGCGTCGGCCTGACGCTCAAGATCTGGAACAACACCCGCAACGAATGGAAACTCGAAGAGCAGCAACGGTTGCTGATCGAGGCCCGTCTGGCGTCACTGACGAGTCAGATCAACCCTCATTTCCTGTTCAATACGCTGAATTCGGTGGCATCGCTCATCCGCAGCGACGGCGATGCCGCCCGGCTGTTGATCTTCAAGCTGTCGACGATTCTGCGGCGGTTGCTGCGCAAGCAGGAAGCGCTCGCACCGCTTCGAGATGAATTGGCTTTTGTAGATGACTACCTGAGCATCGAAGTAGTGCGGTTCGGGGACAAGCTGAAGATCGTCAAGGAGGTCGCCGCCAACACGACGAACGCCTTGATCCCCAGCATGCTGCTGCAACCGATTGTCGAGAACTCCATCAAGCACGGCATCAGCCCCAAGGTCGGCGGCGGCACCATCTGGATCCGCAGCGCCGTGCAGGGTTCGCGGCTCCAGCTCGAACTCGAGGACGACGGTGTCGGCATCCGCCCGGATACGATCCCCGATGTCTTCCGCTCCGGCATTGGCGTAAGCAACGTGTACGAGCGGCTCGAGGTGTTGTTCGGGAACGAGTTCGACATGGTGATCGAAGACAGACCCGGAGGCGGTACTCGGGTGCGTATTCAGATCCCGGAGATGAAAGACTACTCCATCGAAGCCGCCGAGGAGGCGGCGTTACCCTCGTTTGCGACGAGCGCCGTGCAGCGCGGCTAGCGTTCGAGCAGCCAGGTGACTGCGTTCCTCATGAGCCGTTGGAACATGGGGTGCTCCATCGCCTCCTTCGTATGTCCCGGCGCCAAGTGCACGAGCCTTCCCTGCCCCGGTTCGTAAGCCCAGCCGGCCGCCGCTTCCCGAGAGCCGTCATCGGAACGGCTCCGCAGAAAAACGCGGACCTTGTCCTCATCGTAAGGGGGCGTATGCTGCTCGTCGGCAACGGAGAAGTCCTCGACTCCCCGCACGATCGGGTGCTCCCGATGCGTCACCATCACCCGGAAACGTTCAAGGGGGCCATGGCCGATATAACGTCCGCCGACAAGGTCGAGGTACGGTCCGTTTTCCGGATAGAGCCCCATCGAGTTGTGCAGGTTCAAGAAGCCGCCGCCCTGTTCGACAAAGTCGACAACCGACTTTTCCTGCTCGGGAGTCATCCAAATCCTGTATTTCTTGCCGCGCTCGATTCCGTCGGGCCAGAGCATGCCGTCCTTGAGAATGACAAGCAACTGTACCTGCCCGAGGTTGCCGGAAGAGAGCGCCTGCGTGTCGAATGTGAAATGCGGAGTCACGGAGGTCGCCTCGAACACTTTGCGCAACGCGATTTCAATGTGTTCCGGCTCGTGATACCGATCCGAGATGAGCACCAATGCGTGCGGTCTGGCATCATCCTGACTGAGCGGCTGCCCGTTGAACGGAGCGGAGGGAACGGTCAGCTCCCTATAGACATGCTTTACATCTTCTTCGCGGGTTGTGTCGTAGGGAATCCAAACCGAATACTCAGCCGGAAACCGGACCGTGGGGAAGATCCTCTCCGGGCGCCAGCCCATCGCAAGCCCGTAAGCCACCTGGCGGCGCAATTCGACCAAATACCAGCGCATCCGCGCCAGCACATGCGCGTCCCCCCATGATCCGAAAGCAGGCACGACGCTTGCCGGTAGCAGTCCTTCGAGGCGGCGAATGGCATCCACCCAGCGGGTCGAGTTGCTGCCCTCCAGCAGCGCGTGCGGTCCGTTGACGGCAACCGGCCCCGCGAACAGCACTTTTCTATTTGGCAAATGCACAGCCGCCGCCCCTTTCGCGGCCGTTCGGTCCAGCGGGATGTAGTCCACGGGAACGGACCCGTCCACGATCCGGGCCTTCTCGCTGTAAACCCCCAACTTCGCGGGCGATACGGAAGCCGAACTCGCCACGAGGTCTTCCGCAATGCCGCGTGAAACGACGACTTCCTCGATGCCCGAGACAAGCGCCGACTCGATGATCTCTTCGTCGCCCTCTCGATAACTCGTGAGCACGAGCCTGTTGGCGGTTTTGCCGCCGGCCTTGCTTGCTACGGCCAGATATTCCTCGAAGGAAATGCCGCGAGGAAGATCCACCAGCACGATCGAATCGCGCAACTCGATCCAGCCCGAGTTTGCCGACCCGTGCGCGTGCGCGAAGCCGACGGCGTGTACGCCGGGCGCGACCTCCTCGTGATGGGGCAGCAGCGAGGACGCCGACAGCGTTACGGCCACGACAAGTGAAGTGAACAGCAGGCGCTTCGACACGGGTACAGACATGGTACACAAGAACGATCAATAGGCCGGACTGTAGCTCCGTTCCTCCACCCAAATCGGACTCGACCAGGCGTAGCTGCCGTTGGTCTGCGCCACGCGAACCTGATACCAACCGGCGCTCGTCGATTCCCCGTCCGAGTACTTGAATTCGGCCCGGTAGTTGTCCGCAAACACCACCCGGTGGAACAACATCGACTCCGACGAAAACTCGCCCATGAACAGCACATCGTTCGATTCCGCCAGTTCGCCCAGCGTCTTGGTGAACGTCATCCGCGCCGGCGCGGTCAGTTCCAACACGACCTCGGTGTCCGGCGAACCGGCGATCTCCAGCACGACGTCCTTTGTCGGCTTGTCCTCATACGCCTTCTCTCGCGATGTGTAGGAAACCAACTCTAACGACTGCTCCGTCACCGCAAGCACCTTGTCCCGCCGGTCCTCATCAAACGGCCGCGACTGGAAATGAGGCGAAACCGACAGGAGTTCTCCGCCCTTCAACTCGATCCGAAAGCGCCAGTCCGCGGTGCGCGGCATGTTGAAATCCGCCCAAGGCCCCCAGCCGTACTCCACCCGCACCAGCACCGGCTCGTTCCAACTCGCCTCGGTTGTCTCGATATCCACGGGGTGCACACGGTGGATCACCCGATTGTTTCGCAGCACCTCGACCCGGTCGATCACGTCCTCGCCCTTGACCTTCACCGCAATGTTCCGCCGGCTCTGCGCCGGGACGGACTCGCCCATCCAGCGGCCGTTCAACTTGAAGTCCAGCTCGATCCGGTCCGCATTCACCGCGTACGTACGACGCGCCTTGATCGCCTCCATGATCGACTCGCGCGTCAGTTCGTCCGCCCACACCACCGCCAACCCCTGCCCGTAGGCTCCCGGATACCCGAGATGATCGTCCGGGCTCGCGATCACCCCTGCCCTCACGCCGGTCTTCCAAAGCCACTGCACGGTGCTCTTCGTATAGCGCCCGCCCATGCTGTGGCGTATGTAGCGAATCGGTGACCGGTCCGACTCGGCGTTGCCATGCTCGGACATCATCTCGACGACCGGCGACACCTCCGGATCCAGCCGGCTCCAGTCCCACCCCCGCCAAAACGGCAGGTAACCGGGGTGATGCGGAATCAGAATCGCGCCCGTCTCGCGTGCATGCGCCTGCCACTCCTCGATCGTCTCGAGGTGCACGAGCTCCGCGTCCCCATCCGGATAAACGATGTTGAAATCCCCATCGTTATAGTGGACCTCGTACCCGAGAAACGCCGCGAACTCACCGGGCTCGTTCACCTCTGCGGTGAGTCGCTGAATCTTGGCCCAGTTGTCCCGAACCGCCTGGAATCCGCGTTCGAACTGGGCATTGCGGCCCTGGGGAATCTCCCGCATATCCGGCCACTGGCTTTGCGGTGTGAACGCGAAGAAATCCAGATGGCTGGGGGCAATCTCGAAAGTCCGCTCCAACGACCCTCGAATCTGCCCGATTGAGTTGTGATTATGAAGATCCCCGAAATACGGATTCAGGCGGTTGTCGTCATGCTCAGTTGAAGCTTCCCGATCCGGACCGGACGGTGCACAGCCCATGAGCAGAAAGATCGCAATCACTCCGATTCGTGCCGACATACCAAGCTCCAGCAATCTCAAGGCGAGAGGCCGTTTGCGGCCTTCTCCAGGCTAGCAGTCCAACCGGATCCGCGAGTCATCACGATTCAGGCAGCCGAGAAAGCGATGGGCGCCCAAGAGGAACTGGGAACCGATGAGGCGGATCCCGGCAAGGAGGGAGTCCTGCGCAACCATCCTGAGATGCCGGCGGGCGTACCATAGGAAAATGCGCTGTTACCTGATCGGTTTGCTTCTCGTGACGCTGGGTTGCGGGGGTGGAACCGAGCAAGCCGGGCAGTACGATGAATTGCCGATCCTGAGCACGGTTCCGGACTTCGCTCTCACCGAGCGCAGTGGAAGGACAGTGGAGCTTTCCGAACTCGCCGGCCGCGTATGGCTGGCGAATTTTGTCTTCACGCAATGTCCGGGGCCCTGTCCGCTTCTGTCGCAGCGGATGTCGCGATTGCAAGAGTCGCTTCAGGATCGGCCCGACGTGCGGCTCGTTTCCTTCAGCGTGGACCCTGAAAACGATACGCCGGATGTACTCACCCACTATGCCAAGCGGTGGCAGGCCGACCCGCAACGCTGGCTCTTTCTGACCGGTGACAAGACCGATCTGTACCATCTCATCAAGGATGGCTTCAAGCTCGCCGTCGACGACGGCGGCCAACCCGGCAGTCCGGACCCGGGCATTATCACGCACAGTCTGCGATTCGTGCTGGTGGATCGACAGGGTCGGATCCGGGGTTACTACCAGGGCGGCGAGAGCTACCGGGAGGAGAAGATCCTGGCGGCGATTCGCCGACTTGCAGGGGAGATGGGTTAACGACGTTTCAAACAGGATGAGCTTTGTCGGCGAAGCCGAGAGGAGGAACTATGGCGCTGAGCGAATCGCTGTTACCCGAGTTTGATCACGAGACCGCGAATACACGCAAGACGCTCGAGCGAGCCCCGGAGGGCCGCTGGGACTGGAAACCACACGACAAGTCGATGACGGTGGGCGGTCTGACGACCCACTTGGCGAACCTGCTGAGCTGGGCCGCGACGACCATCGAGGAAGACTCGTTCGACATGGGGCCGCCGGGAACGAAGCCGCCGGCAATGCAAGCCCTCGGCAGCCGTGCCGAAGCTCTGGAGACATTCGACAGGAACCTGCGGGCGGCGCGGGAGGCCATCGCAGGGGCGAGCGACGAGATGCTGATGGCGTCCTGGTCGCTGAAGGCCGGAGGGCAGACACTTTTTTCCATGCCGAAAATCGCCGTGCTGCGCAGCTTCGTGATGAATCACATGATTCACCACCGGGCGCAGTTGGGAGTCTATCTCAGACTGTGTGACGTTCCCGTGCCCGCTTTGTACGGGCCATCCGCCGATGAACAGTCGTTCTGAGCCGAATCAGCGATAGAACAGATCGACGAGCACCATCGGAACGGCCGGTACGTAGGTGACGAGCAGGAGCATCGCCGCGAGAACGGCGATGAAATACAGGTTGACCTTGCTGACTTCCCAGATATCGGCCTTGGCGATCGAGCAGGCTGTGACGAGCACGCTGGCGACCGGCGGCGTCTGCTGACCGATCCCCAAGTTGAGCGTCACCACAAGCCCGAAGTGGACCGGGTCGATTCCGGCAGCGTTCACCAGGGGCATCACGATCGGCACGACCAGAATGATCGCCGCCGCCGAGTGCAGGAACATCCCGATCACGAGGAAAAAGATGTTCAGCAAAGCGAGGACGACGATCGGGTCATCCGTCAGGTCGATGATGCCCCGGGCGATCTGCTGCGGGATTTGCATCGCGGTCAGATGCTCGCCGAGCAGCGCCGAGGTGGCCACAAGAAGCATCACGATGGCCGTCTGCTGTCCCGCCTCGATCATCGCGCCGCGCATCGTCTTCCAGGTCAGCTCCCGGTAGACCACGCCGCCGATGACGAGCGCGGCGAGCACGGCGAGACCGGCCCCTTCGGTGGCCGTCACCCAACCGCCGAAGATGCCGCCCAGGATGATCACCGGAAGCAGCAGCGCCCAAGCCGCTTCACGAAACGTCCGCTTCACTCGGCTGAACTGAAAGATCTCTTCCACGGGGTAATCGTGCCGCACGGCCAGGGCGTAGGTGACGGCCATCATCAGGAGTCCTCCCAGAACCCCCGGGACGATGCCCGCGACGAACAGCTCGACGACCGAGCTGCCTGCCATCACCGCATACAAGATCATGGGAATCGACGGTGGAATGACGACGGCAAGGGTCGCTGCGGAAGAGGTCACAGCGGCGGCAAACGGGGTCGGGTAGCCTTTCTTCTTCATCGCGGGGATCAGGATCGAACCCAGCGCAGCGACATCCGCCACCGCCGACCCCGAGATTTCCGCGAAGAAGAGCGATGCGCCGGTCGTCACCATGGCCAGCCCGCCGCGAACGAACCCGATCAGCGCCGAAGCGAGCGCAATGAGCCGCTGCGATATCCCGCCGGCGTTCATGATGGAGCCCGCCAGGATGAACAGCGGTATCGCAATCAACGGGAACTTGGTCGCGCCCGTGAACAGCACGAGGGCGACGTTGGGCAACGCGTCCAGCCCCGAGCCGGCAATCATCGCGACGATCGCAACCACGCCCATGGCAATGGCAATCGGCACGTCGATGAAGACCAGCGCAAGCAGCCCGAGGATCATCAGCAAGACGGTCACGGGCGATGCTCCTCCGCTGCGGCGGCCTCAGCCCGCAACACATCGGTAAAGCTCAGCAGTTCCGCGACAATGAACAGAACCGCTCCGATCGGGATCACCGATTGAGTCAACTGCGTGGGAACCCACGGCAGGCTCACCAGGTATGTCCCTTCGAGGACCATGAGCACTTGCCAGCCGGCCCAAGCCACGATCGCGAAGAACCCGATGACGATGATCTCGCGCGCAGCGTAGAGCAACCGGCGCAGTCTCAAGGGCGCGGCCAGCACCAGCTTCGGGAAGCCGATGTGAGCGCGCTTCAGGGCTGCAAGAGATGCGCAGTAGTAGGTGAGCCAGGCCAACAAGACCGAGGCCACCTCGTCGTACCAAACGATCGAGGCCCCGGCCTTGCGGAAGAGCACGGCCACGACCACCAATGCGGCCAATGATCCGAGCAGGATCAGAACGATGGATTCGAGAAGGCGCTCGAACTTCGCTCGAAGGCTAGCCCGCATTTCTCACCACCCGACGGTCGAAGCACACGATACGACCGCCATGACTTCGTTGCGCTTGCTTGCCGTGCTCGATGTACGGTCAAGTACACCTGCGCGCGCCAAGCGGCGCGCGCCTCGTCCTGACGGCCCTCTCATGCACTTCCCCTCGCCACGTGGCGAGAAATGCAGGCTGGCCATGCAGGCGGAAGGTCCGACAGCCGGCTTGACGCGGCTGCCCGACCGCCGGAAAGCAACGAACTAGTATCAGCCCTGTCCCCGGCGCAGTGCAACGACCTGATCGATCAGATCTTCGCCGCCTTCCACGGTACTGCCGAACTCGCGGTAGATCGATGTGCTGGCTTCCATGAATGCCCCCCGGTCTACTTCATTCACTGCGAGACCGGCGTTCTTGAGTTTGTCCAGCAGCTCCTCGTCGATTTCGCCCCCTCTGCGGTGGACGAACTCTTGTGTCTCGCGGGCTGTGGTTTGGAGGACCTCGCGTATCTCTTCCGGGATCTTCGCCCACTTTTTTACTCCGGCAAGAAGGTACGCGGGCGTGTAGACGTGTTGCGTAAGAGAGAGATACTTCTGCACTTCCTGGAATTTGGTGCTGTAGATCATCGACAGCGGGTTTTCCTGGGCATCCATCACGCCGGTTTGCAGGGCGACGAAAACTTCGGAGAGCGGCATCGGGGTCGGGTTGGCGCCGTAGGCCTGGAACATCTTGACCCGCCATCGGCCTTTGGGCGTGCGGAGCTTGATCCCACTGAGGTCAGAGGGCGTGCGAATCGCATGATCGTTGTTGGTGATATGCCGGAAACCGTTTTCCCACACGGCCAGGACATGGTATCCCTTCTCCTCGCTGAGCGGCGCCAGACGAGTCCAGAAAACAGCCTCTTCAACACGCTTCATATGCTCGCGGTCCTCAACGAGATAGGGCATCTCGAAGAGGCCGAACTGGTCCACTACGGTCGACATGATCGTGGACGGGAGCGAAAAGTCGATCGTGCCCAGCAGGAGCTTCTGCAACAAGGCCTCGTCCGAGCCGAGTTGACTCGCGCCGAAAACCGTTACCGTGGCGCGTCCTTTGAGCTTTTCGTTGGCGCGCCGCGCGAACTCGTCAGCGGACTCGGCGACCAGGGCGCCGGGATGAGAAACATGGCCGAGCTTCAGCTCGATCTCACCGTCGTTCTCACCGCCGCCGCAGGAGCCCAGGACAACGGAACAGAGAAGGATCAGGACGCCGGCGGACTTAGGCCGACGGTGGAGGTTCGTATTCATGTTTCCTGGCTTGATTCGGGATCAAGTCTCGGCGACTGAACAGCCAATACAAGCCTATGTTAACGCTCACGACGACGACCGCAGCGATGATCAAAGACCGGCGCGGCGCGTCAAGGTAGATGATCTGCTGCAAGTAGTGACTGATGAAACTATCGTCGTAGTAGGATAGCCCTCCTCGTCGCCTCAACTCGATTTCAACCAACGTTAGCGGACAGACCCAATGGAAGATCTCGATCAGCAAGCCGTAGGCCATGGACGCCCAGTGCAGCCATCTCAGCAGAGGGTATTTCCAGGCAACGACCACCCCGAAGATCACGAACAAGATGAACAGGAAGTGTGCAACGACTACGGCTTCAATCGCCAAACGGTAGCCCACAGGCCCATTCTACGATGTGCCGGAGCACTTCACGCCGGGCCGGTTTGTGATACCTTCTGGCCATGCAACATCGCCTCCTTACAATCTTCGTTCTGCTTTCTGTTCCCCTCCATGCCCAGATGTCCGGTTTCTCGAAGGACGACCTGCTCAAGTACACGAGACTGAACCCGTTTGAGCGCTTCGACGACGGACGGCCCATGGCCCCGGGCGACTTGATCAGGCGTTTGTCGAGCGCGACAACGACATCGGCATGGGGCGTGGCGCGCGGCGCCGGCTACCACAACCAGTACGAAGGCGACTGGGAAATCCTTCACCCGGACAAGCAGCTCGTTGGCCGGGCCTTCACCGCCGTCTTCATGCCGCGGCGACCCGACGTCGAGGAGGTCATCGAGGAAGAAGCCAAACTGGACGGGCTTGGGCCGGGCACCACGCAACGAGTGATCGACTTTCTGCAACCCGGCGACGTGCTCGTCGTCGATGTCATGGGCGAGGTCGACGAAGCGACCTTCGGCGGCGACAACCTCGCCACGGCGATCTACGGCATCACCGGGAACGGTTATGTCGTCAACGGCGCGATTCGCGACGTGCCGGGCATTGCCTCACTGAATGTCCCGATCTTTACACGCGGCTATCATCCCTCCGGCCGAGACGCCATGGTGGCGGGAATCAATGTACCGATCCGTGTGGGCGGCGTGACGGTCATGCCCGGCGATATCGTTCTCGGTGATCGCGGCGGAGTCGTCTTCATCCCCCCTCACCTGTTGCGGCAAGTGGTCGAGAGCGCCGAGCTGGCCCGCCTCCACGACGAATGGACGAAGAAGATGTTCATGACGGGCAGATACAAAGCAAGCGAAATCTATTCGAGCCCCCGAGATCCCGCTCTGTTGAAGGAGTACGAGGAATGGCTCGAAAAGCGGAAGAATGAAATGGGAATCGAGTAACGGCTTGGGGCGGCTTGGGCGGCAATGCGCAGAGCTACCATGGGGTAGCCGAGCGTCCATCGCCGGGCTTGGGAGATCAACCATGGGATTCTTCGATCGACGCAGTTTCGTGTTTCTGTCATCCGGGGCGGCGATGGGCAACATGGTGGTGGCGGGACTGTCTTCGGCCGAAGAGCATTCGGGAGCCCTCGACTTCTCACAAAGCGGACTCGTGACCGGCAAACCGAAACCGCTCAAGCACAAAGCGATCGACGGATTCCTCAGCGCCGAGCAGATCGCTCCGCACCACACGGCCCACTACGGAGGCGCGCTCCGAGGCTATGCGGCCGCCGATGCCACGGTAGAGGCGTCGATCCAGTCCGGCAAACCGCTTGACGCACCGGAGCACGGGGCGCTGAAGCGGGCGATCAACAGCAAAGGCAACAGCGTCGTTCTGCATGAGTTGTATTTCGACGGCATGGCTCCGAATGCCCCCGATCCGTCCGCGGACGTGCGGACGGCGATCCGGCAGCGCTTCGGCTCTCTCGATAAATGGGCGTCCGACTTTACCGCCTCGGCGAAAGGCGCAGCGGGTTGGGCCATGCTGGTCAAGCATCCCGTAAACGAAAGGTTGTACAACGTCGTCAGCGATGAGCACGCGATGGGGGTTGTTTGGATGGCGATGCCGCTTGTCGTGATCGACACGTACGAACACGCCTTCTATATCGACTACCAGAACCGCAAAGCGGACTACGTCGAGAAGTTTCTCGATCACATCGACTGGTACGAAGTCAACGCAAGGTTCCAATCCACTTCTTCTGTTTGAACCGTAGGAGCGACTCCTGCGCGACTATGGATCACGAGGTAATCATGGGAACAGCTTCCACACCAACAGTTTCAAGACCTGCCCGACAAAGGCCGCTGACGCGGCGCGCGCTTTTCCGCAATAGCGGCCTGCTGGCCGCGGCAGGACTTACGCCCGCCGGCACGGCTGCGACAAACTCCGCCGGCAAGCTGAGCTTGGGGTCGGATCTCTATGAGTCGATCGGAGTGCGGCCGGTAATCAACGCCACCGGACCGATCACCAGATATGGGGGTTCGATCATTCTGCCGGAGGTGCGGGAAGCGATGGCGCAGGCTTCGAAGCGCTACGTGGAAATTGACGAGCTCATGGAGTCGGTAGGGAAACGTCTTGCCGAAATCACCGGCGCCGAGGCGGCGATGGTCACATCCGGCTGTGCAGCGGCTCTGACCCATGCTACATCGGCCTGCATCGCAGGCGGCAACCCGGAGCGTATCCGGCGGTTGCCCTCTCAGGCCGGCTTGAAGGACGAGGTCATAGCGCCGATTACATCTCGCAACGGTTACGACCACGCCATCCGCATGCTGGGCATCAAGATGATCGAGGTCGCAAACGAGAAGGAGCTGCGTGACGCTATTGGTCCACGAACGGCCATGGTGTCGGTGTTGGCCAAGACAGCCGACCAAAGCGAGACCTTCGGCCTGAGCCGGATCACGCGAGTCGCCCGCGAGTACGGAGTACCGGTGCTGGTCGATGCGGCCGCGGAGGATCTTGCCATTCCCAACGTCCACCTGGAGAGAGGCGCGGATTTGCTCGCCTACAGCGGCGGCAAGGCTCTTCACGGTCCCCAGAGCACCGGGCTGCTCATCGGGCGCAAAGATCTCATTCAAGCCGCACGGCTCAACAGTGCGCCGCACGGTTCCTTTGGGCGTCCCATGAAGGTTGCCAAGGAAGACATCATGGGGTTGCTGGCCGCCGTAGAGATGTGGCCCCAGCGAGATCACGCCGCAGAGTGGAGGACGTGGCAGGGCTGGGCCGAGGAAATTTCGGCAAGCGTCCGCCGCGTTCCCGGTGTGCGCACGAAAGTGCAGCGCAGCGCGGGCCTGCCGCAGAGTGATCCCCTCACCGCTCTGAAGTGGGAGAGGAAGCCCCGGGTCGAGATCATGTGGGATAGCGAACAACTGGGCATCGGAGGCGAAGAAGTCTTCAAGCACCTGTACAACGACGAACCCCGAATCATTCTCCGATCGGGAACCGGGACCCGCCGGCAAGGAGGTGAAAGTCATCTCCTCGTCGTTCCCTCTTTCATGCAGCGGGGAGATGCCAACGTCGTGGCCGAACGCCTGTATCGGGTGCTGTCCAACCCGCCGCGGCCCGAGCAGTCGAAGTCAACCGGGTCGCAGGCAAACGTCGCAGGCCGTTGGGAGCTGAAGATCGATTTCGTCTACGGCAGCGCCGATCATACTTTGACGTTCGCACAGGAGGGCAGTGATCTGTCCGGCGAACATCGGGGTGAGATAACGACAGGGGACTTGGCGGGCTGGGTGGACGGAAATCGCATCCATTTCAGAGACACTCACACCTACGAGGCCGCGACCTTCGGCTACGAGTTCGAAGGCGAGGTTGCGGGCGACACGATGCAGGGCGACGTGGGTCTCGGAGCCTACGGCTCGGCCCGCTGGACCGCCAGGCGCCGGCCCTATGCATAGTCCGGCCGCGCCTGCCGTTCGCCGGTTCGTGACGACGTGACAAGAATTCGAAGTAGAGACAGGGGGCTTGCACATGTCATACCCATCCACTCGCCGGCGATTCTTCAAACGGGCCTGGGGATACGCACTTCTCGGGTATCTCTCGCTGGCCGGCGTGCGATCCAAGACGGCAACTCGACGCGGAGGCCACTCCTTTCGAGACAACGTCTACACAAAACTCGGGGTCAAGCCGTTCATCATGGCCAACATCCCCTTCACGTTCCTCAGCGCCACTCTGATGTGGCCCGAAGTGCGGGAGGCGATGGACGAAGCCTCGCAGTACTTTGTTGACATCGTGCAGTTGCAGCGCGCCGTCGGCAGAAGGCTGGCCGAGATCTCCGGCGCCGAGGCCGGCATGGTGACTTCCGGCGCGGCGGGAGCGATGGCCGTCGCCACGGCTGCCTGCATTGCCGGCGACGACCCGGTCAAAATTCGAGCGTTGCCCGATTCCGGGGGAATGCGCAACGAAGTATTGATGTGGGGAGGCCGCAGTGTTTTCGACAATGCCATTCGCCTGGCGGGAGGCAAGTTGAAAGTGGTGAAGAACCTCGAAAACCTGCGAGATACCATCACAGACCGTTCGGCCATGTTGTACATGGGATATCCCGCCGACCCTGCTCCCCGCAACGCGCCTCCGCTGGAGGGGATCGTTTCTGCTTGTCGGCAACGGGGCGTACCCGTTTTCGTGGATGCCGCAGGCGGTATCCCGCCGGTGGAGAACCTGCGGCGGTACGCGAAGATGGGTGTCGATCTATATGCTTTCAGCGGGGGGAAAGGGCTGAAAGGACCTCAGTGTTCCGGCCTGCTGTTGGGGCGCAAACACCTCATCGAGGCGGCGATCATGAACTCGAGCCCGATCGAAGGGGCTGTCTGCAGACCGATGAAGGTGGGCAAGGAGGAGATCATCGGGTGTCTGGCCGCTGTTGAAAAATGGCTCACCATTGACCTCGAGTCTCTCTACCAAGATCAGGACAAGAAGCTAGAGCGCATCGAGGCAATGCTCTCGACCGTTCCGGGCATTCGTACGACGATCGAAACCCGTCGTGGCAGCAACCGTTTCCGGCAGTTGGTGGTCGAGTGGGACGATAGTGAGATGGGCATCAGCAGCAATGAATGCGGCCGCCGGCTTCGTGAGGGTGATCCGCCGATACAGGTGCTCTCGAACTACAACCCGTATGTCATTCGCGACAGCCACCCGAAGCCGAAGCCCGATCCTGGTAATCGCAAAGCGAAGAGCTCGTCGTTGACGGTCTACTCACTCGGCTTGCAAAAGCGGGAAGAAATGATCGTTGGCCGCCGCCTGCGGGAAATCCTCCTTGAGGCTCGCCGCGGATAGCGGATCCTGCTTACAACGGAACAACCAGTGCTCATACTCCACAGCTCGAGCCAACTCCGGCAAGGGCGCGTCAAGCCGTCAGCCATTGCAGAAAGACCGCGGCCTGGGGTTATTTTCGTAGCTGCCGATCTGTTCGCGACCCGGTTCCGTGATGGGGGCGATGAATGACCAAGCATCCAATGCAGCGACGTAGCCGTACCATCACGACCCCCAATCAGGTTGCCCTCAGTCACTGCGGAGTAAGTCGAGCGATCCTGCTCGCCGCATGGGTGCTGGCCGGGCTGCCGGCAACGGACGCCATGGCCCAAGAGCCTTCGTGGTCGGTTGATACCACCCGCGAGTGGGCGGAGGCCGCCGCGGCACAAACGGGAATACGCATCGACGATGGCCGGCTCGTTCTCGACAGCGAGAACGAAGGCCACTGGACGAGCCATTGGCAATCCTGGCAGGAAGCGGTCGGAGCAGTGCAGATCAGTGTGGAAGCCGACATCGAGCTTTTTGACAACAAGACGATCGAAGTCGTCGTCGATGGGTCTGAGACTCCTTTCACCGACGAAGATGATGTCCCACACGATTGGTACGGCCGGTGCCTGATCGCCATCGTCGATGAGAAACGCTGGATCATGGCGCTACGGTCAGGCGTCAACCATATTCGCTGGGGTGATCGGGACGCGATCCACATCATCACGTCGAACGACGAAGGCAGGACCTGGAGCAAGCTCGACCGCTGGTTCGACGGCTCAGCGATCGAGGGGCTGCCGTACGAAGACGGATACACGCACAGCGAACCGGGCCTGTTCAAGATGCCGAACGGGGACTTGATCCTCCAGTTTTGGCGCACCAGCTATCGGTCGGGCACCAAACAGCTCCGTTCGCGGGATGACGGAAAGACGTGGACCCTCGATGTGGACCGCATCGAAGTCAAGGGCGTTACCGGCGCCGACGGCTCCTACGCGATCGGCACGGAAGACTACTTCGTCGATCCGGAAAACCCGACCGATATCTACATGTCATTTCAGTACTTCCACTACGAGGGGAAGTTTGCGGGCACCTTGCTCGCGCGGTCGACGGACAACGGAAAGAGTTATCGGTTCCTGAGCTGGATCGGGCCTTTGGCAAGTGAGGAAGACCCGGACTCGGGTGCGACGTTCGAGCCAGCCATCGAATACGTAGGCAACCGCACGATCGTGGCGGTGATGCGCGACGCCGCGGGCAACCGCCATACCTGGCAATCCGTAAGCACGGACATGGGAGCCTCTTTCTCGCAGCCGGTCGAAATCTCCGATCAGGTCAACGGCGGAGTAAGCAACGGCCTCTGGCAACGCGTGAGGCTGTACAAGGAAAGCAACCCCTATTTCCAATTCAACAATCGTCTCGACTACGCCAAGGGACAAGGACGGCTCTGGGGTGTCGGCTTGCACAGCAACGGCGGAGGCTATACGCGCAAGCCGGTCGTGTATTGGTCCGACGACAACGCCCAGTCCTGGAACGGCCCGGAACTGCTGCACGGAACGATGTACCCCGGAACCGACACCGGTTACGGCGACCTGAAGCGTAGAAGCGACCATACCTTCGCCGCGGCCACTTACTACGCGACCAGGGATTCCAAGATCGCGGATGTGGAGCAATACA
The DNA here is from genome assembly GCA_028819575.1 of Bryobacterales bacterium. Taxonomy (GTDB): domain Bacteria; phylum Acidobacteriota; class Terriglobia; order Bryobacterales; family UBA6623; genus JAPPLB01. Next base: position 2,705 of record JAPPLB010000096.1, on the reverse strand, counting down.
CCTTCGGCGGCAGCCGAGTCGGTCTGCTGGTCGAGATCGACCGCGACGGCGATGGTACTGCGGACGCAGACTCCGGGCGGCTCGAGGTCTATGACGGGCGAAGCGATCTTGCCGCATCGATGCTGGCGGCGCGGCGCTGGCGGTTCCGTCTGTCTTTGAGCGCCACGAAGACCTCGGGCACGCCTGTCGTCAGCCGGCTTGTGGTGCAGCCACGGTAGGCGGGCGCCTGAGTCACCCAACGCTACCGCGGTCTTCAAGCCCCAGGGGTCAGCTTGCCGTCACGCAGTGCGAGAACGGGAACGAGTTTTTCCGACGCTTCTCGAACTTCTCTACTGGAATCGATCAGAGGAAACTTGCCCTTGACAAGGTCGAACACGGCGATATCGGCGATCCTGCCGGGTGCGATCGACCCCAAGAGACGTTCCCAATGAATCGCGCGGGCGGGTTCGATGGTTGTCAGCTCGATCACTTTTGGCAGGGGAAGCCCCAGCATCAGCATCTTCGACATGGTGGTCGGAAGATCGAACACGGGCCCCATCGTGCTGTAGGAATGGATGTCGCTGCTAATCGAGGAGGGAGGCAGGCCCTCCTTCAGAGCCTGCTCCATGGCGGCAAAAGAGAACCCACCGTTTCCATGGCCAATATCGAATCGGACGCCGCGTTCCGCGGCGCGCTTGATGTAGCCGGGCACCCGGCCGTCGGGGCCGATGACGCCTCCCTCCGTGCGGAAGGAGTGTGTCATCATGTCGCCGGGCCGCAACTCTTCCACCAGGTATTCGAGGGGCGTTTCGTGACGCCCGACGTGCATCATGATCGGCTTGCCGATCTTGTCGGCCGCAGCCCTTGTCCTGCGGACGGCTTCGAGTTCGTTCGGACCGGCCAGCGACCCACTGCATCGCACTTTGATACCGACGATCAGATCGGCATGTTTGATCGCAGCCTCCACGGCAGCGGCCACATCGACCATGCGCATATCCGTCAATTCGCCGGGTCTCGCTATGAGTCCGATCCGAGAGATGTTCAGGAAGGCCAGAACCCGTGTTTTTGCAGGATTGACAATGTAGCGGCGGAACCCTTCGAAACTATCGGCTCCGGACGTGCCGGCATCGACGGCCGTGGTCACACCGCGTCCCAAACAGAATCGATCCAGGTCTACGCCCCAATGTGAAACGCCCTGGAACCCGTGTACGTGGAGGTCGATGAGGCCGGGAGTGACCAGGCTGCCGGGGACGTTGATGACTCGTCTCGCTCGTCCGGGGTCAAGCTCGGGTGTGATCGCCGCGATCTTGCCATCTGAGACCGCCACGTCGGCGATGCGATCCAGTGACTGGGAGGGGTCGATGACCCGGCCGCCGCGCACGATCAAATCGAACTTGTCAGCGGCTGTTTGCTGGCCGGCGAGATTCGGCGCTGCCAGAGGGGCCATGCAGGCCGCCCCGCACACTCGTATGAACTGTCTACGCTTCATCATTCCTCTCAGTCGATGAGCCCTGGGTTTCGATCACCAACTCGGCCAGGTAGATCGCCGTGATCGGTTTCCCGGCTTCTTTTTCGTGAGTCGAGTAGTAGGATACCCAGCCGCGGGTCGAACTCAATGCCACAAACCCCGGATAGGAGTTATCGCCGTCGCTGGGCAATTCGACCAGATCTTCAAGGCTGTCATGGACAAGCTGTGAGAGGACGGTTCGCGGACCCGCCTCGGTATGCTTGCGGCCTCCAACGAGGTATTGATTGCCCCACTTGGCCACCAGGGGTCCGCCGATGTAGCGGCCCAGATCAGACCGCTTCCACTCTTGATAAGGGGGCGCCGAGCGCAGCAATTGGGCGTTGCGGCCTGCACCGGTACGGGCGACGGCGACAATCGCGCCGTCGGGCTCGAACAGGAATGCCGTTTCATTCCCGTAGGTCTCCTGAAACAGGCCGACCTTGCGCCAACGAATTCCGTCGTCGCTTTCGAGCAATGCCGATTCAGTGACAGGGTCCCTCTCCTCACGGGTTCGGGTCTCTGGAAATCCGCGCTTGCGGCGTCCACCCAGATATGCCATGCCACCGAACGCCGCTGCCCTCCAGATGTAATGCCCGTAGGTGCCTTCGAGAATTTCGGGGCCGTGCCAACGGCTGCCGTCCTCGGTCCAGGCGCCGTAGCCCAGGTGCTGGTTCATGTCGTAGTGCTCGGGAGAAGTATCGCCACAGTACCAGGTCCCGGTGTAGACGAAGAGCTTGTCCTTGTAAATCATGAAGTGGGGGTCTCGCGTGTCCCTCTTGGCGACACGGAAGCGGTATACCTGACGCCACTCCCGGCCGTCGCTGCTCGAGAGCACCAGGATCGACGAGGTGGGATGCACCATGTGCCCGTCAGGGCAACTTCGAAAAGTGAGGTAGTAGACGCCCTTGTAGAGAATCAGATCGGTAAAGGCGTTGTGCTCACCGTTGTGGAAAACACGCCGCACCGAGTCGACTCTCATCCCGGACAGGGAAACGTCGGCAGCCTTGGCAGTGGGTGGACGCCGCAGAAGCGGCGCGGCCGCCAGAGTGAACAACATGCTCCGTCGGTCGTAAATATTCATGTAACCTCCTGTTCCTCAATACGAAGCAACCGCTTCGCGGCGTGACGCGACAGCGATCGATTAACCTGCATTTCTCACCACGCGGCGAGGCGAAGTGCGTGAGAGGGCCGTCAGGACTAGGCGCGAGCCGCTTGGCGC
>JAPPLB010000179.1 GCA_028819575.1 Bryobacterales bacterium | reverse complement strand
CACGAGACACGAAACACGAATCACGGCCTTTTTATCGCGTGCTTCGACCGTCGGGTGGTGAGAAATGCAGGCTAGCTGCGCTACTGGGGAGAAACCTTGATGGCTTGGCGACTCGCCTGCCGATCCGAAAGGGCTTCTTCCCGAAGTTGGACGAGGCACTTCGGCCTGGCTTGGCGATCGCTCCTGCGGGCCCCGGCCTTCTCCGTACCCGCTGCCCTCACGATAGCGCTCGGTATCGGCTCGGTCACAGCGATCTTCAGCCTCGTCTACGCGATCCTGTTGCGCCCATTTCCCTATCCGGACGCCGATCGGCTGGTGCGGGTCTTCACGGTCGCGGTGAGGGAGCAAGGCGCCGAGCGCAACTGTTCGTTGCTCGACATCGAGGAGTACAACCTCCGCTCCCGCACGCTCGAAAACGTCGGTGGCTATACCGTCTTCGATTCCCAGATTGAGGGGGACGGGGGCGCCGAGCCGATCGTGCTCGCACGACTCAATCAAGAAGCTCTTCGTGCGGTAGGCGTGCAGCCGTTCCTGGGGCGGCTGTTCAAGCCGGAGGAGGACCGCAAGGGCGGCCCTGTCAACAAGGCGTTGCTGAGCTATGGCCTTTGGCAATCACGGTACGGCGCCGGGCGGGACATTCTGGGGCGCTTGATTCGCCTGCCTGACGGCGAATACGAAGTGATCGGCGTGATGCCGCGAGGGTACGGCTATCCGGATCGCGCCACCGTTTGGCTGACGATGGAAAGCTGGTACGCCATCGGGCTCGACAGCTATCGAACCAAGCAACGAGACCAGCGCTGGTACGCCACCGTGGCGCGGTTGGCGCCCGGGGTCTCTCTTGAGCAAGCTCGTGACGAGATGGCGGCGATCGCGAGGCAGCTTGCCGTGGAGTTTCCCGCGACCAATCAGGAAGTCGGGGTCCGCCTCGTCCCGTTACGGGACGCCGAGGTAGGCCAGGTACGGCCTTATGTGTTGTTGCTGGCCGGGGGCGTCGCGCTGGTGCTCTTGGTCTGCCTGTTCAACGTAACGAACTTGTTGCTTGCACGGATCATCAACCAGCGCAAACAGTATGTCATCCAGGCAGCATTGGGCGCTGGGCGGTTTGAGCTGACCAAGGGGTTTGTAGCCGAAAGCCTGCTGCTCTCTCTGGTGGGTGGTGCTGTGGGCGCAGGCATCGCTTGGTCGGCGGTGGAGGTCCTCCAGTCGCTGCTGCCGGATTCCTTGCCGATGTGGATGCGGATCGAAGTCGATCCGTTCGTTCTGGCGTTCGGCTTTGCCGCTACTTTGCTCACCGGGCTGGCGCTTGGCTGTGCGCCGGCGATCGTCGGATCGCGGGTGCACTTGAGTGATGCGCTCAAGGACGGCGCACGGGGCAGCTCCGGGGCATCGCACGGCCGCTCCCTTCTGGTTGTCACGGAGGTCGCAGCATCGCTGTTGCTGCTGCTGGGAGCGGGTCTTCTCATGAAGACCTTTCTTCAGATGCAACGCGCCGATCACGGATTCGATTCGGAAAATCTGATTGTCGCCAACGTCCGCAACAGCATGTTCTCCAGAGCTGATCGCGCCGAGCGCGCCGCCCGCTTGGCGGCCTACCACGAACGGGTCCTCTCCAACCTCGAGACGATCCCCGGCATGCGGAGCGCCGCGGTCACCAATTCTCTTCCTTATGCCGGACGCGAGCTGCGCAACGGCCGGCTCCGCGTGCAAGGACGCGCGGAAGAGGAGACGCAGTTCCTTCTGCCGGTGGCCGGGGCCGATGTTTCGTGGGACTACTTCCAGGCGATGGGTATCCCCTTGCTCGCCGGCCGCTTCTTCGAACCGGCGGACCGCAGCGATGGCGCGCCCGTGGTGATCCTGAACGAGGTCGCAGCCAAAGCCCTGTTCGGCGACCGCGACCCGATCGGCCGGATGGTTCAGTGGGGCGATACGGTTGGCCCCTCCAACCCTTACTGCCGCGTGGTGGGCGTGGTCGGCGACGTCAAGCAAAGCGGCTCCGAACGCGGCGCGATCGAGCTGTACTACCCCTTCACGCAATGGCCGGTTGGCGGAGGCTACTACGTCTTGCGAACCAGCCTCGACCGATCGGCGGCGGCCGAAGCGATCCGCACGGCGATTGGCAAGGCGGATCCGAACGCCGCCGTCGTCTGGATCAAGAGCATGAGGGAGAGGATCGACGAAGCGCTCTGGCAGCGTCGGCTCTGGGGTGTGCTCTTCTCGGTGTTCGCCGCATTGGCTTTGTCGCTGGCCGCGGTGGGTTTGTACGGGCTGCTGAGCTACGGCGTCTCCCAACGGACGCACGACATCGGCATCCGGCTGGCCCTGGGAGCGGCGCCCGGCAAGGTGCGCGCGATGGTGCTCAAAGAGGGCATGACACTCGTTGTCTTCGGCCTCGCACTAGGTCTGCTGTTGTCGGTTGGCGCCCTGCGGCTGATCGCGCATCTGTTGATCGATGTCGAAGTTTTCGACGGGTCCATTTACTTGGCTGTGACGGGCGCTCTCCTCGCGGCGGGTCTGGCGGCATCCGTATGGCCCGCGATTCGGGCGTCGCGTCTCGATCCGGCGCGCACGTTGAGGAGCGAGTAGCCCGCATTTCTCACCACGCGGCGACGCGAAGTGGGTGAGAGGGCCGTCAGGACGAGGCGCAAGCCGGGCGGAGGAAAAAGGCGCGAGCCGCTTGGCGTGCACAACACGGAACACGGCCTTGAAGAGGTTTTTCACGAGACACGAGACACGAAACACGAATCACGGCCTTTTTATCGCGTGCTTCGACCGTCGGGTGGTGAGAAATGCAGGCTAGGCGCAAGCCGGGCGGAGGAAAAAGGCGCGCGCAACAAGGCCTTTAAGGTTTTTCACGAATCACGAGACACGAAACACGAAACACGGCTTTTATGTTTTTCACGAGACACGAGACACGAATCACGGCCTTTTATCGTGTCCTTCGACCGTCGGGTGGTGAGAAAGGCAGGCTGGTGATAGTATCTGAAGACGTGCGGACGACAACCGGCCAAAGCGTCTGGCGAACCGAGGGGTTCGATCGTGCGGGCATGGTGGTCTCGATCAGTTGCGGCCTGCATTGCGCCTTGACCCCCTTGTTGGCTGGATTCGCCGCGACGTCGAGCCTCGGATGGGTGTTCGGCGAAACGACCGAGTTGTGGCTGCTCGGTGGCGCTGTCGCTATCGGCCTGCTGAGCTTGTGCCTCGGCTACTGGCTGCATCATCGGCGCAATCGTTGCTTCGGCTGGTTCTTCGCCGGCGTGACGCTGCTGCTGTTCGCCAAGCTCGGACCTGCCGGAGAAGGCCTGGAGCCGTGGGCCGTGGGCGCCGGAGCGATCGCGATCGCCATGGCCCACGCCGTCAACATCCGGCTCTGCCGCAGTTGCGCCGATTGCCCGCCGGAGGGCACCGAAGACGTTTGATCCGCGCCACGCCGCCGATCCTCTTCTGACTGGGGAACGAAACAAGCCGCTTTCGTCGAGGAAGACCGGAGTGCGGCGTTCGCTGCGGGATTTTTCTTAGGTTCGGCTGGGCCTTGCGCTGCTAGCCTGCTTTTTTCACCCCTCGGCGAGGCGAATTGCGGGAGAGCGTCGTCAGGACGAGGCCCGAGCCGGGCGGAGGAAAAAGGGGCGCGCAACATGGCCTTCGAATATCGGGTCTGCGGTCTGGATTGCGCTGAAGAGGTCGGCATCATCTGCAGACGGCTTGACGGACGAGCGGGCCTCGTAGTTGATCGTTCGGGTGTAGTTCGCCAGCGGCTCACCGTCGGGCCAGTCGGTGTCCTGTGTCACGTTCTGTCCGACCTTGCCGGCGTAACCCGTGCCTGAAAAAGTGACGCACTTCAACTCGTCGACCCTCATCGCTCGGGCCGACGCACGGAGAACCGGCCAGGGATCAACATGGCCCGGCGGAGGGTGCTACGCCGTCGCTGAAACCGCTGAGAGCGGCAGCAGGAGAACAAGACTTCGGCAAAGTGACAAGGCTTTCCTTCTATCCGAGGCCGCGGGCGGTATCGATCAACTGCAGCGTGATTCGCCGCTAGCAGCCGAACGGCGCGCCCCGCCGCAGGGCCGCCCCGCGCCCTCGCTCCGTTCGTTCAACAATAACCGATCTCTCCAACTCGGCGATGCCGGGGAACATGGTCAGTGACCATTTGCCGGCTATAAGGAGAACCCTCAAGTGCTGACCTTCTCGGCGTAGATGTGGGTGCAGCCGGTTGCGACGAGTATGTCACGTTCGAGAGTAAGATCCTGCTCATGCATGGAGACACGAGCGTAACCGACGATCAACTAGGTTGTCGAGGACGGTAAAGCTACATATCGACAATCTGATCGATGTCGCCGATCTAATTGCTGTTTACAGGAATGTAGTGGACCATGCCACGAAGTGGCAGCAGTCTCTCTCGTTCAATCGAAGTTTTCTCTGAGTTTCGCGCAGAAGACTGGATCCAGGACCACTGTATGGTGCGTTCTCGGGTTCGCTTGGGGGATTGCCGGTTCGACAGGCTTCTTGTTCATGCTCCTTGCACACAATCTAGTCAGCCAGTTTTCTGATGATCGCAACAGCCTGTGCGAGATGGAAACTCATGCGAGTTTGACCTTTTGTATGTGAACCACGAAGGTACCCTGCTGGCCGCTGCTGTTTCGGCGGGAGGTTCTTATTGCTGACGATTCTCTTACTGAATTTCCGTAACGCGGCCGAGCTCTGATGAGCAAGGGCGTTCCGAATGACCAAATTATCGCTCAGTGCTCCAAGGTCACTCTTGTCAAGTCGATCGAAAGGTCGACCGCCCCTGAAGAAGGATTTCGCTCGTTGCAGAGTGTGATGTTCGTACGGAAGCCAATTGACATACGAGCGCTCGCCCGCAACAACATCTGCCGCAACAGTGCTCGACAGCACCGCGATTCGAGGCCTGACTGTTGTATCTGACGATTTCAGCCGACCTTGTAGGAGTCCGAGGAACAATGTCTCGATAGTACGCTCTAGGAAAGCGTGAAACTCAAGAAATCCGCCTGTATACGCACGCTCAGCGTCCTTGTCTGACAAGAGTTCTTGCGTACGTAGATTCTCAATTCTCTTAAGATACTGATCTAGTCCTCTTGCCCGAGAGACGACTTTTGTGGTGACGGTTGACGACTCTCTAGGCATTGCGCTTCAAATAATCTAGTCGTGTACGCCTACGTCCAAGGTCTGCCGACGCCCGGCGAACAGCATCGAGAACAGCATTAGGCACTTTTTCATCCCGGAATGCTTTGCCGACCTCAAGAATAGACTTCTTGAGACCTGCACTTAACGGGTGAGCCTCTTGAGTGGATGTCAGCTTAGATCCCAAACCGTAAAGTCTGTCATAAAGAAAAACGAACAACGTAAAGAAGTAAACTTCACTGCTAAACACTGTATCCGTGATCTCCTTGCCAAGCAGCTTCTCAATCTGTTCCATTGTGTTGCGAAAACGTTTACAGAATTCATTTTTGTACGCGAAATACCCGTCGTGGTTTTTGTAGAACTTGCCTATTCTGGCTTGCGTTTTCCCAGTGAGACCCTCTATCATGTTGATCGCAAGATCGCTCGTTAGTTCTACCTCCTTCATGCGTGCTATTTGGTCATCAGTGAATATTTTCCAGTCCGTCCAGCGTTCTAGTTGTTCTAATGCAAGTTCGTACATCAGCGTCTTGAGTTCCCCGAAATACTCTGCATTTCGGAGTTCTTGAGGGTTGAGTTTCTCGCCAGTTGCATTGAGTCGGGCAAACATCTCAAGCACGTCTCGGTCTTCAACACTTGTGGGTAGTACGTGAGTGCTGAATTCATAGCCGAGGATTCGTTCCCGGTAGTGTTCTGGAAGGCTATCAAATTTAAGGCCCGCAAGATCCGCGTTATGTGATCCCCGTATTTCAAATGCATCTTGAGACGGGTTATAGTCCTTTAGAGAGCTAGGACTGATGTATGCCAAGATAGTTCTTAGGCGTTGCTGTCCGTCTACGACTTCACGCGTGGTCTTTTGTGAGTTGAGATTTATTTGTTGGCGAAGATAGATAATAGGGGCAGGCAGACCTCGCACGACAGTGTCGATAAAGTATGACTTTGCCCCAGGTTTCCAGACTGAACGGCGCTGGAAAACTGGCTTTAGATTAAGCGTTCCATCTTTTTGCCAGGACAGAAAATCGGCTACAGAGAATTGTGTTTTGCGGACGTCAATTTCACGCATGTGTGAATCCACTGACTCAAGATGTAGTGGTTAGGGATCTTATTCGAATTCCTGTTCCATGGTTTCTTCGCCGCGATCTGGGTAGTCCTTGCTGAGCCGCTTGTTCAGGATGCGAGCGACGTTGGGTGTCCACACGTCGTAATGCGGCATTTGTTCGCCCCTTTGTTCGAAGCCGGTCAAATCATCGAACTGGTAGAGGCATTGCTGCGGCAAGGAGCTATCGCGCTCTCGGAGCAGGGTTTTTGGGGAAGCAACTACTGCCTTGGATTGGTCGTATTCAACCAATCTCAGGCAGGCGGATTCTCTGTCGCTCCGCCTGACATTTGCGAACGTCGTCTGATTCTGTCCATACAGACCGTAGTTCTCGATGATGGTTTCAGACATCAGGTGACGGATATGCCTCATTTCACGAATCCAGAGGTTTAATAAACTCTCTTCTGTTTCGTGATAGTGCTCAATGACCAGCATGTGCTCAGTGGCTCTGGAGCAAATCGAGGTCCAGCATCGCATTTAAGCTTTGCACACGTCCTCGGTCTCCTCGATCACACTGTTCCAACAGACAGCGTCGAAGACGCGGTGCAGCAAAGTGTCGGCTTGGCTGACGGCACAGGAATAGCCGTCAAAGTGATAGAACTCTGCGTCTTGCGAGCACTGCGCTCAGTAGCGGCTGCAGAGGACATGAGAGTGCTTCCCCGGCCGTCATTGTAACAAGCTGGTGTCCTGAATTCTTGTACGCTGACAAGTCGATCACCCATATATGCGTCACTCTTGCGTATGTTCACCAGCGCAGAGCGATCGATGATGAACTACTGCACCCGCTGCGGTCGGATGAACCATTTCATTTGCTGCCGACATGCAGCAGTGGTTTCTCGGTTGGCAGCTACCGCACCCGAAGAGTCAACTTCCAGTGCATCGTTGTGCCGGTAACCGATCTGCGCATACACCCTCCGCAACTACTCGTCCATCGGGGCTGTTTATGCTGCTTTATGCCAGTCGTTGCAGCCGTTGCACGGGTGGCATACTGCCGCCCCGTCGTCACACATTTTGGGCGACGGGTCGTCATTCACCCTCCAAGCTGCATCTGAAGGGCAGGTCAAAGAAAAGGCGGGGCTTGTGCCTCGGCCTGCCTTTATAAAGACCACCCGTTGTGTTTGGCTACTCGATTCCTCCGGGGCTGGTCCACGGGTATCCACGAAGCACGGTTTGACCGACAATGACCGCGTCTGATCAGCACAGGTGCTCCTTGACTGCGCGGAAACGATCCGTTGTGAGACACTCCAGCTTTTACCCAAGCTTCACGGATCACGGATAACGACTGGCCTTCGCCCGGCAGCGTCATCAGACGTGCATGTCTCACGTCATAGCACCGCGCTTACCGCCGTAGCGGCGGCGGACGGGCTGTGCTGCAATACCGCTGACGAGACCTTATGACCGGGATCTCGAAGATCGACTACAAGCCGGGTCAGGACAACGTCCGGTTTCTCGGTCTCGACATCCACAAACCGGTCTTCTTCGTCTCCAGCCTCACCATCATCGCTTTCGTCGCCGGAGTGCTGGCGTTCCAGGCCGAGGCGACGGCCGCCTTCGTGACACTGCGTGCGGGACTCATGTCAACCTTCGACTGGCTGTTCATGGGCGCGGGCAACCTTTTCGTGCTCTTCTGCCTGTTTCTGATCATGACGCCGCTGGGCCGCGTGCGCCTGGGCGGCGCCGATGCCCGGCCGGACTACTCCCGATCGACCTGGTTCGCCATGCTGTTCGCAGCCGGGATGGGCATCGGCCTGATGTTCTTCGGAGTGTCGGAGCCGGTGGAGCATTTTCTGCAACCGCCGCTCGGTCTCGAGGCGGCCGACACGGCGGCGATGGTGAGCCTCGGCATGGCCGGCGCCATCTACAACTGGGGAATCCATGGGTGGGCCATGTACGCCGTCGTGGCGTTGTCGGTCGCTTTCGCGTCGTACAACCTCGGCCTCCCGATGACGCTGCGGTCGGCGTTCTATCCGCTCTTGGGAGATGCGGTGTGGGGCCAGTTCGGCCATGTCATTGACATCCTCTCCGTCTTTGCAACGGTCTTTGGGCTGGCCGTGTCGCTTGGGCTGGGCGCCCAACAAGTGACCGCGGGGCTGGCCTACCTGTGGGGCACGCCGGCGACCGACGCCATTCAGGTGCTGCTGATTGTCGGCATCACCGGAATAGCGCTGGCCTCGGTTGTCAGCGGTATGGAGAAAGGCATCAAGCGGCTGAGCCAGGCCAACCTGCTGATCGCCCTGCTGCTGCTGGTGTTCGTGCTGACGGTCGGGCCGACGCTCGATATCGCCGCCGGCTTTGCGGCCAGCCTCGGCCGGTATGTCGCGGCGATCGGTCCGCTCAGCAACTGGGTGGGCCGGGAGGACCTCCACTTCATGCACGGCTGGACCACGTTCTTCTGGGCCTGGTGGATTGCGTGGTCCCCCTTCGTCGGCCTGTTCGTCGCCCGGGTCTCGCGCGGCCGGACGGTGCGCGAGTTGGTCGCCTGCATGCTGCTCGTCCCGGCGACGATGATTGCGGTCTGGATGAACGCCTTTGGCGGAACCGCGTTGTCGCAGTACCTCGACAGCGGCCATCGCGACGTGATCGCGGCGGTGCAGGCGCAGCAGCCGGAGATTGCCCTCTTCATGCTGCTGGAGTCGCTGCCGCTGGCTAACGTCACGTCCTTCATCGGCCTCGTGCTGGTGGTGGTGTTCTTCGTTACCTCCTCCGACTCCGGATCGCTGGTCATCGACACGATCACCGCCGGCGGCAAGCTGGATGCGCCGGTGGTCCAACGCGTGTTCTGGTGCGTCTTGGAGGGGCTGGTCGCCATTGCGCTGCTGCTCGGCGGCGGCCTCGTGGCGGCTCAGGCGGCAACCCTAGCCGCCGGACTCCCCTTCGTGTTGGTGTTGCTCGCTTTGTGCTGCAGCATCTGGAAGGGCCTGCGCGAGACCAAGCCGGGCAGGAACCGTTAACCTGCATTTCTCACCACGCGGCGAGGCGAAGTGCGTGAGAGGGCCGTCAGGACGAGGCGCGAGCCGCTTGACGCGCGCAACACGGCCTTTAAGGTTTTTCACGAAACACGGCCTTTATCGGCCTGTCAACAAGCTGGCTGAGAGCCACGGCCGCCCCGACCCCCGGGGTTTTGGGTCACGAAACACGAGACACGAATCACGAATCACGGCTTTTTCGACACGAAACACGGCTTTTTTGGTGCATGGAGTACTGAAGCCCTTCAGTCTTGTTTTTTCTGCCCCGGTCTGCTAGGCAACAGCACAGGGAGGCGCAGTCCGTGCGGGTCGCGAATCGGGGCTCCCCAGGCGCTCACTGACCGCAACCCACTGATTCTAAGGTCTTTACGAAAAACGAATCACGAGACACGAGTCACGGCCTTTATGTTCTTCGCGAATCACGAGGCACGAAACACGACTCACGGCTTTGTGTTTTTCACGAAACACGGGACACGAAACATGGTCTCTTTGGTACCTGTTGGTACTGAAGCCCTTCAGTCTTTTTTTTCCAGATAGGTCTGCATAGCATGAGGAGAGCAGAGCTGTTTCTCATGTCTCGTGATGGCTGATCCGTGGCGCAACCGAAAGAAATGTTCACCGGCCCGCCGGCGTTTCCTGGTAGAGCCACGCCAAGCCGCGGCCAACAGGTTTTCACGAATCACGAAACACGAGACACGGCCTTTGTTGTGGCGCGGCATGGGCGGCGACTGTCCCCTGCACCGGCAACACGGGTTTATGCTTTTCACGAATCACGAGACACGAGACACGAATCACGGCTTTTATGCTTTTCTTCCCACGATTGCCCGGCATTGCCCACCATTGCCCGGCATTGCCCACTAAAAAAATGTTGCAAGCCGTGGTGGCCTCGCAATCCGGCCGTGGATCTCGCGGCCCTGGATGTGTCCCGCGCGCCGCTCCGCGACAGCCCGGCTGTACGGTTGAGCCAACGAATCATGAACCAAGGTCTTTCCTGCCGCGCGGCGCAAGCCAGCGCGAATTCCGAGGTTTTCACGAAACACGAAACACGGCCTTTCCTCGCGCGCCGCGCGAGCCAGCGCGAAATCCAAGGTTTTCACGAAAAACTAAAAACAAAAAACTAAAAACAGGTTTTGAGGTTTTCACGAATCACGAGACACGAGACACGAATCACGGCCTTTTATCGTGTGCTTCGGCCGTGGGGTGGTGAGACATGCAGGCTAAGCGCGTCAGTCGGCAGGCCCGCAGGCTTCAAGGGGGGATGTACGAAGCGGTGCGTAAACGAGTGCAAAGGAGTTTATCTGAATCCCGAGAGAAAAATAACGACTTTTTCCGAATCCCGATTCGGTTCAAGATTCGGAATTCCCCACAATTCGTCACAATTCGTCGGAAAGATTCGGATAAGCCCCTGCCGCCCATCAAGCGTCCCCGAGCACTGCGGCAACCGGGGCCTCGGCTTAACCTGCATGTCTCACCACGTGGCGAGGCGAAGTGGATGAGAGGGCCGTCAGGACTAGGCGCGAGCCGGGCGGAGGAAAAAGGCGCGAGCCGCTTGGCGCGCGCAGGCGTACTTGAACCGTACGTTGAGCACGGCAAGCAAGCGCAACGAAGTCCTGGTGCTCGTATTCGCGTGCTTCGACCGTCGGGTGGTGAGACATGCAGGCCAGTGTCCCCGCGCCGCCCGGTCGCTGCTTCGCTGGGCGTTTTCGCGCGGCATGGTGCGGCTATGGCGCGGCATGGGCGGCATGGCGCGGCTATCGCGCGGCAGGGGCGGCATATTGCCCCCCGCGCCGGCGTCCTTGCCCCGTCCGCCGTTCTCGCTCAGCCTCACGATGCGCGCCGTTTGCTGGGAATCCCGGCAAAGTGTACAAAATCCCGCTTCCCCCAGGAAAATGCGTCAAGCGCAGCGCTCGCTGCGGTTCCCGTCGCCCTCCGGGCTGCTTCCGAGTCGGCCGCAATGGAGGGAACGAGAGGCGGGCCGCGCCCAACAACTGGCGGGACTCGGCGTGCCTATAAAAAGATCAGCCGTTGTGCTAGCCTGCATGTCTCACCACGCGGCGAGGCGAAGTGGGTGAGAGGGCCGTCAG
>JAPPLB010000104.1 GCA_028819575.1 Bryobacterales bacterium | reverse complement strand
AGCGCAACGAAGTCATGGCGGTCATACCGCGTGCTTCGACCGTCGGGTGGTGAGACATGCAGGCTTGGCCCCCGCCCATGGTTTTCACGAATCACGAGACACGAAACACGGCCTTTCTGTTTTTTACTAAAAACTATCCACTATCCACTACCTTTCTTGCCTCCTTTACCCCTCGGGTCAAGAAACATGAAATAAAGCTTTCCCGAAACATAACCTTAACGCAAGCTGCCTTAGAGTAATGTCCGTACCGCTTGCTTGGGTTTTTGGGTCACGAAACACGAGACACGAAACACGAATCACGGCTTTTCTGCTTTTCACTAAAAACTAGCAACTAATAACTAACCACTTTTCGCATTCTTCGGCCGTCAAGTGGTCAGAAACAACGTTCAGCTCAGGCCAAGCTGTCGAACCCGCTCGAAGAACGTCTGTTCGTCCCCGCGAACGTGGATCACCGCTCCCGTGACCGTTCGGGCTTGACCGGGGCTTACGTCCCCGATCGTTCCGACGGAATGAATGCACTGGTGTTGGTCGCAGTTTTCCATGACGTTATCCGCCTGCTTCCAGGCGGCGCCGATGACCGCTTTGCGATCTCTTGAGACCCGGCAGACCGCGCCGCTGCTCAATACGGTCCGGCTGCCGTTCCCCCAGTAGCTGGTCGGTATATTCCACAGCACATTCCGATCGAGGACGCGGTAATACGTCCGGATCGGGTCGCCGTCGCCCCGGTCGGTCCCGGCCGTCGGGGTCATCTTGCCGTCAACCAACACGAACGTCGTGCTCCTGTCGTCGGTTTGGAAGCTGCGACAGGTGGGATAACCCAGGCACGGGTTGACCGAGACGCCATGGAGGCTGCTCGTCCGGCCGTTGCTTACGGTCAATTCCAGCAAAGCTCCGTAGTCGGTGGGGGTGATCGCGACTTTCTGACGGACACCGGCAAGGTACGTGAACCCGAAGCGGTCTTTTGCGGTGGCCTCGGCCGCACCCTCCTCGGTGCTCTCCCACTCGCACCGGATGCTCCCGTCCGCCTCGACCGTCCATCGCACTGCCGGCCAGAAGCTGACGGCCAACATGCCTTCCCGTGACTGCGTCGCCTCCGGCACGCGAAAAGTCCACGAACACTCGAACAAGAGGGAGTGCAGCATGACGATCCGCTGGTCGTTCTGCTTCGGTTCCAAACGCAAGGTCGGCTCCCCCGTCTCGTTGTCCTGCGGCGAACTCGCGACTCTCCCGGCATCCCTGCAAGCCGAGCCCAGCAGCAACCACGCGCCGGCGCCCATCAACCCTCGCCGCGACTGTCTTTCCGGCCGCTTCATGAAACTCCCTCCATGCTTGTCAACGAGCCCTGTCTACCTCACCACGAGGCGAGGTGAAGTGCGTGAAAAAACCGTCAGGACGAGCCGTGAGCCGGGAGGAGGAAAAAGGCGCGCGCAACATGGCCTTAACACAAGCTGCCTTGGAGCAATGGTCGTACCACTTGCTTGGGTTTTGGGGTCACGAAACACGAGTCACGAAACACGAATCACGGCCTTTCTGTTTTTCACTAACCACGATCCACTATCCACTGCCTTTCTCGCTTCCTTTACCCCTCGGGTCAAGAAACACCAAACAAGAAATAAGGCTTCCCCGAAACATAACCATAACGCAAGCTGCCTTGGAGCAACGGCCGTACCACTCGCTTGGGTTTTTGGGTCACGAAACACGAGACACGAAACACGAATCACGGCCTTTCTGCTTTTCACTAAAAACTATCAACTAATAACTAACCACTTTTTACGTTCTTCGTCTATCGGGTGGTGAAAAAAACAGTCTACCGTGACCTCCACTCGGCATTATGCAAATACACGCGCTCGTCGCTGGAAGGTTCCCACTCCAGTTTCGCGTTGACGCCATAGATGAAATCCCCGACGAAGCCGGGAATGTATCCGACGTTCTCGTGAACGAACCTCTGGATTTCTTTCATGGCGGCTCTCTGCTGGTCGGGATCGACCGTGTCGGAGAAGTCGTCCAGCATATTGGTCAGTTGCGGGTGGTTGAAGTAGAAACCTCGAAAGTTGGGATGGAAATGCGCGTTGTAGCAGAAGTCGGCGGCGAACATCTGGTTGCCGCAGGAAAAGAATCCGAGCGTCACGTCCTTGTTCAACCACTTGTCGTTGTAGCTGGCCTCCTCCGCCATCCACAATCCCATCCTGATTCCGACCGCCTCCAGGTTGGCGACGATCACTTCCGAAGCGATGTTGTCGATCGGCATCCAACCGACGGGCGTCTTGAAGGGATCATCCACCGTGAAGCCGTTCGGGAAACCGGCTTCGGCCAGTAACTGCCGCGCTTTTTCAGGGTCGTAGTCGTAGGGTTCGAGGTCCGGATCGTAATGCTCGATGATCTTGGGACTGAGTGCCGCCTGCCGGTATCCCAGCCCCCCGTACAGCTTGTCGATGATCTCTTGCCAATGGATGGCATGCGCCATGGCCTGGCGGACGCGAACGTCGTCGAAGGGTTCACGAAATGTATTGATGGTGATGAAGTTCGTTCGGTGCGAGGGCACGCTGCGCACGTCGATCTGCGGATGTTTCTCGAGGTCGTCAATCATGTCCGGCGACACTTCATCGATGATGTCGGCCTCGCCCGATTGCAGCATCAGCATCTTGGTCGCCCGGTCCGAAACGAACCGGAAGGTCACATGCTCGATCTTGGGCGTCTCTCCCCAGTAATCGGTATTGACCCGGAGAGTGATGAAATTGTCCAATTCCCACTCGACGAAGTGGTAGGGGCCGGTGCCGATCGGGTTCAGGTTATAGGCCTCGGCGCCGACCGCCTCGAAGGTTTCCTGGTCCACGGGCATGAAGACGTTCATGGCCGGCAGTATGCCGTAGGCTTTCCCGATCACGTCAAACGTATGGTCGTCAATGACTTCCGCGCGGCTCACGGCATGATAGAAGCCGTTGACGGGGCTTGCCAGTTCGGGGTCTTTGATGCGGCCCAGGGTGAACGCCACGTCGTGCGCGGTCAGCGGGGAGCCGTTGTGGAACTCGACCTCCCGGCGGAGATAAAAGCGCATCCTGTTTCTATCGATCCGTTCCCACGACAGGGCCAGCATCGGCTCCCATTGCTGTGTTCCCGGGTTGTAGCGGACGATCGGGTCGTAGACATGCGTGTGAGGACTGAAGCGCAGCCCCTGCAAGGTCGGGTCCATGTACAGGACGTAGCTGGCCCCGCCCGAAGCGGCCATCGTAACAGAGTTTTTCCGTCCGCCGGCCTCCCGGGATCCCGCACCCGGGTCGCTGCCCTTCCCGCAAGAGGCCAGCATCAACAGTGCTCCGAGGCAAATCCCGCCAATCGCTCGGATCGCTTGTTGCGGCATCACGGCCTTTCGTGGCTGCTAACAGGACAACGGCCCAGGACAACGCGCCTTCCACGTGACTTCCACTTCAGGCTGCTGGGCCATCACTCTCCTACTCCCGGCTGGCTTCGGTGACATTTCCGCCTTCATCCCAGGCATATTTGAACATCGTCGGCAGCGTCATTTGAAGTTCCCCCTTGAAAGGGACATTGACGTCCACCGGGCCGATCTGTCTGGGTTTGGTCCGGGGGGGAATCTCCGTCACTCCGGTTCGTTTCATGTAGGCGCGCATGGCCTCCTGGACGAGTCTTCTTTCCTCTTCCAACTGGATCGCGGAATCGGACGGCTCGTTCACGGGCGCCTGGTCCGGGGACGCGCCGCATGCCATCAGCACTACGCTCAACGCGAGCGGCACGAAGATCCCTGGCAGAGTCGTCAGGCGTTGAGAAATGCAGGTCAGAAGCCGGCCCTCTTGTCACACACATTGAGGAGAGGTTGCCCCGCGACATAGCGGCGCAGGTTCTCCTTGAAGATTTGCTGGCGGCGCTCCCATATCTGCGATGAATCCGCGGACACGTGGGGTGAGATCAGCACGTTGGGCATGTCCCACAGCGGGCTGTCGGAGGGCAGCGGCTCTTTGGACGCGACGTCCAGTGCGGCCCCGGCAACCTGCCCGGACCGCAGACCGTCCACGAGAGCTTCCTCATCGATGATTCCGCCTCGGGACAACGCGATCACGTGGGCGCCCGGTTTCAGCCGCTCGATTTCCCGTCGGCCGATCATGCCGCGGGTCGCCTCGGTCCGCGGGGCCGTCACCACGAACCAGTCGGAGACCGCGAGCAGGTCGTCCAGACGCGCAACCTCCCATACTTCCCGGACGCCGAAGGGAGGGTCCATCTGGCGCACGTCGACGGCATAGACATCCATCCCGAACCCGGGTGCCCGCTGCGCGATGGCTTTGCCGATCTCGCCCATCGCCACGATGCCCATGGTCGTTCCGGGCAGCTCGATCATGCGCCCGCGGTACTTCTGTATGTCCCAGCGGTGGGCCCGCTGATCGTCAATCAGTTCCGGGACGCGGTGGGCGAATGCCAGCACCATGGCGAACGCATGGTCGGCCATCGCGATCGCGTGTGTCCCTGGCGCATTGGTCATCACGACATCGCTTTCGACCAACTCGGGACTCTCCCTCAGGATGTAGTCAAAGCCGGCTCCGATGAATTGAAACCAGCGGAGCTTCCCGGCCTTCTGAAACGCCTCCCCGCTGAGCTGTCCGAACTGGACCTCCGCATCGGGAATTTCGCGCAACTGTTCTTCAACCGTGTAGGCCGGCGCAAACGTGATCTGGGGGAAGCTTGCGCGCAAGTCCCGGACGAAGTCCTCGCCCATGTCGAATGCCAGAACGACTTTCATGCGTAGCCCTGTCAGCGCGATTGTACCTGCCATGCTTGTCGGAGCACAACGACTCCAGATCAACGAACAAGCCCGATCATCCCTAAGCAAGTACGAAACCAACAACTACAGCGACGCACGCTAGCAGTCCGTGGTAAAAGTCCCGTGGAAGGCGCGGCGGGCTCCTGTGGTCGCTCGGCGCGGAGTGAGGAGGATGGCGATCCGGGTGATCTCCTCCGACGAACGACAAAGCCGACGGCCGCAAATGTCCGTCGCCCAAAGGGTTACGCGCCGCTTCCGGCCAACGGCACAGAGGGTGCAGGGCCGTGTTCCTCGAACGACCAGGCGTTACTTCATAGGCCCCCGGCGCGTAACGCCGCCCGCGTGACTTTTACCACGGGCTGCTGACCTGCATTTCTCACCACGTGGCGAGGCGAAGTGCGTGAGAGGGGCGCCAGGACGAGGCGCGAGCCGCTTGGCGCGCGCAGGCGTACTTGCCAAATCGCCTCCTTCACCACTCGGGTCACGAAACACGGTCTCTCCGGTTCACCGGCCATCAGACATTTCTTCTGGAGCGAACTAGGACCCCGCCCATGGTTTTCACGAATCACGAGACACGAATCACGGCCTTTTTATCGCGTGCTTCGACCGCCGGGTGGTGAGAAATGCAGGCTAGTCACTAGTCACTGCTTTTAAGGTTTTTCACGAAACACGAGACACGAGACACGAAACACGGCTTTTTTCAGACCCGAAACGCGGTCTTTCCGTGGCTCGTTTGGTACCCATTGGTACTGAAGCCCTTCAGTCTTTTTTTTTCCGCCCCGGTCTGCTAAGCATGATGGCGGCGAGGCACAGTCCGTGCGGGTCACGGATCAGGTCTTCCAAGGCGTTCACTTGCCACAAGCCACTGATTTCAAGGGTTTTAACGAAACACGAAACCCGAGACGCGGGTTTGCCTGGCGCGATGCGCAAGCCGGCGCGAATTCCGAGGTTTTCACGAAACACGAGACACGAAACACGAAACACGGCTTTTTTCAGACCCGAAACACGGCCTTTCCGTGGCTCGCTTGGTACCTGTTGGTACTGAAGCCCTTCAGTCTTTTTTTTGGCCGGAAGCCGGTTTAGATTGAGAGTGATGACGCCGTTGCTGGGAACGAAAACCTCATCCACGCCCGTCGGGGCCACGCCGGCTGGAGACGAAAGAGCCGCCCGGGCCGCGGCCGCCATGGTTTTCACGAGACACGAGACAAGGCCATTGCCTGGCGCGCCGCGCAAGCCAGCGCGAATTCCGAGGTTTTCACGAAACACGAGACACGAAACACGAATCACGGCCTTTGGGGTACTGAAGCCCTTCAGTCTTTTTTTCGGTCGGGGGACGGTGTAGGTTGAGAGTGATGACGCCGTTGCAGGGAACAAGAACCTCATCCGCGCCCGTCGGGGACGTGCCGGGTGGAGACAAAAGAGCCGCCCGGTCGCTGCTTTCCTGCGCGTTGTGGCGCGGCATGGGGCGGCTATGGCGCGGCATGGGGCGCCCCGAGCCGCTGTCCGCGCACCGTCCGCACCAGCAACAGGGCCTTTCGGGTTTTTACGAGACACGAAACACAAGTCACGAAACATGGCCTTTATGCTTTTCACGAAACACGAGTCACAGCCTTTATCGCCGCCCGGTCGCTGTTTTCCTGCGCGTTGTGGCGCAACTGTTGCGCCGCTATGGCGTGGCTATGGAGCGGCTGTGGCGCGTGTGGGGCGGCTATGGCGATGGCGCGGCATGGGCGGCCGTGGAGCGGCATGGGCGGCATATTGCCCCCGCGCCAGCGTCCTTGCCCCGTCAGCCTTTCTGGGTCGCTCGCCGGCCAGCCCCCACTGCCGCCGACGCCAAGTGAACCCATGCTGAAAAAGGAGAACGTTCTACATGGCGCACACAGCGGCGCTTTCTATATTGCGTCGAAACCAAAGCAGAGTCTGCTGACGGGAATGGGTGTGTGCGGTAGGATATGGGCAACCATGTCAGGGTCCTTGGCGAGTGATCGGTCAAGGGTAGGGTTCCTCGGCCGTCTGCTCGTACTGTCATTGACCGTCACTCTTGCTCTCGGCTCGGCATCCGCGCAAGAGTCCGGCCAGGATGACGGCGCGAAGGCAGGTTCCCGACAACCCGCAGACCCGGCGTCTTCCCTGTTCGACGAACACGTCCGACCGCTGCTGGAAACACGCTGCCTGTCGTGTCACGACAGCGAGTTGAAGCAGTCCGGCCTCGACCTGTCGACTCGAGAGGGTTTGCTGCGCGGCGGCAGCCGCGGACCTGCGATCGTTGCCGGTGACGCGGAACGGAGCCTGCTGGTGCAACTCGTGCGGCACAACCGGAAACCCGGCATGCCTTTCATGTCCGCGAAGCTTTCTGACGACGTGCTGGCGCGCCTCGTGGAATGGGTCAACGCGGGGGCTCCCTATGACAAAGCGGTGATCGCCGCGGCCAGCGAAGAGGACGAGGCGCGCTCGACCGCTCACTGGGCCTTTCAGCCCCCGGCGCGCCCTGACGTTCCCGAGGCCGGGAAAGCCCGCTGGGTTCGCAATCCCATCGACGCCTTTATCGCCGCCGAACACGAGAAGCGGGGCTTGACGCCGGCCCCTCCGGCCAAGAGGCGTGTTCTGCTTCGGCGAGTCTATCTGGATCTGATCGGTCTGCCGCCGACGCCTCGGCAAATCGAAGACTTCCTCGCGGACACTTCGCATGACGCCTACGACACCGTTGTGAATGAACTGCTTGACAGCCCCCGTTATGGCGAGCGCTGGGGCCGGCACTGGATGGACATTTGGCGCTACAGCGACTGGTACGGATTCCGCCAAATCGACGAGTTGCGCAACGCGCAGCACCACATCTGGCACTGGCGCGACTGGATCATCGATTCCGTCAACAAAGACAAAGGCTACGACCGAATGATCGTCGAAATGCTTGCCGGCGACGAGATCGCTCCGAACGACCCCGAGGTGTTGCGCGCCACCGGCTACCTGGCCCGCAACTGGTACAAGTTCAATCGCAACGTCTGGCTCCAGGACACCGTCGAGCATACCGCCGCGGGCTTCCTCGGCATCACGATGAAATGTGCCCGCTGCCACGATCACAAGTACGATCCCATTCAACAGAACGAGTACTACCGCTTCCGTGCGTTCTTCGAGCCACACGACGTACGCACCGACAGGGTGCCCGGTGAACCGGACCTCTCCAAAGCGGGAATCCCTCGCGTCTATGACTCCACTCCGAGCGCGGAGACTTTTCTCTTTCTCGGCGGTGACGAAGCCAAGCCCCTCGAAGACAAGCCTCTGTCCCCCGGTGTGCCTCATGCTATCGGCGGCTCCGAATTGAAGATTCAGCCCCTCTCTCTGAACCTCGAAGCCCGCTACCCCGATTTCCGTCCCTTCGTCCATGAAGACCTCATCGCTCAAGCCAGGCGGGAGATCGGGAAAGCCGAAAAAGATCTGGCCCAGGCGGACGAAGAGCTTGTGAAAGCGAAACGACGGCTTTCGGATGGAAACACACAGGAGCTATCGCAGCCTTCGGTCTCCGCTTCCAAGTCGGCCGGCCCCGATAAAGAGGAAGGCGAGGAAGAGGAAGTTGACCCGGAAACAGGACTCCGGAATGCCGAAGCCGCTCACGCCATGGCAGCCAAAGCCCTCGCGACGGTCCGATCGAAGCTGCCGGCGCTGGAAGCCCGCATTGCGGCCGACAAAGCCAGGTACGCCGATCCGCCGCAGCCTGATCGGGAAGCTCTGGCGCTGGAGGCGAAGAAGGCGGAACGCCTTGCCAACCTGCGTCTGGCTGACCAGAGCGTGCTGCGGGTCCAACAACTCCTGAATGAAACAGAACGCACGGAGGATCCGCTCGACCAAAGCATCGAAAAGAAGCTCGCCAAGGCCCGCGAACAACTCAAGGCCGCCCAGGAGGCGCTCGAGTCTCATCCGGAATACACTCCGGTCGGTGAGATCTACCCGGAGGTCAGCACCGGACGCCGCCTGGCGCTCGCAAAGTGGATCGCCGACAAGAGCAACCCCTTGACCGCCCGCGTCGCTGTCAACCACATCTGGCGCCGCCATTTCGGAAGCGCCCTGGTCCCCACGATGGCCAACTTCGGCTCGTCCGGCCAGCCGCCGTCTCACCCCGAGTTGCTCGACTGGCTGGCCGTCGAGTTCATGGACCGCAACTGGAGCATGAAGCGGATGCACCGCCTCATGGTCACCAGCAATGCCTACCGCATGCAGTCATCCGAACAGAACGTCGCCGGCTCCAACCGCTCCAAGGACCCCGACAATATCTACCTCTGGCGAATGAATCCCCGGCGCATGGAGGCGGAAGCTGTCCGCGACAGCGTGCTCCATGTCAGCGGACGCATCGAGCTGACGAAGGGGGGAGAGGAGATCGACCACACCGAAGGCGCGGTGGTTCCCCGGCGCAGCGTCTACTTTCAGCACACACCCGATCTGCAGATGCAGTTCCTCAAAACCTTCGACCTGGCCAGTCCCCTGGAATGCTACGAGCGGCTCGAAACGGTGGTCCCCCAACAGGCGCTGGCTTTGGCGAACAGCAAGCTCAGCCTCACGCAGGCGCGCTTGCTGGCGCGAGATCTTACCGGGCAGCTTGGGAGCCGGGAGCGTCCTGGGGCTTTCGTCAAAGCCGCGTTCGAGCGAGTCCTCGGCCGGCCCGCCACCAGGAAGGAACAAGCGCGGTCCAGGAGTTTCCTGCAATCGCAATCGGACAGTCTCCAAGACACGGAAAGACTGACGCCGTTCGAGGGCGGGGAGACCAGCGAGGTGCCGCCGTCCGACGAGCCCTGGCTTCGGGCGCGGGAGAACCTGATCCACGTGCTGTTCAATCACAACGAGTTCGTCACGATTCGGTAAGGAGAACCGCCATGAACACCAGGACGGAAATTGACGATTGCGGCTGTGGCAACATCCGCCGCCGTACTTTCCTCGCAGACTGTGGCATGGGGTTCACCGGTCTCGTTCTCGGAGCCATGCTCCAGCGGGACGCCTTGGCCGCCGCCGGTTCGGCCGGTGTCTGGAAGCCGCCCGACGGCAAGCCTCACTTCACGCCGAAAGCCAAGAACGTCATCTGGCTGTTCATGCTTGGAGGCGTCAGCCATCTGGAATCCTTCGATCCCAAACCGGCTGTCAATAAATACGGCGGCAGGAAGATCATCGAGACGCCCTACAAGGATTCGCTCGAATCCCCATTACTCAAAGAGAACCTCCGCGAAGTGATTGCCGGCCTGCACAAGGTCCACAGCACTCTATTGCCGATGCAGATCGGCCACCGCAAACGCGGCCAGAGCGGTATCGACATCAGCGACTGGTGGCCGCATGTCGGCGGGATGGCCGACGATCTGGCCGTCGTTCGCTCGATGTGGACCACCGACAACAATCACGGAGCCCAGATCCAGTTCCAGACCGGCCGCCACATGCTCGAAGGCGACTTCCCTTCGATCGGCTCCTGGGTTCACTACGGCCTAGGCGCGCTCAACGAAAACCTTCCTCAGTTCGTCGTCTTCGGCAACACCCTGGGAAACAACGTGGAAGCCGCGCACGGCGCCGACTACCTCGGGCCCGAGCACGCCGGTGTCCGGCTCGCGGTCGATCCCAAGAATCCTTTGCCCTTCGCTTCCCCGGGACCCCAGGTCTACCGCGAGGAGCAGCAGGGCGAGTTTGAACTGCTGCGGGACCTGAACGGTCTTGTCGAAGTCGAATACCCCAGTGACGCGGCCACCCGCGCTCGGATCAAGTCCTACGAGCTCGCCTTCCGCATGCAAACCGCCGTACCCGACATCTTCCGCTTCAAGCAGGAGAAGGAGTCGACCCGAAAGCTCTATGGCTTTGACAACGACGTCACGCGGCCTTTCGCCGAGAAATGCCTCGCTGCCCGCCGGCTCGTCGAACGAGGCGTCCGGTTCGTACAGGTGTACCACGGCGGGAAGGGCGGTAACGCCTGGGACGCTCACAAGGACGTCAAGAAGAATCACGGCGAACTGTGCCCCAAGGTGGACCAGCCGATCGCGGCCTTGCTCAAGGATCTCAAGCAGCGCGGCATGCTGGATGAAACCATGGTCGTTTGGGTCACCGAGTTCGGCAGGACGCCGGCCGCCCAGGGCGGCACCGGCCGCGACCATCACCCGTTTGGCTTTTCCGTCTGGATGTCCGGCGGAGGCATCAAGGGAGGCATCGCCCACGGCGCTACCGACGAGCTGGGCTTTCACGCCGTCGAAAACCGCCACTACGTCACCGACATCCACGCCACGGTCCTGCAGCAACTGGGCCTCGATCCTCGCCGGCTCGAAGTCCCCGGCCGCAAGCGGCTCGAAATCGACTTCGGCAACCCCATCAGCGAAATCATCGCCTGAGTCGGATGAGTTCTATCCTGCATTTCTCACCACGTGGCGAGGCGAAGTGGGTGAGAGGGTCGTCAGGACGAGGCGCGAGCCGGGCGGAGGAAAAAGGCGCGCGCAGGCGTACTTACCAAACCGCCTCCTTCATCCCTCGGTCAAGAAACACGGACTTTCCGGTTCACTGGCCGTCAGACATTTCTTCTGGAGCGACTAGCCTGCATTTCTCACCACGTGGCGAGGCGAAGTGCGTG
>JAPPLB010000199.1 GCA_028819575.1 Bryobacterales bacterium | reverse complement strand
CGTCCTGACGGCCCTCTCACGCACTTCGCCTCGCCGCGTGGTGAGAAAGGCAGGCCAGGCATGATCGATCGCGGTCTCCACGTCTTCGCCAAAACCGAGGTAGCTTTCAAGCAGATGGTCGAAAATCAGCCCGAAATCACGTTCCGCCTGCTCCGGGAACTCAAGACGAAACGCCATGGCCGCGGCGCTTGGCGGCGATGATCCTGCTCAACCGATCGTCCATTTCTTCCGCTCCGACAAACCGGCCGGCCCGGCGGCGGGACATGACTTCGTGAAGCGCCCTGCGCTCCAGGTCTTCGTCATCAAAACGCCGTCGCAGCAGATCAAGGCCCTGCTGCATCACTGCGCTGACACTGCCATAGCGCCCGGCTTCCACCAGCGCTTTGGCAAAGGCGTGTTGCTCTTCCGTGAGGGAAACCGAGGTCTTGACCGTCAAGAGACACCCTCCTGGCGACAGGGTAGCACTGACGTCAATCCGCTCGATACCGCACTGTCATCGTGGGTCTGGGCGCACTCGGCAGACCAGCGACGAATCGACAGATAGCAATGATTCCGGGTTCCGTCTCCGGTCCGTGCGTTCCGAAACCTCATTTCTTGCGGCCTGCCAGGAGCGTGTTCGGCCGCTCCCGCCAAACGCATTCGGCGTGAAACCCGGCTTCGCGCAGGGCGGCGAGCTCTTCGTCGAGCGGGAAGTAGGTGTCTTCGGCGGCCCACTCGTCGAAGTGCTCGTAGGCGCGCCGTTCCTCGATGCCGCGAGAAACCATGTGGGCGGCCCAGATGCGGTAGCACTGCTTCCGCGCCGCCGGGTCTGCGCTCATGACGATATCGGCGTTCACGAACACCCCGCCGGGGCGGAGCGCCCGGAAAATGCGCTCGTACAGGGCGCGCTTGCTTTCCATCTTGGGAACGTGGTGCAGGGCCAGGGAAGCCGCCGCGGCGTCGCATTCCGGCAGCGGAGCATCGAAGGAACTCATGCGGAAACGCGCACGGTCGCCGAAGCGCTTCAGCCGGATGCGCGCCCGGTCCAGCATCTCGGCATCCACGTCGACCACTTCAACGGCTCCAACGCCTTCGTGTTCCAGCATCGCCTCGGCCAAGGCCCCCGTTCCCGCTCCGAGGTCCAGCACCAGGGCGGGACGGACTTCGGCGACTAGACGGGCCGCCCGGATCAGTCCTTCCTCGTAGCCCGGGATGAACCGCCGAATCGTCTCGTCGTAGGCATCGATTTCGAGGCGAAGATGACTGCGGACGGAGTGGCTCATAACCGGAAGGTCGCGGGTTCGCATCCGCCCTCCGCAACCGTTCCGAGCCATTGTATTCATTGACGGTCCCCAGGGCCATGGACGGCGCAATTTTGCGGCCCGGAGAAACCTGCCGAGGAGCGGCGAACATCGCCGGGTTGAGATCGAGACGGGCCGCGAGATTGCCGAGAGCGCCAGGCCCCGGCAAACGGCGGCGTAGAATGAGCCAGGGAACACTCAATAATCCATACCCTGACTGTGGAACATTAGCCCACCTTTCTCACCACCCGACGGTCGAAGCACACGATAAAAAGGCCGTGATTCGTGTTTTGTGTCTCGTGATTCGTGAAAAAACGTAAAGGCCGTGTTGCTCGCGCCTTTTTCCTCCGCCCGGCTCGCGCCTCGTCCTGACGGCCCTCTCACGCACTTCGCCTCGCCACGTGGTGAGAAATGCAGGCTAGAAGAATCGCCCACGGGACCTCGCCGCGCTTGCCGTTCACTCGATGGGAAACCAGAACAGGCTGAGGGTTCCGGAGCCGGTTTCGCCCAAGGCGCCGCTGAAGAGGATCAGTTCGGTGGTCCATCCCCCCGAGTCGGCCAGGTGCGCGAAGTAGCGGTCCTGCGACGTGGCCGGGGCGGTCTCGTCCTGGGGCCAGATGTTGGTGGTCTTCAACTCGCCGCGCCGGTTGACGTAGAACCGCAGGGCCGCCACGGACACCTCGCCGTTGCTGGCGCTCACCCGCAGCAGGCCGGAGGAGAAGTCTTGCGGCAGGTCGATGACCTCGTCCAGCAGGCGGGTGGTCTGGCCCCAGGGCGGCAGCTCGAGGCTGGCCGGCGGCGGCAGCAGCGATCCGTCCGGGCGAGTGATCTCCAGACTGACCGTGGACGCCGCATCGGCGGTGTTGGCGACCGCCAGGACGGTACGGATGGAGCCGGGCTGACCGGGCTCGCCGGCGGCGGCGATCGGGATCCGGAAGGCGGTCGAGGAGGGAAGAGCGGGCACGCCAACATGCGAGACGGTCTTGCCGCCGGCGGTGAAGGAGTAGACCAGCAGGCCGGAGGGAGCCGCGACGCGAGGCAACCCGCTGGCGGGCGTGGCCCGCACCGAGCCGGAGGCAGTCCGGTCGGCGGAGTTGGCGGTGACCACGCGCCAGGCGCTGTTGGCGGCAATGGAGTACGGGAAGCTCGCTCCCATTCGGCCGTCGTCCAGCGTCACGGTCAGCGGGGCCGCGTCCGGTCCCAGAAACTCCAGCGTTCCCGCAATCGGCTGCCGGGTGGGGTTGACCAGGATCACCTGGGTGCCCCAGCCCTGCCCGTCGGCGAAGTGCGGGAACACCACCGGATCGGTCGAGGTCCCCGGGAACGGCGAGGGAGAGGGAGGCGGCAGCAGCGGCGTCACCGGCAGCGTGGTCCCCAGCCACTCGCCAGCCTGGTTGGCGACCCCCCGCAGCGCGATCACCGCCACCGGCGCCGAAGCCTGGAAGGAGAAGGTCCCCACCACGCCGGCGACCTCGAACGGCGGCGCTCTCAGGAGCCCCGCCAGGTGCCGGTAGGCCTCCAGCGTGAAGCTCCCCCGGGCGGTCCGGCTCCCCGCCGTGTCGGTGAGGTAGAAGGAGATGTCGACCGGCTGACGGTTGGGATTGACGAAGGCGACGGCGGTATTCACCGCGTCGCCGACCTCGGCGAAGATCCGGCCCTGGCGGACCGGCGCGGCGGCCGGCACGGAGGCTTCGGTGATCAGCACCCCCTCGGAGTCCCGGAACTGGAACAGGGCGATGCCGGAGGGCGTGGCCATGCCGCGGTCGGCGCGAATCAGGCCGTAGCCGGCCCGCGGGGAGTCGGCCTGGCCGCCGGTCGTGAAGGTTGCGGTTCCCCGGTCCGAGATGTCGAACGACATCCGCTCGGGCAGCACCACCAGGACTTCGATGGCGACCTGGGCTTCATCGGAGCCGCCTTCCCCGTCAAAGACCTGGACGCGGATGGTGACCGTTCCGATCCGGTCCGGGGCGGTCCAGCGCACTGCGGCCGTGTCGCCCGAGACGGAGATGACGCCGTCCGAGGCGCTCCAGGCGTAGGCGAGCGGGTAGCTGTCGGGGTCGGAGGCCGTGGCCGTCAGCATCGCTTCGCCGCCCCGCTCCACCTCGCACGGCGCGCACGACAGCGTCACCGTGGGAGGCCGGTTCGGCGGCGGCGGAGGTGGAGGAGGTGGTGGAGGAGGTGACGGACGCCGAGGTGGTCGCGGCGATGGAGGTGGTTGCGGCGGCGGCGGAGGTTGCGGCGGTGGCGCAGGCGGCAACGGCGTCAGCTTGCGGATCCGGTTGTTGTCCGAATCGGCGATGTAGATGTTGCCCGACCCGTCCGGCGTCACGCCACTGGGGTTGTCGATCTGGGCCGCGAGGGCCGAACCCCCGTCGCCGCTGAAGCCTGCATCTCCAGTCCCGGCGATGGTGGTGATGACCCTTGAGGAGTCCACCTTGCGGATCCGGTGGTTGTTATAATCGGCGATGTAGATGTTGCCCGACGCGTCCGCGGCTACGTCATCGGGGTAGAAGATCCTGGCCTCGTGGGCCTGACCCCCGTCTCCGCTGAAGCCTCCCTCTCCAGTCCCGGCGACGGTGGTGATGTTCCCTGAGGAGTCCACCTTGCGGATGCGGTGGTTTTCCCTATCGGCGATGTAGATGTTGGTCGTTCCATCCGACTCCAAGCCATACGCCAAGCCATAGGGGCTGTTGAGCATGGCCGCGGTGGCCGCAGCGCCGTCACCGCTGTAGCCGGCCGTCCCCGTGCCCGCGACGGTGGTGATGACCCCTGAGGAGTCCACCTTGCGGATCCGGTGGTTGTTATAATCGGCGATGTAGATGTTGCCCGACCCGTCCACCGCCACGCCAAAGGGGAGGTTGATCTGGGCCGCGGTGGCCTGACCCCCGTCTCCGCTGAAGCCGGCCGTCCCCGTGCCCGCGACGGTAGTGATGACCCCCGAGGAGTCCACCTTGCGGATGCGGTGGTTGTCCGAATCGGCGATGTAGATGTTGCCCGACCCGTCCACCGCCACGCCATGGGGGTTGTCGAGCCGGGCCGCGGTGGCCTGACCGTTGTCTCCGGTGAAGCCGGCCCCTCCCGTGCCTGCGACGGTGGTGCTCGTCCCCGAGGAGTCCACCTTGCTGATCCGGTGGTTGCCATAATCGGCGATGTAGACGTTGCCCGATCCGTCGAAGGCTATGCGAACTGGCTCGTCGAGCCTTCCCGCCGCTCCCGAGCCCGCGACGGTGGTGATGACCCCTGAGGAGTCCACCTTGCGGATCCGGTCGTTGATATTATCGGCGATGTAGACGTTGCCCGTTCCATCCACCGCCACGCCATGGGGGCGGTCGAGCTGGGCCGCGGTGGCCTGCCCCCCGTCTCCGCTGAAGCCGGCCGTCCCCGTGCCCGCGACAGTAGTGATGACCCCCGAGGAGTCCACCTTGCGGATCCGTTCGTTCCCAGAATCGGCGATGTAGAGGTTGCCCGACCCGTCTACCCCCACGCCACGGGGGCGGTTGATCTGGGCCGCGGTGGCCTGTCCCCCGTCTCCAGCGAAGCCTCTCGTTCCATTGCCCGCGACGGTAGTGATGATCCCCGAGGTGTCCACCTTGCGGATCCGGTTGTTCCACTGATCGGCGATGTAGACGTTGCCCGACCCGTCCACCGCTATGTCACGGGGGTCTTCGAGCTCGGCTGCGGTGGCCTGGCCCCCGTCTCCGCTGAAGCCTTCCGTTCCCGTGCCCGCGAAGGCGGTGATTTCCCCTGAGGAGTCAACCTTGCGGATTCGGTCATTGGCAAAATCGGAGATGTAGAGGTTGCCCGACCCGTCCACCGCTACGGCAAGGGGGGCGTCGAGCTGGGCTGCTGTGGCTGAACCCCCGTCGCCGCTGTCGCCGGCCGTTCCAGTACCTGCGACGGTGCTGATGCCTCCTGAGGAGTTCACCTTGCGGACCCGGTGGTTTTCCGTATCGGCGATGTAGACGTTGCCCGACCCGTCCACCGCCACGCCACTGGGGTTGTTGATCCCGGCCGCGGTGGCCCGACCGCCGCTGAAGCCTGCCGTTCCCGTGCCCGCAATGGTGGTGATGCCCCCCGAGGAGTCCACCTTGCGGATGCGGTGGTTGCCATAATCGGCGATGTAGATGTTGCCCGACCCGTCCACGGCTACACGAATTGGGGAGTTGAGCAGGGCCGCGGCCGCCGGACCGCCATCTCTAACCCCGCCGACGATCGTGTCGATCCTGTAGCGGGTCTGCGATTGCGCCCAAGCCACTGCGGTGAATAACGTCAGGCAGCCGAGGAGAGAAGCGAGGGGAAATCCAGCGAAGGCTGTACACCAGGCCCGGAAGCGCGCCGCAAACGGCCCACCGGCTCGTTGCCGGTGTGGATGATTGATCCTGATCGGGAGGAACTCTTCGGCGGCGCATGCCGGAAGTCCTCTGGCAAACCCGCCGAAACACCGGCCGGCCGCCGACAGCGCCGCGGAAAGCGTGCCAGATGCTCGCGTCAGGAGTGAAGATGCGGTCTGCGGTCTGGTTATGGCATTCGTCCTGCTTTCACAGCCAATGGAAGGTTTTTTACCCATGGCGCTGCCACGCCACCGTGCCGTTGCAGCGTTTCGTCAGGACATTGGCTTCAAGCGTGAGGACTTTGGTTTCGAACGTGATCATTTGGTGATTCGGCTGATTATCGATACGCCGGTCACGGAAGAACACCTTTTTCAAACAAATGGCTCAGAAAATATAATGATCGGCTGGATCTTCTGGATGAACGGACACTGCGGCTTCGACCGATTCACGCACTATCGGCGCACAAAAGCGCACAGAGGGCACAAAAAAACTCGATTTATTATGAATATAGTATGATCTTTTTCCTTTCTTTAGTGATATTATCGTGATTTAAATACTGCTGCCTGGAATCTCGTTCTCTACCCCGAGGATCCTGAATCGGCCGCCGCGCCGACAGCGCGACCGCAAGCGCGCGGCGTTTGCGCGCCGCAAGCGCCATGAGCCAGAACCGCTGCCTTGGCGATTCCAGCCTCGCCGCGAATGGTCCTGGCCGGGCACCCTCAGCACCTCTACCGGGCCTGCATTGCGGCTCGTATCGCCGCCGAGTTCGACAAGCCGAACGGTCTCGCGGGGTTATCGCCAAGCGAGTTGCCGGGCCGCCTTCTCG
Organism: Bryobacterales bacterium; assembly: GCA_028819575.1. Taxonomy (GTDB): domain Bacteria; phylum Acidobacteriota; class Terriglobia; order Bryobacterales; family UBA6623; genus JAPPLB01. The sequence continues at coordinate 4,993 of JAPPLB010000199.1, read as the reverse complement.
ATCCGGATATCGAGGAGTTGCCCAGTGCCGGCAAGCGGATGTGCGTCCGTCTGCAGCAGGCCGGGTTGACCTTCATCGAGAAGTTGCGGCAAGCCGAACCGGGTTGGCTCCGATCGGCCTCGGCCAGTGTCACGGGTGCTCATTTCTGGTACGTGCTGCATGGCTACGACGTGGAAGCGCCTCAGCCTGCATTTCTCACCACGCGGCGAGGCGAAGTGCATGAGAGGGCTGTCAGGACGAGGCGCGAGCCGGGCGGAGGAAAAAGGCGCGCGCAGGCGTACTTGCCGAATCGCCTCCTTTACCCCTCGGGTCAAGAAACACGGGCTTTGTGGCCGTTGTGTTCGCCGTGGATGCGCAAGGGACGCACAATCAGAAACCCCGCCCGGCCCCCCGCACACGCCGCCCGGTCGCTGCTTTCCTGCGCGGCATGGGGCGGCTATGGCGCGGCTGGGCGGCATATTGCCCCCTGAGCCGGTGTCCGCGCGCCGTCCGCATCGGCAACACGGCCTCTTGGGTTTTCACGAAGCACGAGACACGGACTTTATCGCCGTTCGGGTCGCCATAGCAGCGAGAGGTTCGCATCACGAAAAACCTCCGCCCGGTCACGGCTTCCGGGAGCCCATTCGCGTGGCATGGAGCGGCATCGCGCGGCAAGGGGCGCCCCGCTCCAGTCGTTCCGCTCCCTCCGCAGGGCAGCGCTCAGACCCTGACATTTTCGATGCCCATTGACACTCCGGCAACTGCACTGTTGGGGGTAATGTTGGGGACTCAGTTTCCGGCAGTATGCTGACGATTCGAAATTTTTTACTTGTAAAACCAAGTGGCGGAGAGAGAGGGATTCGAACCCTCGGTAGAGTTTCCCCTACACACGCTTTCCAAGCGTGCGCCTTCAACCGCTCGGCCATCTCTCCGTGCCGGAAAAACTCGCGTTGGATGCGGGTGGAAGGATGGCGGCCGAGGCCGCTTCTCCCATTGTATGGATCGGCGGAAAAGGTGTAAACCGCCGCTGCCGGACGCTCGACGAACGCCGAACCCGCTTCACTCCGGCATCACCGCGTCCCGCCATTCGTCGGTTCGGAACGGCGACGCAGGCAGGCCGCTGCGGTTGAAGAGCGTCGCTTGGGGATCGGCGCGCCAGCCGTACCGCACCGCAACCGGCGTTTTCACCTTGGGGCTCCATACGACCACCGTGTCTCCGTCGATGTAGGCTCCGGCTTGGTGGAACTCGCGGTCCGGTCCGGCAATGACGAAGCCGCTCAGGTTGCCGCCGCCGGCCGCTTGCAGACCGCCGCCCAAGCTGTCGAACCAGAGCCGGATATTGCTTCCTTCCCGTGTCAGTTGCCGATAGCTGGGACCGGAGTGAACGACCTCGCGGCCGTAGGCGACCGAGCGGGCGGCGAGAGCGAGGCGGTGGCCGACATCCTGCTTGTTGGCCGGATGGATGTCTTCGGAGTCTCCGATGTCGATCGTGACCGCCATTCCGGTATTCCGCAGGCCAAGCGTCATCGTCTGCGCCTCCCGCAGCTCGGGCCACTGATGCTTCTCGGGGACGCGCCGGAAGTTCGCAAGCTGCACGAACAGGAACGGAAACGGTCCCTGGCCCCAGGCGCGGCGCCAATCTTCGATCATGGCCGGAAAGAGGTCGCGGTAAAGATAGCCTTGCGAGCGGCTGGCGTTGTTCTCGCCCTGGTACCAGATGGCTCCCCGAATGGCGAACGGAGTCAGGGGAGCGATCATCGCGTTGTACAGGCCGGACGGGCTGTGAGGGTGTCCCGGGCCGCGCGGAGCCCGCGGACGCCGCGGCGCTTGCTGCCCAGCCGCTTTCGCCTGGGCCGCCGCTTGCTCCCAGGCCTGCAAAGCTCGCTCATGCTTCTTCCGGGCGGCGGGAAAGTCCGCGAGAACCTCATCCCAGATGTCGTAGACAGGTTGCAGCGACGGGTCCGTTTTCAGCGCGCCGCGGCTGGTCCAGGCCTGCGCCGGCGTGCCGCCCCACGCCGTCTGAACGATCCCGAACGGCACGCCCATTTCCCGGTGCAACTCGCGCCCGAAGAAATACCCGACCCCCGAAAAATCCGCGACCGACTCCGGTTTCGCCGCCTGCCAGTTACCATCCACGTCCTGCAGCGGTTCGTCGGCGACCTTGCGCTCCACCTTGAACAGGCGCAGGCGCGGATAATCCGCCGAATCGATTTCCTTCTCGGGGTTGTCCGACCTGCTGACCGGCCAGACCATGTTCGATTGACCGGACCCGATCCAGACCTCGCCTACCAGTACGTCCCGCAGGACGATGCGATTGCTCCCCGCGACCGTCATCTCGTACGGCCCGCCCGCGGTCATGGGGTGCAGGAAGGCCTGCCAGTCCCCTTCCTGGCCGGCTTCGGTCACCACGCGCTGGCCCGCGAACAAGACCGTGACCCGTTCTCCAGCGTCCGCCCATCCCCAGACTCTGATCGGCGCGCCGCGCTGCAGGACCATGCGGTCGGAAAGGATTTGCGGCAGGCGGACATCAGCCTGCAATAAGCCCGCTGCGAGACAAGCCGCGGCGCATACGGTCGCGAAAAAGCGGATCTGAAATCGCATCATGTCACCTCACCGGGCCTCGGGTTCCGGAACGGAAGCGGCTCTATTGTCGCAGAGCCGGGCCGGGATCAGTCGAGCAGACCCTGCTCCAGCAGCAGCTCGGCGTTCAGCACGGCAGCTCCGGCCGCGCCGCGAATCGTGTTGTGCCCCAGGATGACCATCTTGTAATCGAGAATCGGGCACTCCCGGATGCGTCCCACCGCTATCGCCATGCCGTCTTCGAGAAGCGCGTCTTTGCGCGGTTGCGGCCGGTTGTCGTCGGGCATCACGTGGACGGGCTGCCGCGGCGCGCTGGGTAGGCTCTTCTGCTGCGGAATGCCGCGGTAGCTTGCGATCGCGTCCGCCAATGCGTCAACCCCGGGGCGCCGGTCCAGCTCGACCGATACCGCCACGGTGTGGCCGTCCACCACCGCCACTCGATGGCAGTGCGCGCTGACGGCGGCGGGCAAGTGCGCGATCTTCCCGCCCGCGTAGTCGCCGAGGATCTTCTGCGTCTCGCTCTCCATCTTTTCTTCTTCGTTCTTGATGAAGGGAACGACGTTGCCGACGATGTCCATCGAAGGCATGCCCGGATAACCGGCGCCGGAGATCGCCTGCAGGGTCGCGCCGAGGATCTTCCTGATGCCGAATGGCTTGAGCGGCGCCAAGCCCAGCGCCATGGTGATCGTGGAGCAGTTCGGGTTCGTGACGATGGCGCCGTCCCAACCACGGTTCTTGCGCTGCGCCGGGATGATCTCCAGGTGCTCGGCGTTCACCTCGGGGATGAGCAGCGGCACGTCGGGTTCCATGCGATGGTTGCGCGAATTCGAAACCACGAAGTGGCCCGCGCCCGCGAAGGCCTGCTCGATCTCGCCCGCGACCGACGCGTCCATCGCGGAGAACATCAGCTTGGGCGCGCCGTTCGTCGGCTTCGCCTCATGCACCGTCTGGCGGGCGATCGACTCCGGCACGCCGCCGTCGAGCGTCCAGTTGGCCGCCTCGACATATTTCTTTCCGGCACTTCGCCGGCTCGCTCCCAGCCAGGTCACTTCGAACCACGGGTGGCCCTGGAGGAAACGGATGAACTGTTGGCCGACCATTCCGGTCGCGCCCAAAACACCGACTTCGACTCTTCGTTCCATAGCGGTTTTCTCCCCCCGGCGATGCTGGCCGGGAGCACATGCAGCGGTTTAGTTTGTCGTCTTGAGTTGCTTGACGAGGTTCCGGAAAAGTTCCACGGCCTCGACGAGTTGTTTCTTGGGAACCCGCTCTTCAGCGGTATGCGCAACGTGAATCGTTCCGGGCCCGAGAAGCAGCGGCTGGCCCCAGTTGGTCAGCTTGGGAATATCGGTTGTGTACTTGACGACGGTCGTCTCGAAACCGGACACGGACTTCATGCGGATCGCGGGCGTGCGGACGGGGTAGCTGACCGCAACCCGATCATCGAAGACGGCGTCGATCTGCTCGATCGCCTCGTCCATGTCGCTGACGACACGGACAACGGCTGTCGCCGAGGCGTGGTCGGGAATGACATTCGCCGCGCGCCCCCCCGAGATCAGCCCGATGCTGCAGGTGCTGTCGCCGAGCACGGGATCGACCGGGAGTTCCAGGTTCCGAAGTCTTTCGAGGTTGTCGAGAAGCTTGTTGATGGCCGAGTCGCCGAGTTCGGCGTACGCCGAATGAGCCATCTTGCCGTTGGCTTCGATCTCGATTCGCAGATTACCCTTGGAGCCGAGAGCAAGCTTGTTCTCGGTCGGCTCGCCGTTGATGAGGTACTTTGGTCCCGGCGAATGCGCGTTGGCGAAATGCGCGCCGATGCCGTCGACCTCCTCGCCGACGACGAACAGCATTGCGAAATCGCGGACGCCTTCTTCAAGCAGGGCCTCCGACGCCTTGATCATCGAGGCGCTGATGCCCTTGGTGTCGCAGGCACCGCGTCCCCATACGAATTCACCGTCTTCCTTCGATGGGATGAACGGCGGGACGGTATCGAGGTGAGTCGAGAAGACGATCTCCGGCCGCCCCCAGTGCGCATAGACGTTGTAGCGGTCTTTCTCGACCTCGATGCGCTCGGCCTGACCCCCATGCTTGTCGGCAAGGGGTTTGAGGTAGTCGTGGAAATACTGGCCGATGGCCAGCTCGTTTCCCGTCACCGACTCGATGTCGATGAAAGCCCGCGTGAGTGCAAAAACGTCCATGAAACCGGAACCCGGGGTCGGGCGGCTGCGCCGAAGAGTTGTCGGCAGGAACGGAAACGCCCGATACAGGCGAGAGCTTGAGTCCCGCTTGTCTTTTGAGAATATCGGATTGGCTGGAAGGGGTCAAACCTGCCCGCATTTCTCACCACCCGACGGCCTAAGCACGCCATACGACCACCAGTACTTCGTTGCGCTTGCTTGCCGTGCTCAACGTACTGTTCAAGTACGCCTGCGCG
>JAPPLB010000194.1 GCA_028819575.1 Bryobacterales bacterium | reverse complement strand
CCTGACGGCCCTCTCACGCACTTCGCCTCGCCACGTGGTGAGACATGCAGGCTAGCCGCGGCGGACAGCCTCCCGGAACTCTTCGAGCGGCAGCGTATTCAACACGTCGTTGCTTTCTAGCCAGCCGCGGCGCGCCATCGACACACCGTACTTCATGTTGTCGAGATGGCGCACATGATGCGCGTCGGTCGAGATGACAAACTTGACGCCCTTCGCTTGCGCCAGCCGCAGATGCAGGGCGTCGAGGTCGAGACGCGACGGGCTCGCGTTGATCTCCATCGAAATGCCTCGCCGCCCCGCCGCAGCAACGACGCGCTCGAAGTCGTACGGGTACGGCTCGCGACGAAGCAGCAAGCGTCCCGTGGGGTGGCCCAAAATGCCGACGTGCGGGTTCTCGACGACCTGCAGCAGACGGTCGGTCATCTCCGAGGCTTCCATGTTCATGTAGCTGTGAACGCTCGCGATCACAACGTCGAGCTGCGCCAGGACTTCATCATCGATATCCATGCGCCCGTCCTGCAGGACGTCGACTTCGCAGCCCGAGAGAATCGTGAGGTTCTCGAACTGCTCGGAGACCTGCCGGACTTCCTCGATCTGATCGAGCAAACGTTGCTCGTCGAGGCCGTTCGCCATGGCGAGCGCCTTCGAGTGGTCCGTGATGGCGATATGCGAATAGCCCCTTTTCACGGCGGCTTCCGCCATCTCGGCGATCGAGTGATGGCCGTCCGTCTCGTGGGTGTGCATATGGACATCGCAATGAATATCAGCGGGTTCCAGGAGGCGCGGCAGGCTTCCCGCAAGCGCGGCTTCGATCTCGCCGGTGTTCTCACGCAGCTCGGGGGGAATCCACGGCAGCCCCAGCTTTTGGTAGATTTCTTCCTCCGTTGCGGAGGCGACAAGCTCCTCATCCGCGGTACGGAACAGCCCGTACTCGTTGAGGCGCAGCCCCATTCGAACCGCCCGATCGCGGATCGCCACGTTGTGTTCCTTACTCCCCGTGAAATACATCATGGCCGCGCCGTAGCTCGATGATTCCACGGCCCGAACGTCCACCTGCAGTCCGGCCGCACCGATCCTGGCGCTGGCCTTGGTTTCTCCGTGACCCAGAACTTCCCGAACATCTTCGAACTTCACAAAGTGGTCCAGCGCCGCCGAGGCGTGCGGCCCCGTGACCAGCAGGTCAAGATCGCCGATCGTTTCCTTGCCTCTCCGCAAGCTCCCGGCTGGTGTGATGCGGTCAACGCCGTCCACTTCCGAGAGGTAGGCCACCAGCTCCGTCGCGACGTTGTCGACCGAGTCGAGCAGAAAGCGTCCTGCGCTGCGCTTGTAGTTCTCGATCCCACGCAGAATCTTCTGCTCCAGCTTCTCACCCATTCGAGGCAGGGTTCGCAGCTTGCCGTCGCGGCAGAGCTGCTCCAGCGCATCGATCGTGCTGACGCGGCAGGCGTCGTAGAGCAGTGCGATGCTCTTCGGGCCGAGGCCGGGGATCTTCAGCAGCTCCAGTGCTGTCGGAGGGTACTTCTCGAGCAACTCGTCCCGTCGGGCGAAGCTGCCCCGTGCGACCAGTTCTGTGAGCGCCGAGGCAATGCCCTTGCCGATACCCTTGATTTTCGTAACGTCGCGATGGTCATCACGAATGACCTCTTCCATGGTTTCGGTGAGGCTCTCGATGACGACCGCAGCGTTGCGGTAGCTGCGGATGCGGAAACCGTCCATTCCCGCGATCTCCATCAAAGCGGCTGTTTCGTTGAGGGTTTCGGCGATCTCTTTGTTGCTCACGGGAAGGGTCCCCGATTATCGCACCTGGGGGCGAGTTTTTTCTCCGCTCGCGCGGATCACACGCAATCGAGGTAGAGCGCGAGCAGAAGCCCGCGCTTTTTCTCCGCCCGCTCCGGCCTTCTTCCTAGCCGCCGGCGATGCGCCGGAAATCGAGCGACTTGACGAAGCCGGGGCGATTACGCCATCGGGGCTGCACCTTGACGAACAACTCGATATAGACCTGCTTGCCAAACCGCGCTTCCAATTGCCGGCGGGCCTTGGCGCCGATGGACTTCATCCTGGCTCCGCGAGCCCCGATCAGAATGGCTTTCTGGCTATCGCGCTCGGTATATACCGTCGCCAACAGCCGTAGCAACTTTTCGCTTTCTTCCCATTCATCGATCATGACGGCGGTCGCGTACGGAACTTCCTTTTGCGTCTGAAAGATGATTTGCTCCCGGATCAGCTCAGCCGCCAGGAAGCGCTCGGGCTGGTCGGTGATGAAGTCTTCGGGGTAGTAGGGCGGAGAATCCGGCAGGTACAGAAACACTCGCGTAATCAGGGCTTCCACGTTGTCGCCCTTCATGGCGGAGATGGGAATGTATTCCAGAAACGAGTGACGCTCCCGGTACTTCTCGATCTGAAGGAGCAGTTGCGGCTTCTCCTTGAGCAGATCGACCTTGTTCAACACCAGGAACGCCGGTGTCTCGAGATCCTTGACCATCTCGATGACCGCGCGGTCGCCCGCCTGGTCAGGCTTGGTGCAATCGACCAGCAGCAGGACCAGATGACATCCCGATGTAGCTCGGCGAACTTCGCTCATCATGTGACGTCCGAGCTCGAGGCTCGGCTCGTGGATACCGGGACTGTCGACGAAAACGATCTGGCCTTCCGGCCGTGTGAGCACTCCCTGGATGGCGTCCCGGGTCGTCTGCGGTTTCGGCGTGACGATGGCGACCTTCGAACGCACCAGGTGGTTCAACAGGGTCGACTTACCGACGTTGGGGCGCCCGAGAATGACAACGAACCCTGATTTGGATGACGCGTTTTCCATGATCCTACCTGGCGTCCCGGCGCTCGCCGGCGCCCCGCTCGGTCAGAGAGTGCGGCAGCCCGAGTTTTCGGCGCCAACGTTTCTCGACCCGCCGCATCCGCCCATCATCGGTTTCGTGGTCGTATCCGAGCAAGTGCAACAGGCCGTGCAGCGCCAGAATCTTCAACTCGTCCTCGACGTTGTGACCGAACCTCGCCGCCTGCCTGGCGGCCTGCGCAGCCGAGATGAGGATGTCCCCCAGCCGGCCGTTTTCGCCGTCCGGGAAGGACAAGACGTCCGTCACAGCGCGCTTTCCGCGAAAACGCCGATTGGCGTCGCGCAACGACTCATCCGAGCCAATGACGATCGCGAACTCTTGCCCTCGCGCCACCTGCCGGCCGATGCCTTGGATGAACCGGTCGAACTCCATTTCGTCAAACGCAATCGTGCGTTGGCGGTTCTTCCACCAAGCGGCGCTGGAATCCGTCCGGGAAGCCATGCGGAACGCGCTAGAGGGTCTTCGGCCCAGCGGATGAGCGAACTACTCGACGGCTCCTTCCAGTTCAGCACGCTCGTATGAGTCGTAGGCCCGAACGATTCGTTGGACGAGGTCGTGCCGGACGACATCCTTCTCGTTGAAGTAGACGAACGAGATGCCCTCGACGGGCTGCAGAACGTCTATCGCCTCCAGCAATCCACTGCGCCGGCCCGACGGCAAGTCGATCTGCGTCACATCGCCGGTAATCACGGCCTTCGACCCAAATCCGAGGCGCGTGATGAACATCTTCATCTGCTCGGCAGTAGTGTTCTGTCCTTCATCGAGAATGATGAAGCTATTGTTCAACGACCGTCCCCGCATAAAGGCCAGGGGTGCGATTTCGATGGTTCCTTTTTCGATCAGCTTCTCGACGCGGTCCGAGTCGAGCATGTCGTACAGGGCGTCGTAGAGGGGCCTCAGATAAGGGTCAACTTTTTGTTGAATCGTTCCGGGCAGGAAGCCCAGGCTCTCGCCGGCCTCGACCGCGGGCCGCACCAGCACGATGCGGCTCACTTTCTTCGCCATCAAATCCGACACGGCCATCGCCACGGCGAGATACGTTTTGCCCGTGCCGGCCGGTCCGATCCCGAAAACCATGTCGCAGCGCTCGATGGCCTCGAAGTACATCATCTGATTGACGCTGCGAGGAGCCAGCGACTTGTGGCCGAAGGTCCTCTTACGGCTTGCCCGCACGAGCCGCCGCAGGCTGATTTCCGGATCCTGCTTGACGATGCGGAGGAAATTCTTGACGTCGCCGTTGCTGAAACGGTGTCCTTCATCCAACAGAGCTTCGTATTCCGAGAGCATGTTTTCGGCTTGGCGGACGTGCGGCTCTTCGCCTTCAATCTCGATACAGTCTTCGAGCAGGTGGGTATGCACCGCGAGCGCGCTTTCAAAGAAGCGGATGTTCTCGTCGTGCGTCCCGAAGAGGGACTCGATGCCCTTGGCGATAGGGACTTGCGTCTTGACCAAAGTGGGGAGCGCCGGCTCGCGGCCCTTTACCCGAAACGGGTCACGCGAACCGCATCGCTGCCGCGTCACCCCGGCGTTTCAGGCGCCGAATCAGCACTTGCTCCGACTATAGCCGACCCTCCCGAGCAAGTCAATTTGAACCGGCATCGACAGGTGAACCCGTCCGCGCGCGAGGATCCATCAGCAGTTTGGCCAATGCGTAGACGGCGCGAATGTTGGGTACGTCCAGATGTGCTTTTTCGGCAAGTTCGATTACCGCGCCGACGATGGCCTCGAGTTCGGGCGGGCGCCCTGCTTCGAGATCCTGCAGCATCGAAGTCTTGTGACCGCCGACCCTTCGGGCCCCTTCGATCCGGCGTTCCGAAGAGATTCCGATCCTGATGCCGTAGGCGGCGGCTATGGCCCGAACTTCCTCCATCACCGCACGAACCAGCTCTCGTGTTGGTGGGTGGCCGAGAAACTCGCCGAGGGTGGCTCGCGTCAAGGCGCTGATCGGATTGAAAGGAACATTACCCAGCAGCTTGACCCAAATCTCGTGCCGAATCTCCGTTCGCAGCGCCGCTTTCAGGCCCGCTTTGAGGAAGCTTCGCCCCAACGCCTGGATCCGTTCCGTACGTTCGCCGCTCGGCTCGCCCAGCGGGAAGCGGTTGCTGTCTCGATGGACCACGATGCCCGGCTCCGCAACGTAGGCCGAGCAGTAGGCAATCCCGCCAACGACCCGGCGAACGTCGACATTCCGGCTGATCACGCCGCCGGTATCGACGGATTCCAACCGTTGGTCTTCCCATGGCTCACCGAGCCCGTGGAAGTACCACCAGGGGACGCCATTCTGAAAGGGAACGATGAAGGTATCGGGACCGGTGAGGACCTTGATCTTCGGCGCGATCGAGGGAAGGGAGTGCATTTTGACCGTGACCAGGACCGCATCGACCTGCCCGATGTCAGCGGGGTCATCCGTAGCAGGGGGGCGGACAAGCATGTCGCCGAAGAGTTTGCTCCTGACCTGTAAACCCTTGCTCCGGATCGCCGCGAGATGAGGGCCTCGGGCAATCACCGAGACGTCCTCGCCCGCCTCTATCAGGCGTGCCGCCAGTACCGATCCGATGGCTCCGGCGCCGTAGATTGCGTATTTCATGGAAGATGGTTTGCTGTCATGGCGGCAGCGCCTCGGCCGCCAGTTTTTTCTTCGCTGCCAAGGTTCACATTCGGGTCAAGTCGACGCGGCGATGCATCCCGGCTGAACTGCGTTGCTTCCCGGTCGAACAGGTCCAATATGCTCCCTCGCCGCGCCTTGTCAGCCGGGCGGCGCGCAGCTCTCTGTGCTACGCGGGGTTTCACCACGGACTGCCAGCGTCATTTGGACTTGTCGCCGGCCGGCCGCCTGGCGACGTTGAATTGTTCGCGGTAAGCGATTTTGGCGCCTTCGACCTCCAGCCGCAGGCGGACCCTTCCTTCAACCCCGTCCGGCGGCGCCACCGTGACGACTTGCTGGTTTTTCACCCGTTGGACGATTTGTTCCAGATAAGGCCGGATCTGGGCCACGCTTTCGCAGAACAGCGCCTCTCCTCCGGTTGCCTGCGCGAACTGCGTGATGCCGTTCTGATAGACGGAGTTCAGACTGTCCCTCTCGCGCTCGAGATGGAGGAAGAACAGCGGCGCCGAAGAGGCCATCAGGGAGTCCAGCAGGCTGGTGATGCGTTCCTGGATCAAACGATCACGGAAGCGCCGGCTCAAGTCGCCGCCGTCGCTCGGGTTGATCACTGGATTCGTGTAATCGCCGCGATAGGCGTAGATGCTGCCGTCGGTGATGTAAAGAACAGCGATACGCACATCGGACTGGATCAGCATTCGATCGGCAAGCGTAGCGGCGTCTTCGACGGATTCGAGCAAGCCGGGGAAGCCTGAGACCGGCAGGCTGAGGAGAGCATCTTTCAGTGATTCACGGTCACTGGTGGGTTCGAGCAGGACTTGGAGCCCATCCTGGGCCCGCAGGACGCCGGCGAACTCTCTGGGGCCGAACCGGTTCAGAATCTCCACCAAGCCTTGCCGCGCGGCGTCGACGCGAATCAGATCGCCGACGACATCCATCACGATCAGCAGAATCAGGTTGCCGTCAGCGGGGTGAACCGCCCGGACCTGGGCTGGGTCGTCCCCCAACCACGCCTGGATCCTGTCGGGAGGAACGAAAGTGGCGAGCTGCTCGTTGTCGGCTTCGACCCACAACGGGGCTTTCAGATCCCCGAGGACACGGGGAACGACCTGCGGTCCAACGAGTAAGGCCAGGAGACTGAAAAGGAGGATTCGGCGGGCTGGGCCGCGAAAATTCAAAAGTTGAACCTCATCCCGAGTTGCACGACGCGCCCGCCGCGCGAACCGATGATCTTACCGGCATTCACGTTGCGGGCGTTTTCAGGTCCGATCACGGTGTCGGGGTTGTTCCAGTTTGCATGATGCAGGAAGTTGAATCCCTGGAAGAGCAACTCCAGGCTGCGCTCGCCCGACAGCGGCAATCTCTTTGTCACCGCCAGATCGTGATTGTTCCAGCCGGGGTTCCGCAGGGCCGGGTGCGTTCGCGAGGCGTTGCCGATGGTGAAATCCGCAGGGTCGGCGAAAGCCAAAGGATTGAAGAACATCTCCGGTCCGGGGTTCGCGACGTGCGGGTCGACTCCCGGCACGGTGTTCACTCGAAGATACCGGACGACGCCGCCGGTATTGTTGAATTCGGGCTGCAGGGTCAAGGGGTTGCCGCTATACCATCGTGTGTAACCACTGATGGACCAGTTGCCGACCACGTGCTTCAGCTTCGAGGACTTGACCAGGGCCTTGCCTTCGCCGAACGGCAATTCGTAGGCGTAGCTGAGTGAGATGCGATGCGGATACGTGCCGCGAGAGAGCGACCATTCGTTGTCTCGGTTGAAGTAGTCCTGGACGCCCGGCCCCGAGTAGTCGTCCCACTGTTTGATCATGGAGTAGGAGAAATCCATGGTGAGTCCGTGAGAAGCGCGCTTTTCCATGCCGAAATCAGCGCTGTGGTACTTGTAACGCCCGAGCGGGAACTGGCCGTTGGTCTGGAAGTACTGGAACTGCGGGAACGGACGTAGCGTTCGCCGGAACGTTTCGTCGTTGAGCGCATCCCGGTACGCGAGGGAGTCCAGGGGGATGGCGTTGATACCGACGCTGCTGCCACCCAGAAGAATGTCTTTACCACGGTAAACCTGCCCGCCAAGCCGCATGGTCAGGCCCGCCGGGAGTTGCCTCTCGACACGCAGCGAGCCCCAACGGTAGCGTGGTTGGCGGGCCGTTTGCGGAATGAAATCCGGATCGGTGTCGTTCGCCGCATCCGGCCGAAGATCGGGCAGGGCATGAGCAAGAGGGGTGAGACCCTGATCGAGGACGACGGCGGGTTCGAGCTGCTGGTTGGCCGAGATTTGCGTCCGTTTGGCGCTGAAGCCCTGCGTACCGAAAGTTCCCGAACTGATGCTGAGGTTCGAGTAGTACTGCATGAGGGAGAGCCGGATCACCGTGTTGCGCGCGTCGGTTGGGCTCCAGGCCAAACCGAGACGCGGTTCGAGGCGCGCCCGATGGGGCTGAAAGGCGCGTCCTTCGCCGCCTTGCCCCGCAAAGATCAATGCTCCGGGCAGGCCGTTCATGGGGTTGATTTCGGTGAGATCGACCGTTGACTGCCGATCGAATTTCTCTGTACGCGGACTGGACAGGTCAAGATTCAGGCTTACGGTCGCGGTCAAGTTGGGCGTGACCTCGTACTCGTCACGCACGCGCGCTTCGATGTTCGTCCTCCGAAGGTAGGTGGGTTGTTGCAGATCGGTCGCTTCGGCGCGATACGAGCGGCCCAACAGGAAGCTCGCGAAGGAGTCCCCCGTGTTGATGATGCCGGGCAGCCCCGTCATGTCGTCGTTGAATTGAAAGTAGCCCGATGGGGCGTCAGGCATGAAGGTGTTGACCTGGTAACGGTTGAATTCGGCGGACAGCGTCCAGGAATGCCGCCCGCGGCGCAGATTCAGCGAGTGGTCGGTATGGTAGCTGTTCCAGGTGTTGCGGTACTGCGACCCGGTCGGAGTACCCATGCTCTCGAAGTCCTGAAAGCTCACGCGCGGGAAAATAGTGCCGCTTACGCCGTCGAGCCCGAGTTCGTCGGGGATGTTCCGCTCGTTGTCGAGACCCGCCGTGCTGCGCTGCCGCGACCGCACCCTCGCCTGCGCGGTGTAAATCGATTGCGGTGAGATGCTGAACGTGTCGGAGAAAGTGAGCCGGCGCTCGGAGAAGAAGCGGTCCGGCGAGCCGGGGTTGGCAATCGTCTCGTAGATGCGCGGCGAGGCCTGGAAGCCCTTCGAGTAAGCGAGGTCGACCGTGATCTTGTGGCGCTCGAACAGGTTGTGATCGACGCGCGACAGGAAACCATCCGGCCTGTCTATCGCCGGCGGATTCACCCAGTAGTTGTTTCGAAGGAACGGTCCGATGTTCGTGTTGGGCTGTGGCAACTCCTGCACCATCCGGGCCGCGACCGGATCCAACCGCGAGACGGGGATCCTGTTGTTCGGGAACGCGTCGCGTACGTGCTCGAGGTTTGCGAGGGTTACGTTCCGCGAGGGGTCGAATGCGGGGTTGAGCCGCGTCGAGTCCGGATCGTAGATCGTGACAGGAGCGCCCGCCTTGTTGACCAGGTCCGAAAAATCGCCGCTTTGCTGGAGTCCGGTCGGGATCGTCGAGAGGCGCGATTGGCCGACTTTCTGCCGCGTACCCTCATAGGAGAACGTGAAAAAGGTCGAGCGGCGGCCATCGTAGAGCTTGGGGACATAAACAGGTCCGCTGACGCTGAAGCCGAACTGGTTGCGCCGCAGGACGTTGCGTTCGCCGCCATTCTGAACAACCTCATGCGGCACGGCGTCGAACGCGTTGTTGCGGATATATTCGTAGACGCGGCCATGCCATAGATCGCCCAATCGCTGCTTCGGCAGGCTCCCTTTCCTGCCCGCCTCGAAAACACCGAGCCGTTGCGTCTCCCTCCGAAAGACACGGATCGCCTTCCTCATCTCGATGACGTAGCCGTCGGGCTGGGATCGGGTCTTGCTTGTCGTCTGAGAGGGAGTGGTGGATGGGGAAGTCCCCGCCGCAGGCTTGGCACCTTCGGCGGCGGCCACGGTCGGCTTCAGGACCGCGGAGGAAACATCATCCCCAAAGGCATGTGGAGAGACAAGCCCCACCACGAGGAGCGCCAGGAATACATTCATGCGCCGCACGTTCACCTTCGCAGCGGGAATACCTTCTATCGTAGCGGTTCGAGTCCCCGGCGCGCCAGCAGGCAAAGCTCCCAGGTGTTCTATTTCCAACAGTTTCACGGCGGAGACGAAGTCCGCACCTCCTAGACATCGATCGTCACGACTGCATCCTGAACCTTTCCGGTGGGTCCCGCCCCCGTCTCCGAGACGTAGCAATCGATCTCGCTGCGCACGCCGAACGCCGGCAAGTAGACGCCCGGCTCGATCGAGAAGCAGGTTCTCGGAATGATCGGCCTTCTGTCGCGAGTCTCCAGGTTGTCCGCGTTGGCCCCGTTTCCGTGAACCTCTTCGCCGATCGAATGGCCGGTGCGGTGGACGAAACGGTCGCCGAACCCGGCGCTTGCAATGTGATTTCGCGCGAGGTCATCGACCTCGAAACCAAAGATGGGTTTATCCGCGGCGACCGCTTGATTCACGAAGGCCGCGGCTCGATGGCGAGCGCCGCTCACGATCTCGAAGACGTTGACGATCTCCGATCGCGGCGGGCCGCCCACCGACGCCGTCCAGGTGATGTCGTAATAGACCGAGTGCGGCTGGTCGAGCTTGGCCCACAGGTCGATCAGCACGAAATCGCCGTTGCGAATCTGGCTCGTTTTTTCTTCGGTCGGTGCGTAGTGGGGGTTGCCGCTGTTGGCGTTGACAGAGACGATCGGACCGTCGGCCGTGACGAGTTGCCGCTCGCGAAAACGCGCTCGAATGAACTCCGCGATGGCGAACTCTTCGACGCTGCCCTCGAGCTTGACCTTTCGGCCGATCTCGGCGAACGCAGCAGCCAGGATAGCATCGACACGGCGTCCGGCCTCGAGGTGGGATTCGAGTTGTTCGTCCGTCCAGCGAGCTTCGAAGTACTGAACGAGGGCCGCGGAACTGACGACTTCGCTGCCGAGTCCTCGCACGAGATCGACGGTGCCACCGTCAACGAGCGAGACGTAGGGAATCATGCAGTCGGGCGAGTACTGCATGGCCACTCGTTTCGCGCCTGAGAGGATGTCGCCGAGCGCCCGGTGTTGCTCCTGCCAGCTCGAGTATTCGGAGCGCTCGCCGGGCAGCGGGTCGAGCATCCAATCCTCGATTCGATGAACGAGCTTGCGCGGGTCGCCCTGGGCGGGTATCCAGTAATACCAGCGGCGCGAGACATGCCGGGGCGTCTCGAGGCCCAGCACGCGGTAGGCGATCGGGTCGCGGACGTGGTGATCGAAGAAGAGCCAGCCGTCGAGCTTCTCGGCTTGCAGTCGGTTTTGGATTTGCTGAAGATTCTTCATCGGAAGCCCTGTACGAGCCGCCGGTTCCGGCGACGGCTCACTACACCTTTACCGCATCTTGCAACGCGGTGATAACTTCATCATCGGCGAGGCCTTCGATCGCGATCACCTTGTCGCGGCTCATTTTTCCCTTGATGATCGCAACATCGGCGCGCCTCACCTTCAAGAGCCCCGCGATGAACTCGACGCAGGCCCGGTTCGCTTTGCCTTCGGCTGCGGGTGCCCGCAGAGAGATCTTCCAGGCATGGGCGTGTTTTCCCAGCAGCGCGTCTCTCTTCGCGCCGGGCTGCACGCGAAGAGCGACACTGACCTGAAACATCCCCCCGGATCAAGCAGCATTGACAACGTCTCGGATGTTTCTTGCTGGTATGATCCGCACGCGGGCGGTGGAAAAACTAGCCTGCATTTCTCACCACCCGACGGTCGAAGCACACGAAAAAAAGCCGTGTTTCGTGTCTCGTGATTCGTGTTTCGTGAAAACCTCGGAATTCGCGCCGGCCCAGAGGGCACCCCGCGCCGCGCGCCAGGCAATAGCCGTGTCTCGTGATTCGTGAAAAACCTTAAAAACCGTGTTGCTGCGCGGCCCTCTCACGCACTTCGCCTCGCCGCGAGGTGAGAAAAGCAGGCTAGGAGTCTGTCCCACAGGAATCAGAGCTGTCGTTGGGTGCGATTGGAT
>JAPPLB010000200.1 GCA_028819575.1 Bryobacterales bacterium | reverse complement strand
CTAGCCTGCATCGCTCACCACGGGAAAAAAGCCGTGTTTCGAAAAAAAGCCGTGACTCGTGTTTCGTGACTCGTGTTTCGTGAAAACCCTTGGCGAGGGGCCTGGTTCGCTCCAGATAGTAATGTCTGACAGCCAGTGAACCTTAATCTGCATTTCTCACCACCCGACGGCCGAAGCACGCGATACGACCGCCATGACTTCGTTGCGCTTGCTTGCCGTGCTCGACGTACTATCCAGTACGCCTGCGCGCGCCATGCGGCGCGCGCCTTGTCCTGACGGTTCTCTCACGCCTGCGTGCAGCAGGCGGGCGCTTCGTCTCGCCGCTTGGCGAGACATGCAGTCCAAGCCGACCCCTTACAATAAGTTCCGTCAGGGTTCGTTCACATGCAATCCAAACAGAAAGCCGGCCTACGGCAACTTCCGATGATGCCCATCCGGGACGTCGTCATCTTTCCCCACATGATGACCCCCTTCGTGGTGGGGCGGGAATCGAGCGTCCTGGCTCTGGAGGAAGCGCTCAACACGGAAAAGAAAATTTTTCTCGCGACGCAACACGACGCTTCGGTTGACGACCCCACACCGGACCAGATCTTCCAGGTCGGCACGATCGTCTCGATCGTCCAGAGCCTCAAACTGCCGGACGGCAATATCAAGGTCCTGGTCGAGGGTGTCGAGCGCGCGCGCCTGCATACGGTATCGCAACAGGAAGGCTTCTACCGCGCCACCGTAAAGGTCTATCCCGCCCGCCCGGTCCCGTCGGAAAAGACAGAGGCGCTCAACAGCCGCGTCACGTCTTCGTTCGAGCACTATGTCAAGCAGAGCCAGAATCTCAACTACGAAACGATGATCGCCGCGGTCCGCGTCGACGATCCGGGCAAGCTGGCGGACACGGTCGGGGCGAACCTTCAGCTCACGATCCCCGAGAAGCAGGACCTTCTCGAAATCTTCGATCCCATCGACCGGCTCACCCGCGTGGCCGAGGTGCTCGACATCGAGTTGGAAAAACTCAACGTCGACCGCACGATCCAGAACCGCGTCAAGCGCCAAATGGAGAAGGCCCAAAAGGAGTACTACCTCAACGAGAAGATCAAGGCCATTCAAAAGGAACTCGGCAAGGGCGAGAAAGGCGAGTACGAAGAGCTGCGCAAGAAGATCGAAGACGCCGGCATGACGAAGGACGCCAAGGAGAAGGCGCTCAGCGAACTGAAGCGGCTCGAGAACATGCCGCCCATGTCGGCGGAATCCACGGTTTCCCGGAACTACATCGACTGGCTCCTGGCCGTGCCCTGGAAGAAGAAGTCACGCGAGATACGCGACCTCGGGTTCGCCGAGAAGGTCTTGAACGAAGATCACTACGGGCTCGAGAAGGTCAAGGAGCGCATTCTGGAATATCTGGCCGTGCGCCGGCTGGTCAGGGACCCGCGCGGCTCGATCCTGTGCTTTGTCGGCCCCCCGGGGGTCGGGAAGACGTCGCTGGGCAAGTCCATCGCGCGGTCGACGGGCCGCAAGTTCATCCGCCTGTCTCTCGGCGGCGTGCGCGACGAAGCCGAAATCCGTGGACACCGCCGTACCTACATCGGGGCCCTGCCCGGGCAGATCATCCAGATGATGAAGAAGGCCGGCACTACGAACCCTGTCTTCATGCTCGATGAGATCGACAAGATGTCGACCGACTTTCGCGGCGACCCATCCGCGGCGTTGATGGAAGTGCTCGATCCCGAACAGAACCACATGTTCGTCGACCACTACTTCGATGTCGAGTACGACTTGAGCAAGGTTTTCTTCATCGCCACGGCGAACGTTCTGTTCACCATTCCGGCTCCGTTGCAGGACCGTCTCGAGATCATCCGGCTGAGTGGGTACACGGAGTATGAAAAACTCGAGATCGCCAAGCGGCACTTGATCGCCAAGCAACTCTCGGCGCATGGTTTGAAGAAGGCCGATATCGAGTTCACCGACCCGGGTATCCTCGCGCTCGTCGAGGAATACACACGTGAGGCCGGCGTCCGCAACCTCGAACGTGAAATCGGCAATGTCTGCCGCAAGACCGCCCGCAAGGTCGTCTCGCGGGCGAAGAAGGAAAAGAAAAAGAAGATCGTTGTCAAACCGGAAGCGTTGTCGGACCTCATCGGCGTCCCGAAATACCGCGACCTGCGGGCCGAGAAGAAGAATCAAGTCGGCGCGGCCGTAGGACTCGCCTGGACCGAAGTCGGAGGCCAGTTGCTGACCATCGAGGCCACGCTGCTCGACGGCAAAGGCAAGTTCACGACGACCGGCAAGCTCGGCGACGTGATGCAGGAATCCGCCCAGGCCGCGATGAGCTATGTTCGCTCCCGCTCCCATGCGCTCGGCTTGCCGAAGGATTTCTATCGCCACCTGGATGTCCATGTGCACATTCCGGAGGGCGCCATCCCGAAGGACGGCCCGTCGGCGGGCATCACGCTGACGGCCACTCTCGTCAGCGCGCTGACACGCGTCCCGGTCCGCGGCGACGTGGCGATGACCGGCGAAGTGACGTTGCGGGGCAAGGTCCTTTCGATCGGCGGCCTGAAGGAGAAGCTGCTGGCCGCACACCGTCACGGCATTCACGAAGCGATCATGCCGAAGGACAACGAGAAGGACCTGCCGGACATTCCCGACCTCATCAAGAAGGACATGAAGCTGCACTTCGTCGAACACATGGACGAGGTGTTGACGATCGTACTGGAGCATCCCCTGGAAGGGCTCGCGGCTCCTTCCGCTCCGCCGCCGGCTGTCGAAGGCACAAGTTCCGGCGCCGAAGAAAAACTGCCGCACTGAGTGCCCGCGGAATTCATCCTGAGCGCTTCGTCCCCGGAGCAGTTTCCGAGGGATGGGCGGCCCGAGGTTGCGTTCATCGGCCGCAGCAACGTCGGGAAGTCCAGCCTGCTGAATGCGCTCCTTCGCCGAGTCGCAGTCAAGGGCGGCGTGCCCCGCAAGGAACTGGCGCGGGTGAGCCGCACGCCGGGCCGAACGCAAAGCCTGAACTTCTTTCTGCTGGACCGGCGCTTCTATTTCGTCGATCTTCCCGGATACGGGTACGCGAAAGCTCCGCGGAAGATGACCACGAAGTGGGGCAAGCTGGCCGAGGCTTACTTGCGGGACCGCTCGCAGTTGCGGCTCGTGGTGCTGATCGTCGATCTGCGCCACGGCCCGACCGCGCTCGATCACGAAATGAAGGACTGGCTCGTTGCTTGCGGCCTCACGTACCTTGTGGCCGCCTCGAAATCTGATAAATTGAAAGGAGACGCACGAACGCGAGCGATTCGCGCGGTTCAGCAAGCCTTCGGCCCCGCCCTGCCGCTATCCGCCAAGACGGCGGAAGGTGTCCCCGCACTGTGGGACGTCATCTTTAACGCTCTCAAAACTTAACCACAGCAGCTCGACTTCGAGGTACCCATGCCTACTCAACAGCAGGAACGGGCCGGCGCGCTCGACCTGGCTTCTCTCAAGGAGATGAACATCACGCAGCTCACCAAGCAGGCCAAAGAGCTGGGCATCCAAGGAATCGCAAACCTGCGCAAACAGGAACTCATCTTCGGCATCCTGCAGGGACAGGCTGAAAAAAGCGGACACATCTTCTCCGAGGGAGTCCTGGAAACGCTGCCGGAAAGCTTCGGGTTCCTGCGGGCGCCGGAGTACAACTATCTGCCCGGTCCCGACGACATCTACGTCTCGCCCTCGCAGATCCGCCGGTTTGATTTGCGAACCGGCGACACGATCTCCGGACAGGTGCGTCCTCCCAAGGAAGGCGAGCGTTACTTCGCGCTCATCAAAGTCGAGGCCATCAACTTCGAGCCGCCGGAAGCTTCGAAGAACAAGATGCTGTTCGACAACCTGACGCCCCTCTACCCCGAGGGCCGCCTCAAGTTGGAAACGAGCCAGGGAAACTTCAGCGGCCGCGTGCTGGACCTCATCACGCCCATCGGAAAGGGTCAGCGAGGGCTTATCGTCGCCGCGCCGCGCACCGGCAAGACGATGCTATTGCAGGCGCTTGCCAATTCGATCACATCGAATCATTCGGAGGTCGTTCTGATCGTCCTGCTCATCGACGAACGCCCCGAGGAAGTGACGGACATGAAGCGCTCCGTCAAGGGCGAGGTCGTCAGCTCGACTTTCGACGAGCCCGCCACGCGCCATGTCCAGGTAGCCGAGATGGTCATCGACAAGGCCAGGCGGCTCGTCGAGCACAAGCGCGACGTGGTGATCCTGCTCGATTCGATCACGCGCCTCGCCCGAGCGTACAACACCATCGTACCGCCCTCGGGGAAGATTCTGTCCGGCGGCGTTGATTCGAACGCCTTGCAGCGTCCGAAGCGCTTCTTTGGCGCGGCCCGCAACATCGAGGAAGGCGGTTCCCTTACCATCGTCGCCACCGCTCTGGTGGATACCGGCAGCCGCATGGACGAGGTTATTTTCGAGGAGTTCAAGGGCACCGGCAACATGGAGATTCTCCTCGACCGCAAGCTGGTCGACAAGCGCACCTTCCCGGCCATCGACATTACACGCAGTGGAACGCGCAAGGAGGAGCTGTTGCTGTCGAAGGAAGAACTCAACAAGGTCTGGGTCCTCCGCAAAGTCCTCAGCCAAATGTCGACCGTCGAAGCCATGGAGCTGCTGCTCGACCGCATGCGGAGGACACGGAGCAACGCCGAGTTCCTGGGGGCAATGACGGACTAGCCTTCCATGGTGGAAGTCACGCGGGCGGCGTTACGCGCCGCCCAAAGCCGTGATTCGTGTCTCGTGTCTCGTGATTCGTGAAAACCAGTGGCCAGGGGCCTGGTTCGCTCCAGAAGAAATGTCTGACGGGCGGTGAACCGCAAAGGCCGTGTTTCGTAACAAACGGTGATTCGTGTGTTCCGCGCTTTCCGAGCGAGCCCGCCACGGCTTCCACGGGCTGCCATCCTCCCGGTCTTGCCAGAGCGTCGGCCGCCAACCCTGTTCGGCTACAATCGGTCGGTGATGCTGTGGTTGCATGGCCGTGTCGTTTTCAGTTGTGTCCTGCTGGCGGTGAGTCTCGCTTGCGGCGGGGGCGGCCCGCCCACGGAAAAGCGCCTTTCGATCGCCGTGATTCCCATGGGCACCACCCACGAGTTCTGGAAATCGATTCATGCCGGCGCGGTAAAAGCCGCTTTCGAGCTCGACGTTGACATCATCTGGAAGGGGCCGCAGGTCGAAGACGACCGCGCTCAGCAGATCTCGGTTGTCGAAGACATGATCGCCCGCCGCGTCGACGGCATCGTCCTGGCGCCTCTCGATCGGACCGGCCTGCGCCAGGTCGTCGGCGAAGCGCGCAAGTCCGGCATTCCCACCGTGGTCGTGGACTCCGGTCTTGAAGGGAGTGAGCACATCAGCTTTGTCGCCACCGACAATCGCAAGGGCGGGGTCCTCGGCGCACAGCGTCTCGTCGAAACGCTTGACGGCAAAGGCAAGATCATCCTGATGCGCGTCATCGTCGGGGCTGAAAGCACCATGGACCGCGTGGAGGGCTTTCTCAGCGAGATCAGGAAGCATCCCGGCATCGAGATCCTCAGCGATAACCAGTACGGCGGCGTCACGACCGAGACCGCCTACCAGGTCGGCGAAAACCTGCTCAACCGGTTCCCGGACGTCGATGGCATCTTCTGTCCCAACGAATCCACCACATTCGGGATGTTGCGGGCTCTTACCGACTCCGGCAAAGCCGGTCAGGTAAAGTTCGTCGGCTTCGACAGCAGCGAGAAACTGATCACGGCGCTTGCGGACGGCCGCTTGCAGGGACTCGTCCTTCAGAACCCGTTCAGAATGGGTGAGTTGGGCATCAAGACCATGGTCGGATATCTACGCGACCCCACCCAGGAGCCAACCGAACGCATCGATACCGGCGTCAGCGTCGCAACGCCCGAGAACATGAACGACGCCGAGATCGCCGCGCTGCTTCGCCCCCCCATCGACGAATACCTGGACTAGTTTTGTTCAAGCAGAGGATGTCCGGTACGCTTCAATCCCAGCGCCCCGACTGAAAAGTGACCTTTCGCGGGTCTTCGGTAGGGCGAGCCATTTGACATGTCCGCGTCCGCTCAACAGACCAACACCGGTCCTCCCCGACTCCGCATGGACGGCGTCCGGAAATCCTTCGGAGCCACCCGTGCTCTCGACGGTGTCGACTTCGCGGTCCGGGCCGGCGAAGTCCACGCTCTGATCGGCGAAAACGGCGCCGGCAAGAGCACGTTGATGAAAGTGCTCAGCGGGGTCCATGGCGCGGACGGCGGCACGATGCAGATCGATGGCCGTGGCTACGAACCCGCCAATCCCCTCGACGCCAGGCAACAAGGCGTCGCCATGATCTACCAGGAACTTGCGATCGCCCCGCACCTGTCCGTCGCCGCCAACGTCCTGCTTGGGATCGAGCCCTCTCGCCAAGGCCGCCTCGACCACGCGGAGGCGCTCCAGCGCACCAGGCAAGCACTCGAAGACCTGGGACAAAGCGACATCGACCCCGCCGACCCTGCCGGTTCGCTCAGCGTCGGCGCGCAGCAATTGGTGGAGGTGGCCCGAGCCCTGGTGACGGACGCGCGCATCATCGTTTTCGACGAGCCGACCAGCAGTCTCACCCGCCCCAATGTCGAGCGCCTCTTCCAGGTCATTCGACGGCTCAGCGAACGCGGCGTCGCGGTCGTCTACATCAGCCACTTTCTCGAGGAAGTCGCTGAAGTCGCCGATGCGTTCACGGTCCTGCGGGACGGCAAAACCGTCGGATCGGGAACGGTCGGCCAAGTCTCGAACGCCCGGATCATCCACTGGATGATCGGCCGCAAGTTGAACGACATGTTCCCGCGCGTTCCCCATGAGATCGGCGAGCCGGTCCTCGAACTGACCGGTCTCGAAGCACCTGGCGTCACGTCCGCTTCACTCCGGCTGAGGCGGGGTGAAGTGTGCGGGATCGCCGGACTCATCGGCGCCGGCAGGACCGAGTTGCTGCGGTCGGTCTTCGGCCTGGCTCCGGTGCGCGGCGGCGAGGTCCGTGTCGCAAGCTACCGCGGACCCGCTTCTCCGTCCGAGCGGCTTTCCAACGGCGTCGGGCTGCTCAGCGAAGACCGCAAGGACGAGGGTCTCGCGCCGTATCTTGCCGTCGAGGACAACATCGTGCTTTCGGACCTCGGCGCCTATTCCCGAAGAGGCTGGCTTGACCGGGGCGCGCTGCGCCGCTCCGCCGGCGCTTGGATCGACCGGTTGCGCGTAAAGACATCCTCGTCCGCAGCGCCGGTCCATTCGTTGTCCGGGGGCAACCAGCAGAAAGTGCAGCTCGCCCGGCTGCTGCATCACGACTGCGATGTGCTGTTGCTCGATGAGCCGACCCGCGGCATCGATGTCGCCAGCAAGGTCCAAATCTATGAATGGATCGGCCGACTGGCCTCTGAAGGAAAGGCGGTGCTGTTCGTGAGCTCGTACATCCCGGAGTTGCTGGGTGTCTGCGACAGCCTGGCGGTGATGCACCGGGGGAGGCTGAGCTCGGCTCGGCCGGTTGAGCAATGGACGGAGCACGCGATCATGATGACGGCCACGGGCACCAGTATATAGACAATATATATTTTTATATATGATATAATCCATTTGGTGGCGTTGTGCATCAAGCATCCCGAAGCGGACCGCCTGGCCCGCGAGCTCGCCGAGGCCACCGGCGAGACCCTGACCGACGCGGTGATCCAGTCCCTGCGCGAGCGCCTGCTTCGCACCAGGGCTCGAAGCTCGAAACCTCGCCTGCTTGACGAGCTTCGCGCCATCCGCGAGCGCTGCGCCGCGCTTCCCGTCGTCGACAACCGTCCCTCGGACGAGATTCTCGGCTACGGCCGCGGCCTCCCGGAATAGCCATGGTCATCGACTCGTCGGCGCTTCTGGCGATTCTCCTGAGTGAGCCGGCCGCGGAGCGCATCGAACAGGCCATCAACGATGACCCCGTTCGATTCATCACGGGCGTTTCCGTCGTGGAGGCATCCATCGTTGTGGAAAGCCGCTATGGGCCGATCGGCGGCCGCGAACTCGACCTTCTCCTGCACAACGCGGCCATCGAGGCGGCACCCCTTACTCCCGAGCAAGTCGATTGGGCAAGGTACGCGGCGCGGGTTTTCGGCAGAGGCCGCCACCCGGCGCAGCTCAATTGGGGCGAGTGTTTCTCCTATGCTCTCGCTAGGGTGTCGGGCGAGCCGCTTCTCTTCCAGGGAAAACGCTTCACCGAAACCGATATTCCGGCAGCGCTGGGGTAGTTCTTGTCCCTGGCCAAGGGTGACGTTCGAGCCAAGTTCACGCGGCGGTCAGCACCCCTGCTTCCCAGTCGAGCCTGGGTAGAGATTCGACTCGATTGCCGCGCACGCTCTCAGCCGGCGACTTCCCGGTACACATGCGCCGCCACCATCAGATCCTGGATCGCCAAGCCCTGCGACTCGAACAACGTCACGTCTTCCGCCGACCCTCGGCCTGCCGTTTTGCCGGAAACAACCGAGGAGACTTCCACGACCCGGCCCCAATCGAGCAAGCCGGCCGCGTGAGCCTGAATCAGGTCGCCCGCTTCCATCCGCGCCTGCTCGATGGAGTCCACCGCGACCAGCGCGCTCCGAGCCACGGTGCCGGCATCCAGCTCGACCCGCTTCGCATGGTTGCTCCCGGCCGCGTTGATATGGCAACCCGCCGGCACGACGTCCGCCGAAAACAGGGGCTCACGCGCCGTCGTGATGGTTACCGCGGCGTCACTCTCCGAGACCGCCGCCCGGGCGCTGTCCACCGCCCGCACCGCAATCCCCAGCCGTTCCGACATCTTTCGCGCGAACCGCTCCCGCCGCTCGGGCGACCGGCTGTACACGAGCGCCGTTTCCAGATTGCGAACCTGGGCAATGGCTTCCAACTGCGTTTCGGCCTGAAAACCGCAACCGATCATCCCGAGCCGCCGCGCCTCCGGGCGAGCCAGGCAGCGGGTCGCCACGCCCGTTGCGGCGCCCGTCCGAATCTGCCCGAGAGCGTTCGCGTCGATGACGGCCAGCAGCTCGGTGGTCTCGGCGTCGAACAGCAAGACCGCGAACCGCGCCCCGACCCGCGGCCGGGTCGCATACACTTTCGCGGCGAGGTCGCCGCCCTCGTTATCGCCCGCCGCCATGCAGTGCAGCCAGGCGCCGTTGTCGAGCATGACCCGCCGTCGGGCGTGATTCACCGCACGGCCGTCGCCGAGACGCCGGAAAGCCTCCTCGACCAGATCGATCGCCTTGGCCATCGGCAACGTTTCCCGAACCTGTTCTTCCGTGATGTGGATCATTGTGCTCATTATGTCCGGCAGCAGCGAAAGCCGCCGGAGAGCGACATGCCCTGCGGGTTCTCGGCAATCGCGAAGGCCGCCTCAACATCCGGGAAGGACGTGTCAGCCATCGATTCCCTCTACTGATTCACGCATCCTGGCAAGAGTTCGCTGAAACCCGTGCTCGACTGCGAATCTCCGCTTTCGTGCCGAGCTGCAGCTCCAGCGGATCGCTTATCGAGAAGGGTTCACCGGAGAGCAGCCGGCTTATACGGGTCATCGAGGGTCGGCACAGCAGGTTTGTTGCCGAAAAGCCTCTGCAGTCGCCGAAAATGGTACCATCGGCGGCATTCGCAGGCCGGGATGGTGGCGAAAGGAGCAGCGGAACGTGGCAGCAACGCGTAAACGGTTGCCCGGCAACCGTGCAGCGCCTGCGCTATCCGCGCCCGGAAGGCACTACAGGAAATCCTGGTTCGAGGCTGAGTCTGATCGGAGTCCACGGGTGGTGGCGAGCAAGGTCTCGCTCTTCGGGGCCTTGGGCGGCAAGAAACTACCGCGTTCCCGTTCTGGTATTGATTCCATACGTCCCGGGGATGCCCTGAACGATCAGGCTCGACACCATGTTGCGGTTTGACTCGATCGGCCACGTCTTAGGGCAGTTTCTCCTGTTTCTGGCCCTGGCGATGACGATACCCATTCTGTATGGACTGTTGTCGTCCTCCGGACCGCTTCTCCCATTGCTGATCTCGTTGTTCATCTGCGCGGCGGCCGGGGGGCTTTTGACCGTTTTGCTGCCTCGTCCGGCTCGTGAATTGCGTTCTCGCGAAGCACTGTTGCTGGTAACGGTCACCTGGGTTTTCGTAACTTTGTTCGGCAGCCTTCCCCTGTACTTTTCCCCGGAGTTTCCCAGCTTTGCCGACGCGTTCTTCGAGGCCGCCTCGGGATTTTCCGCTTCAGGCGCTACCGTCCTCGGTGACGTCGAGCAGCTCGGGAAACCGGTTCTGTTCTGGCGGTGCCTCACTCACTGGTTCGGCGGGATGGGCATCATATTGCTCGGGGTAGCCGTCCTGCCGATTCTCGGGCACGGAGGCGCCAGTCTCTATCGCGCCGAGTTCTCCGGATCGACCTCGGAGAAATTGAAGCCGCGTGTTACTCAGACGGCTTTGGCGCTCTGGAAAGTGTACCTGGGGCTTTCGATCGCTTCGTACCTGTCCCTGCGTTGGGCAGGCATGAACAACTTCGATGCTCTGTGCCACACGTTCTCCGTAATGGGCACCGGCGGCTTTTCGAGCCGCAGCGCGAGCGTCGCGGGATTCCAGAATCCCGCGGTGGAATACACGATCATTGTTTTCATGTTCCTGGGCGGAGTCAGCATGATTCTGCATTACCGGTTGTGGCTGGAGCACCGCCCGCTCACAGTCCTGGCGAACGCGCAGTTGAGGGCTTACGCCGGCATCCTTCTCATCGCCGGCATCGTCGCCACGGTCTTGCTTCGTTTTCACAACGGGTATGCCTGGGAGCCCGCTGTTCGCGCCGGTTTCTTTCAAGTCACATCGATTACGACCACGTCAGGGCTTGTGACGGACGACTTCGAGTTGTGGCATCCCCTGGGGCAAATGCTGTTGCTGGGTTTGATGTTCGTCGGCGGCTGCACGGGCTCCACGTCGGGCGGACTCAAGGTTGCGCGTCTGATGCTGCTCACCAAGGTGATCTATCGAGAACTCAAGCGCATGGTGGAGCGGCACGGCGTGTTTGCTGTTCGTCTCGGAGAACGCGTCATCCCGGAGTCGACGATTCAGAGCTTGCTGAACCTGGTTTACATTGCCGCCACCGTCATCGTGTCAGCATCGCTCTTGCTGGCCTCAATGGGTGTGGACCCCTTGACGTCTCTCACCGCGTCGATTGCGGCGGTATTCAACATCGGTCCCGCGTTTGGAGGAGTCGGGCCGATCGAAAACTATGGCTGGATGCCTGCGGGAGCCAAATGGGTCTTGAGCTTTTGCATGATTGCCGGGCGCCTCGAGTTCTACTCCGCGCTCGTTCTGCTGACGCCTGGGTTCTGGAGGAAATAGGGGGAGTTGGCTGATGCGAATTGATGCGCAGGTTCCTTTCGCAGCCCCTTCCGGGCCCGTTCGGCGCGGGATGAAACCATCGTCGCAAGCGGACGCAGCCGCTGACCTGGTTTGATGGTTGTTGCCGGCTTGCCGTGAGGGTTCCTGGCCTGCATGTCTCACCACCCGACGGCCGAAGCACGCGATACGACCGCCAGGACTT
>JAPPLB010000040.1 GCA_028819575.1 Bryobacterales bacterium | reverse complement strand
GCCGTGCTCAACGTACTGTTCAAGTACGCCTGCGCGCGCCAAGCGGCTCGCGCCTCGCCCTGACGGCCCTCTCACGCACTTCGCCTCGCCGCGTGGTGAGAAAAGCAGGCTAACTACCTCCAATTTGCGCCTTGAAAAACCCCGATGACAGGTCCCATTTGGAGCTTTTGGATCTTGCGGAGAGGGGCACTGGTCCATTCCCACTACAGCACGGCCAGGTGTTTGCTCTTGGCCCCTACCACCGCCGACAGGGGAATCGTTCGGTCGAATGTCGCTAGGCGTCCGTCCCTTTGGACCGCCAATGAAAGCAAGTACAAGTCGGTCACTTGCCTGGGGCCTAGAATTCGCTCCGAACGGAATCGGTCGCTGTCAGTAATCGACGAGTCGTCCGGCCAGAATGCGTGTTCCTGCTGGCGCGTTGCCATGCCGAGGATGCGGATCGCCTCCGGCGTAGCGACAGAATTGGGATAACCCGATTGCGACATCACGCGGACAAAGCCGTTCTGGGTGAGGGGACAAGAGGCCCAGCCTGACGTACGGTTCTGCTCCCACCAAACGTGCGCTCGATCGTGATGGACGTGCCCCGGGTCGAGCAGCGCGATCAGTACGTTCACGTCAAAAAGGGCCCTCATTCTCGCGGCTCTTCCTCAAGCAACTGATCAACCTGGCCGGTTGTCACAATGTTTCTCTTCCCGGCGAGTAACTGAAAACCGTTCCGTATTACGGAGGCTTCGGACGGCTGACCCTGGAGCGCTGCCCGAGCCAGATCGGAGAGCGCCTTGCCAGCGCTCTTCTTTTCGACTGCTGCCAGATTCTTCACCGCGAATAGCACGTCATCGTCAATGTCCAGTGTGGTTCGCATGCATCTGATGTTATCACATCATAACGGGGGTTGCGCGGTGATGTACATTTGGTCCAGATTATCCCTTGACTGCTTTCGGCCCGTCCAGACAGCCCGAAACCAACACTCCGATCAACGCCTTTCCGATTACGAGGGCACCAATGAGCTGGCGTTCACTTGAGGAACTGAGCACAGAGTTCGACCTTGACACGAGCACGGACCGTGAAGCGATGCGGAGAGCACTCCAGAGTCGACTCGGCACACTACATCCGGACAAGACTGGTGGTGAGTTTGCCAGCAACGAACAGAAAGGTGAGTTCCACCGGTTGTCCGAAGCCCTGAAATTCCTAGCCCGCATTTCTCACCACCCGACGGTCGAAGCACGCGATACTGACCTTCCCCCATTCTTAGGTCCGACTCCAGAGCGAGGAATTTGGTGAATTATCCCCGCCGTTGTGGGGTGTTGAGCGTCGGCTGGCACCAAACGCACTCAGGGTTGTCGCACGCGGGGTGATCCGGCTCGAACATTGCGGTTAACGGTTTGGGGCCGGCGTCCCGAGCGAGCCAGCAAGCAAGCGACTTCTATAACCCGCCGAGGATGTCAAGTGGCATCCAGAGTCGGTGCCGGTCGCGGTCGGAAGGCCGGAGCCTTCGTCGGCGGAACCGCAAGAGAAGTGCTAGGATTCCCCGGACATGAATGCCACACCTCCTCGCGAACCGCTCCTGCCCAACATATCACCGTCGCGGCCGTTTCCCGCCTCCGGACTCCCGGCCCGTAAAAAACTCCCCTCTCAGAGCCCCATAGAGACGTTTTCTCGGTCGGCCTGGACCCAGAGTACCTGGTAAATCACTCCATAGCCCCCGATAACGGGTCCCATCTGCTCCTGTGCGGCCCTTGGGCCGGTGCAGGGAAGGGCTTGATTTTGGGGTGTAAATAACCAATGATAATGCTCCTTATCGTAGGTGTTTAGCGACGGTCCCGCGCCTCCGCGTCAGCGACGCTGATTTATCTGGAAATCTATGCCGCCCGTTTCCTTCGCCCTCCGCTGCTCCCGGGAGATCTTCTCGGCAGAAGAGATCGAGACGCTCGAACGCTACGGCGGGCAGTTCGAAGATCTCGCCGCCGGTCGCCGACCTGCCAGAACGCCGGCCCAGCAGCGATTCGTCGAGGCCGCGCAGGGCCGGCGCCCGCCGGAGACCGATTAAGAACGCGTCTGGTGCAAGTACCTTGCACGCCTCAAGTGGGAGAGTGATCCTCGCAACCGGGCCGCCATGGTGCCGCCCCGCAAAGCGCACGACGATCGGGAGGACTGGAAGCGCATGCGCAGCGCGGCATGGGGCGACGCCATGCGCCGGGCACGGGGCTTGGACGACTAGTCGGCAGCCGCCCCCGGCGTGACCGCGCCCGATTTGCCGGGTGCTGGGGGAGTTTTTTGTGGGGTACCCGTCCAACGCCTCCGGAGAGGGTTTTATGGTAGGTGATAATCGCACCGCCGCAACGCCGTGACTTCTGACTTGCAACTCTCCCTGTGCTGCCCCTGCGGATCCGGTGATCTCTACCGCCGAGGCCTCTGCGAGACCTGCTACAACCGCCAACGCCGGGACCGCGCCCGATTCGCCGGAGGCAGGGAACGGGTGCTGGCCCGCGACCACCGGACCTGCCGAGTCTGCCTAGCCACCGCGCCCCTGGTCGTCCACCACCGCACCCGCGCTAATCGTCCCTCCGCCCTGATCACCCTCTGCCGCGCCTGTCACGCGCGCCTGCATCGTCTCCGGGCGATCGACCGCTGGGTCCCCGAGCTGCTGGAAACCCTGTGGGCCGAGCAGCACCCCGGCCGCCCCCGCCAGCTGCAGCTGCCCCCCACACGCTGATGCGGGAGACGGCAGGGCAGGGAAGTGCGGCCGCCTCGCTGGTCGCGGTCTCGCCGGTGCCGCTGGTGGAACTCGTCCTCGACTCTCTGGCGAGCGGGCACTCCCGCCGCGCCTATGGCCGGGCGCTGGGGGAGTTCTTCGCCTGGTACCCGTCAAACGCGTCTGGTGAGGGCTTTACCCGGGCCGTGCTCGGTCGCTACCGCTCGCACCTCATCGAGCGCGGGCTCTCGGCCGCCTCGGTCAACCTCGCGCTCGCCGCCCTGCGCAAGCTCGCCGCCGAAGCCGCCGCCCACGGCGGGCTCTCCCCCCTCGCCGCCGCCGGGATCCGCGGCGTCCCCGGCGCCCGGCGCTCCGGCGTGAGGACCGGCAACTGGCTGACCCTCCAGCAGGCCCAGCAGCTCCTCGCCGCCCCCGATCCGGAAACGACGAAAGGGCTGCGGGACCGGGTTTTGCTGGGGTTGCTGGTGGGGTGCGGGCTGCGGAGAGGGGAGCTGGCGGGGCTGGAGTTTCCCGATGTGGCGCAGCGCGAGGGCCGCTGGGCGATCGTGGATCTCGTCGGCAAGCACGGCCGCGTCCGCACCGTCCCGATGCCGTCCTGGGCCAAGACGGCGCTCGATGGCTGGGCCTCGGCCGCGGGGATCTCCAGCGGGGCCGTGCTGCGGCGTGTGTCGAAGAGCGGACGGGTCGGGGACGGTCCGATCACCCCGCAGGGAGTCTTCGAGGCGGTTGTCGGGTATGCGCGCAAGGCCGGGCTGGGCAGGATCACGCCGCATGATCTGCGGCGGACCTTCGCCAAGCTCGCCCACCTCGGCCGGGCTCCGCTCGAGCAGATCCAGATCTCGCTCGGGCATGCCTCCATCCAGACTACCGAGCGCTACCTGGGGCTCAAGCAGAACCTGCACGATGCACCTTGCGATCGGTTGGGGTTGGTGGGCTGGGAGGGGTGAGGGCAAGCGCGGTTCCCCCACCGGCAGGGCCTCAAAATACCAGTGATTGGTTCGCTGGTGGCTTAGGGGAGGATGAGGGTGCTAGGAAACTGGTGACGTTCACCGGCGATACTCAAATGCTCCCTGTCCGAGCACGGGTCTACGACACGCATGTCTTTCGCACCACAGCAACCTTCACTGCGCTACTGTACCGTCAACCATTCATTCCTGGGGTGTCGTGACGACGCGTGGAGGTGTGGTTTATGGGAGCGTTGAAGTCCCCTCATCTCGCAAGTCGGGCGGAGACGCTGGCGTGGGATCTGGATCTCTCCGTCCATCCGGATGCGTGAACTTCTTGCATCGTATATATATGCACGAGTACCATGACGGAGGACGGGTTTGTGCTCCGTGTTCGGCGACTCGGTCGCGAGAGAGGGGTCGCTACGCGGTTCGAAGCCCGAACCTAATCGCACCACATGCGTGGCGGTGCGGACACCAAGCTTGAAGCGTGAGGCGAAGAGTTCATTATGCCGATACGCCTGCTACAAGCGCAGCGAAGGTTACGCCGTCGCGGCGTTCGTTCACGAAATGGCACTGCCGTCATGAACCCCTCCGGCAACGGCTGTGTTGCCAGCGGACGTAGCCCGGACGCAGGTTGGACAGCGCCTTGGCATGACAAACGCTCTCGACCAGTGCCTAGCCAGCTTGGAGCAGGGTGGTTCTCGCTTGCGCGCAGCTAGATCGAACTATCGCTCACTCGCGGATCTCGCCCCGCATGAAGTGAAGTCCGTGGTCGATCAGTACACAGGGATTCACGATGCCGGCCGGGAGAGCAGGAGACAGCATTACAGGTCGTTCGTCACGCACTTCTACGATCTGGTGACTGATTTCTACGAGTTCGGCTGGGGACAGTCCTTTCACTTTGCCCCCCGGCACCGGGGCGAGCTTCGTCGGTCTCAACAACAACGCCTACCAGCTCGAACGCGCGAAGACGCACACCCGGGATGTCCAGTCGTTGTGCAGCTTCATCCTCGGCGACTACATGCAGATTCCCGAAGGCGACGAGTCCTACGACGCTGTCATCGCCATCGAGTCCATGCCCCACGCACCTGATAAGACAGCGGCCTTCCGGGAGATCTTCCGCGTCCTGCGTCCTGGAGGATTTTTTGGGGGATACGATTGGTGCCTTACCGAAGCCTTCGATGCGCAAGACACGAAGCACCTGCGGGTGAAGACCGACATCATGAGGGGAAACGGATTACCGGATATCGCCCTCACGGCGGAGGTCGGCACGTCGCTGGAGATGGCCGGATTCGAGCTTACGGACGCCCGCGACCGCGCTGCCGAATCGGATCCGGGAATGTCGTGGTATCGCCCCTTGCAGGGACGCGACCTCGGTTTCAGGGGTATTCCGCGGACCCCCGTCGGTCGCGCATTGACCAATTTGGCGCTGAGGGCCGGGGAGAAGTTGCAGGTGGTTCCTGAGGGCACCCGCGCGGTCAGCACGTTCTTGAACAGAGCGGCGGATTCCCTTGTCGAAGGCGGCGAGACCGGAATCTTTACGCCGTTGTTCTACTTTTTGGCCCGCAAGCCTCGTGACGGGGAAGCGGTTCCGAGGGAGGCGGCACCGCCGGAGACATCCCGGCAGTAGCTTCAGTCGTTGGCATCCGCGGCGAGGGCTGGAGATGTTGCCAGATCCAGTCGGGTCCTGCACCGCTGCTCGTAGAGACCGAGCACCCGCAGGGGTTGTTTGCGGGCATTCAATTCGGGTCGAGATCCAGTTCCGTGACTGCTGCTCGGAGTGCCTTATCGAACGTCCACATTTTGCAGTTTTCGAGTAGTGCGGAAGCAAGCAAATGCATGTCGATCCATCCCAGACCGCGCCCCGCGAGTTTGCGTTCGCCGATGAAGTTCAGGACTTCATCATGTTCAGCAAGCTGTGCCTCTGGCAAAGCCCGTAGTAAACCCAACAACTCATCGCGATTGCGAAGCGTACCGCAGGCCAACTCGCCGATCACGAAGCGATGGCAACAGACACCGCCTTTATCGAGCAGTGTGGAAAGTTGATGGTTTCCCTTCCTCAGGTGGTCGATCCACACTGAGGTATCGACCAGCGTGATCATGTCGGGGGCTGTCCTCGCCGAGGAATCGGGCGGAGTTTTTTCTCAGTGCCGCCCAATGCCGCCAGACGCCGGGCGCTCTCCAGAGCAATCAGCGCCTCCAACCCTTGCCGGACCAGCTTTGTTTTTTCAGTGGTGCCGGTCAGCTTAGCCGCCTTGTCAATCAAGGTGTCATCGACATTTAACGTTGTTCTCATATGCATCATTATGTATCAATGATGCATATGAAGTCAACGCAAGTGATTGTCGGTCTAACCGTATACTGAAGCTCAGATCGAGGTCTTCCTCACTTGCTGCAACAAGCTGATCCACCAGATCAGCCTAGGAGCCTGTCTCACAGAACGAAAATCGCCATTTTTTTGTCAACATCTTGTGTCAGTGTTCAAGTCTGACCACAACTGATTGGGGCCAATATTTTCTGTGGGACAGGCTCCTAGGTGAAGTGGAGCAACGCTTGGGGCGGAGGCTTCGCGGAACTCTTTCACCGGCTCGTCCAGGACGCCGAATACTTTCCGGATGGGAACCAATCCGGGCCAGGTCCGCCCGGCCCGCAGTTGACATAACGACCGGTTCTCGGACGCTTTCCGAGTCCTTGCCGCACTCCTGTTGGCCGAACCCTAACCGGCTTTACGATTCGCCAAAGTACGGGACAGCACGGCCGTTCATCGGTCGGGCTCGAAGACAAGTTCGGGCACGACAGTCTCCCAGGCATCACATTGCATGGCGTCGCGATACTCGGGGTCCGATGCCTCGCGGCTCCAACTCACCACGGCGAACACCTCCGCCGACCGGCACCGCATCCCTGGCGGCGGCTTGAACGATTTGGCGAGACGGCCCACGGGCCCGCCCTCGGTATCACGCAACTCCCAACGCCCGTTTTGCCCAATCCGAATGTCCACCGAATCGCCGCTCGATAGCGCGGCGATGGCTTTGTGTATTGGGTCTGTTGGGCGGCGGCGCCCCGCAAAACCGAGGTCGACATCCTGAAGGGTCGTCCGGACATAGCGGTACTCGACGGCCGCGGAACACGGCGGCAGCTCCGCCGCTTTGCGCCGGATCGTTGCGGCATGGCCGAGCAATTCGTGAGGGAAGCCCCGAGAACCGTCGAAGCGGGCCAGCGTGAGCGTTTGCCGCGCGCGCGTCATGGCCACGTAGTACAGCCGGCGCGGCGCGTCGGGATCCTCGTCCTGCCTGAGACGGTCCCAGCCGCCGTCGCACACGGCCACATGATCGAACTCCAGTCCCTTGGCGCGATGGGCCGTGAGCAACAGCAATCCCCGCTGACGGCGGCGTATGTCCCGGCCCCATTCAGCCAACCATTCGAGGAAATGGTCCACTGGGGTTTCTCCGCCCCCAGCTTCCAGCACATGCTCCTCCACGGCCTGCCGCAGCAGGTCGTTCCAGGAATCGGAGGGTCGCGCAGCAACCCAGCCGCGCAAGGCCACAGCGTCGACGAGCCGGGGCTCCCGTTCGCGAAGCCATTCGACGAACGTCCGGGTTTCCCTCAGGCGCCAGAAGTTCGGTATGTCTTCGTTCGCCATCTGGACCGGGATGTCATGCGCCACGCAGAATGCCCGAACGGGAACGAGATATTCCCACTCGCGCACGATGACTGCGCACCGCGACCAATCCCAATTACGATCGAGTTCCGAGAGACGCAGAAACTCCGCCATGACGGCTCGTGCCTGATGGAGCGAATCGCCGCCTGCCGGCAGGATCTGCACTTTTCCGCGCGAGACCGGATCGATCGCTGTCCACTTCCCGCCTGGCGGATCCTTTGCACGAGCCCGATCGACATGTATGGGATGCCCGGCCTTCATGCGTTTCCTTGCGGGTTCGATCACCGCGTTAGCCGCCGCCACGATGTTGCCCGACGAGCGGTAATTGGCGGTCAGGTACGTGGGCTTCGGGCCGTAGTCGGCCTCGAAACGCCGGATGAACTCAACCGACGCGCCGTGGAAAGCATAGATGTTCTGATCGTCGTCGCCCACAGCGAACAGGGTGAGCTTGCTCGAATCGTCCTCCAGCGTCCGGCCGGCCAGGGCCGAGATCAGGTCGTACTGCTCGGGACCGACATCCTGGTACTCGTCGACAAGAATCCAGCGGAAACCCGCAAGCAGGCGATCACGGCGTTCGTCCGCCTCTTCCTGCATCAGCCCCTCGCCACGGAGCAAGGCGACCGCACGACGCATCACATCCCTGAACATCTCGTCATCGGGCCGCTCCGCCCGGCCGGTAAAGCTAGCACCAGCCAGCCGCATGGCAAGTGC
Source organism: Bryobacterales bacterium (assembly GCA_028819575.1). Lineage (GTDB taxonomy): Bacteria > Acidobacteriota > Terriglobia > Bryobacterales > UBA6623 > JAPPLB01. The sequence continues at coordinate 3,668 of JAPPLB010000040.1, read as the reverse complement.
ATGACAGGTGAGCACCGTCACGCCCCGCGCGTCTTCGCCGATCAACTTGGCGAGCCGGCGGCGGATATCGACGGCGGCGTGACGGTTGTAAGCCAGGGCCATAATGCCCCGCGCGCGCTCCCTTCTGACACGTATCAGCCAGGCGATGCGGTGCACCAACACGCGTGTCTTGCCGGAACCCGGACCGGCGAGCACCAGTACGTTCGTCTGTTCCCGTTCGTCGGCCACGATGCGTTGCTGAATGGGGTTGTTCAGGTTTTCGACAATGGCCCTCCACGACTCGGGCGTTGTCTGCCGGCCGATCTCGCTGTCCCGTCCGGGCAGCCAACGCAGGAGAAACGCCTCCTCCTTCAGCGTGAAATAGTCCATGGCAAGACGCAGCGCCGCGCCCATGGCGGCTAGGCCGCGCTTGACGTACTCCACCATGACGTGGATTCGCAGCACCTGCCCCTTGTAGTGGAGGGCAAGGGGTTTAAAGTCGGCACTCGAGAAACCGCGCCGGTCCCGGCGTTCGAGCCGAATCGTCATGGCCGGCCGAAACACCGCGAGTCCCTTGTTAAGGCGAATCACCTCCTGCTCGTGGAGCCAGAGCAAGGCACGGTCCAACAGCTTGGCTGGGTTTCGGACCCTGCTCTTCAAGGCCAGGTCGGTCTCGATCGCGTGCAACAGTTCCCCGAGCGTGGTCTCTGCCAACAGGTCGGCGCCGCGGCTGTTGGGCGGCAGGCGTCCGAGCAGATGTTCCAGCAGGCAGCCGGCCGCCTCGCGCCGTATGCTGGCGGTCTCCTCCAGCGCCCCCCAATCGCGGTGCAGCGTGACCCGCGCAGTCTCCGCATCGCGTTTGCGCGCAGTGAGGCTGCCCGGTGCACCGTCGTCCTCGCTGCGGCCGTCGTAGGCGATGCTCCGGACGATGCGCCAAAGCCGTTCCGGAAGCGGATCGGCGAGGCCGTCATCCCGCAGCACCTGAGCCGCGATGCGCAGATGCAGCGACGATGTGTCCCCTTTTCCGAGTTCGGGCGCAGCCTCCCGCATGTGTGCGATCAGGGCGGTCTCCAAAGCGTCGGCCTGCGCAAGGCGCTTCCTCGACGAGTGCTCCACGCCCGTGTGAACGAACGCGGTCAGCGCCGTGTCATTGCTCGCGATACCCAACCGTTCCAGGTCGTACAGCGCGCCGCGCACGCCTTCGGGACTCAATCCCGAGACGCCCATCAGCTCGTCCGTGCTGACACCCTCGTCGGCGGCCGCCCCAATCAGCGCTTCCGCGATGCACAGCAAGGACCTGCGATATGTGTCCGCAATTTTGGCGTTGGCAAGCCGCTGCGCGGCCTCGCCGACCGAACTGACCCTAAGCGACGACGGGAAAACCTGGACGACGTTCGCTTCCCGGGTCAGGAGTTCCGACTCCTCCAGCCAGGCGACGGCGGTGCGCACGCGGGTGTCGTCGGTCGCCGTGTCGCGCTCAACAGCGTTTTCCTCGTCCTCGCCGAGGATTTCGCCCGCAGTCGCCACCACCTCGCCGCCGAAGCGTTTCTTCCGGTCGAGATTGCGCAAGGCTCTCAGAATCCCGTGGATCTCCGCACGGGTAAGGCGCGAGCGCGCCGACATGCCGAACTGGCGCTCGACGTCGTCCGCCGCATAGAGCAGCACGCAACGCGCCGACGCGCGATCGCGGCCCGCGCGACCGACCTCCTGGAGATAGTTCTCCAGCGAGCCCGGTATGTCCGCGTGGATCACCAGCCTCACGTCCGGCTTGTCGATTCCCATTCCGAAGGCGTTGGTGGCCACGATCGCTCGCAACTCGCCGGCGATGAAGCGCCGCTGCACATCCTTCTTGGTCTCCGGTGGCAGTCCGGCGTGGAACCGATCCGCGGCGATACCCTTCAATTGCAGGAATTCAGCGACCTCCTCGCTCTGTCGCCGGGTCGCGCAATAGACAATGGCGCCGCCCGGACTCTTATCGAGCAGGTACGATCTCAGAATCTGGTGTATATGGGCGAATTTCTCGCCCCCTGTGGTTGGGATCACTTCGAAGGAAAGATTGGTGCGTTCGGTTCCGCCATCGAAGACGGTCAGTTCGATGCCGAGCCTGTCCCGGAAGTGACGTGCAATGTCCTCGACCACGTCGGGTTTGGCGGTGGCGGTCAGGCACAAGACCGGGGGGACATCCCCATCGCCCGCTTTCTCCCGGATGAAGCGGCCCACATACCGGTAGTCCGGCCGGAAGTCGTGGCCCCAGCGCGACAGGCAATGCGCCTCGTCGAGCACCCAGGCACCGATCTCGCGCTGGTCGAGCACGCGCCGCAGCGGACGCGAGCGCAGTTGCTCCGGCGAAATCAGGAGAATGCCGGCGTCTCCCAGGCGAACCCGGTCCAACGCGTCGGCGCGCTCGGGCATCGACAGCAGCCCGTTGATCGTCACGCAGCAGCCGATCCCGCGTTCCTCCATCCCGGCCACCTGATCCGCCATCAGTGCGACCAAGGGCGAGATGACGACCGTCAACGCACCGGTCTTGTCGTAGCGCGACAGCGCCGGGATTTGGTAGCAGAGCGACTTCCCCGTACCCGTGGGAAGGATCCCGAGCACGTGCCGCCCTCTCATCGCCTCCTCAACGATGGCGCGCTGCATCGGCCGTCCGTCTTCCGCCGCCGGTTCGGGACGAAAAGCGTCGAAGCCGAACCAGCGCTTCAGTTCCTTTCCGGCGTCATGCCGCTCCCGGCACCAGCCGCAGGCCGGATCGAGGCACGCCGTATCCCGAAGGCGGTTCACCAGCCTTCCGGCCTCCGGGAACTGATGGCGGACCCAGGGCGGCATCACCGAGTTGCCGCCGGCCACGGAGAGCCACGCCAAGGCGTAGGCCAGTGACCATCCGAACCCTTCCGCATCCGCAATGACCTTGCGCCCGTTGATCATGCAGGCGGCGTCTTCCAGCCGCCTCCGCATCGCTTCAGTTGCCTCGGCCTGAGACGGCCGGCGAGCCTGCCTGACGCGGCTGAAGAACTCGTCGAGCGCGCGGTCGACCCCACCCGACTCCGGCGTGCACAGCCAGTGCCATGCGGCAAGCAGATCGGGCGAAGCCCCGGCCAGTTCTCTACGCTGATCGCTAAAGACGTCCAGCGCAAGGCGGGCATCCAGCTCCGGGTCGTTCACGCGCGCGCGCTTTAGTCCGCCATCCTGGTAGTGCTTGACGAGGTGGTGATACGGATTACGGGGAAAGGCGAGTGGATTGAGACGCAGCGTATCCACCGCCGGCAGTTTCAGCAGTCGATGATTCGGCTTCGCCGCCGCCAGGTGGGGCAGGTCGAAAGCGATCAGGTTGTGGCCCAGCACGAAGGACGCGCCGTCGGCGAAATCGTCGAGCCTCGCCAGCGCGGCCGCCAGACCACTGCCGGAATGGACCAGTCGGTGTCCGGTATCCGAGCGCACCGCGCCCAGGGCATGAATGCGGCCGCCGTCTTTGCTGACTTCAAGGTCGAGAGAGACGCACCATGTTGACGAAATCGAATCCATCGCGACCGAATCAGGTTGCCGCCGACAATCGCTCAACTTCGATGCAGTGCGACCTATCCTTCGCCCGGGCTAACCTGCATTTCTCACCACCCAACGGTCGAAGCACGCGATACGACCGCCAGGACTTTGTTGCGCTTGCTTGCCGTGCTCAACGTACTGTTCAA
>JAPPLB010000093.1 GCA_028819575.1 Bryobacterales bacterium | reverse complement strand
CCTGGCGGTCGTATCGTGTGCTTCGACCGTCGGGTGGTGAGAAATGCAGGTTAACTCCGCAGTTAAAAAACATTTTTGACCTCGACGAGCGCAACAAGCTTCTCGACGGAGCCTTTACAGTGAAGACGGCTGATCTGAAAGGTAAGACGGTTCTTCTGTTTGATGATCTGTATCGGTCAGGGGCGACGATGAATGCTGTGGCGGATGTTCTCCAGGATGAGAGTCATGTTGGTGCGATTTACGCGCTCGCGTTGACGCGTACTCGTTCAATTCGATGAAGAAAGTCTTCATTGGTGGGTCTAGGCGTGTCTCCCGCTTGAATCCTGAGATTCGACAACACCTGGACCGAATCATTGAGAAGGGGCTTGAGGTCCTTGTCGGTGACGCCAATGGAGCTGACAAAGCCTTCCAGCGGTATTTCAACGACCGCGGCTATTCCAACGTCCACGTCTTCTGTATGTCCGGCCGCTGCAGGAACAACTTGGGCAATTGGCCGTCCGAAGAAGTTACAGCGCCTGACGGGGTGACAGGTAGAAACTTCTATGCGGTCAAGGACCGTGTCATGACGGACCGGTCTTCAGTGGGCTTCATGCTTTGGGATGGCAAGAGCACGGGCACGTTGGCCAACGTGCTGCGCCTCCTCGCTCAAGATAAGCCTGTCGTTGTGTATCATTCGAAATCGCGCGAATCCTTTACGCTCAAGAACGCTCATGATCTTGACGACTTCCTGGCCCGCAGTGACCTGGAGATAAGACGATGGGCCGCCCTTCAGAGAGGTGTTATGCGGGCTCCAAGCGGCAGTCCGCCGGACAGAGGAGCCGCCCAGATTGCCATAGCTGGGGTTCTGGATTGACAAATCACAGCGCTGGCGCCTACCCAGCCTGCATGTCTCGCCACGCGGCGAGGCGAAGTGGGTGAGAGGGCCGTCAGGGCGAGGCGCAAGCCGGGCGGAGGAAAAAGGCGCGCGCAGGCGTACTTGCCAAATCGCCTCCTTCACCCCTCGAAACACGAAACACGAATCACGGCTTTTTCTAGAGCCACGGCCCTACCGACCCCCGAGCTTTTAGGTTTTCACGAAACACGAAACACGAGACACGAATCACGGCCTTTTCCCCCTGTGCTACCGTATCACCTCGCTTCGCCCCCCCGTGAAGCTCCCGTCCGGCGATCCGCCCAACGCATGGCCCTCATCGACAACCGCCGCCAGCGCCTCGGGATGCTCTGCGCGATGTACTTCGCCCAGGGCGTCCCCTGGGGCTTCATGACGATCGCCCTGATCAGCTACCTCACCGATCGCGGCGTGGGCGACGGCGACGCCGGCGAGCTGACCGCCGTCGTGCTGCTCCCCTGGACCTTCAAGCTCGTCTGGGGACCCCTCATCGACACCGTCACGGTCCGCTCGATGGGCCGCCGCCGCTTCTGGATCATCGCCGCCGAGTTCCTCATGGCGCTCTCGCTGATCGGCATCCTCCTGCTCGGCGACCTCACCGAAAACCTGCGCCTGCTGGGCTGGATGTTCTTCATCCACAACTGCTTCTCGTCCCTCCAGGACGTCTCCACCGACGCCCTCGCCGTCGACGTCCTGCCGCCCCCCGAGCAGGGCCGCACCAACGGGCTGATGTGGGGCTCGAAGCTGATCGGCAAGGGCATCGGCGGCGCCGTCATGGCCATGGCCATCGACGCCTGGGGCCTCTCCGGGGCCGTCATGGTGCAGTTCGGACTCCTGCTGCTCCTCATGCTGTTCCCTCTCTTGCTGCTCGAACGGCCCGGCGAGAAGCGCTTCCCGTGGAGCCGCGGCGCGGCCCGCGGCGCCGCCGCCGATTCGAGCTTTCGCAGCCCCGGCCGCGTACTCCGCGACCTGCGTCAAGGCTTCTCGCTCACCTCCACCGCCGTCTTCGTCGTGTTCGGGACCATCAGCATGGTCGGCTGGGGCATCGTCGAGGTCATCACCAAGACCCTCTACACCCAGCAGCTCGGCTGGACCTTCGTCGAGGTCTCGCAGGTCTCCGGCTCCGCCGCCCTCTCCGAGATGGGCGGGGCGCTGCTCGGCGGCTACATCGCCGACCGCTACGGACGCCGCAAGGTCATGCTCATGGGCCTCGGCGGCTATGGACTGATGGCCATTGCCTTCGCCCTGTGCTCGTCACTCTGGCGCGAGACCTGGCTCACCGCCGGCTACCTCTTCCTCAACCCCGGCATCCTCGCCATGGGTACCGTCGGCTACCTCGCAATGTCGATGCGCATCTCCTGGACCCGCGCCGCCGCCACCGTCTACACCATCTTCATGACCGTCTCCAACATCGGCCACGTCTTCGGCAACTGGCTCGTCGGACCCCTCCGCGAAGGCCTCGCCCTCTCCTACGTCCAGTCCTTCTGGTTCGCCGGCCTCGCCATGGCCGTCCCCCTGCTCATGCTCCTGGTAGTTCGCCCCGCCGAAGTAGACCGAGCCAAAGCCGCCCTGCCCCAACCCTGAACCCAACCAACCGCATCACCACCAACAAATAAGCACGGATAAAACCTGTCTCAACCCGGCCCCATAGCCCGCCCAGGTTGCACGACCACGAAACACGAAACACGGCTTTTCCTGACGCGCGGCGCAAGCCAGCGCGAATTCCAAGGTTTTCACGAATCACGAGACACGAATCACGGCCTTTTTTCGAAACACGGCTTTTGAGGTTTTCCCCAAATCACGGCCTTTCTCACCCAAGCCCCCCCTGGAGCCACGGCCGCCCCGACCCCCGGGTTTTAGGGGTTCACGAAACACGAGACACGAAACACGAATCACGGCTTTTTATCGAAACACGGCCTTTTTCAAAGCAGCCCGGGTGCAAGGGACAGGCCGCGCTACGAGGTGAGGACGCGATACAGCAGGCCGAAGACCGTCGAGGCCAGCAGCACCACGAGCGGCCAGATGACCCGCTGCAGGGTGTCGATGCGGCTGTTCACGGCGTCGATGCGGCTGTTCACGGCGTCGATCTTGGCGCTGAGTTCGTCAAAGCGCGCATTCACGACTGTAATGACATTCTGGCCGGCGTGAGTGCGCATCTCGTCATCGGCGAGCTAGCAGTCCGTGGTAAAAGTCCCGTGGAAGGCGCGACGGGCTCCTGCGGTCGCTCGGCGCGGAGTGAGGAGGATGGCGATCCGGGTGATCTCCTCCGACGAACGACAAAGCCGACGGCTGCAAACGTCCGTCGCCCGAAGGGTTACGCGCCGCTTCCGCTTGGCTTCGCGGAAAGCACGGTGCTGTGTTCCTGGAGCATCCATGCATCAGGCAACCGGCCCCGCGGCGCGTAACGCCGCCTGCGTGACTTTTGCCACGGGCTGCTGGGCCAGATCGGGTTCGACGCCGGCGCTTCGCAGGGCGCGAAACAGCGCCCCGGAGGTTTCGCCGGGAGCGGGTTCGGTCAAAGTGGCCATGACTTATTCTCCTTGCCCGGTCTGCCGAAGTCATGAACCAGGACGCGGCTCGCCGCCGCTAGCCTGCATGACATACATGATCTTACAGCACAGGGAAGGCTGCCGGGGCCGGCCACCCCAAGCCTCACCAACCGGTTTTTCACGAATTCACTATCCACTGCCTTTAAGCTGTTAGGGTCACGAAACACGAAACACGAAACACGGCCTTTCCCGTTTCACCTGCGCTCCCAACAAGAGCCACCCCAAGCCCGGCCAACCGGTTTTCACGAGACACGAGACACTGCTTCTTCCCAAGCCGTCCTGGAGCAACGGCCGTACCGCCTGCTTACTGCCTAGGTTTTGCTTTGGGGTCACGAAACACGAATCACGAGACACGAGACACGGCCTTTTAAAAGTCCGAGCCGGAAGGGAGCGAAGAAAATGAGATAATATGGGATAAAATAGGAGAATAAGGGAGAAGAATCATGTCACAGCCCAGCAGCATCGATCGGTTGCCGAGCGAGGTCCGCGAGGCGCTCCAAGGCTGGTTGCGCGACCCCGCCATCACGCAGACCGAGGCGACGGAGCGGACCAACGCCCTGCTCGACGAGCTGGCGGCGCAGCAGCCGGAGGGAAAACCGGCCGAGTACGTCAGCCGGCAGGCCGTCAACCGCTACGACCAGCGCATGCGGGCGGCCTGTGAGCGGCTGGCCCAATCCCGGCAGGTCACTGAGGTCTGGGCCGACAAGCTGGGCTCGGTGCCCGCCGGGCAGTTCGGCCATATCGTCACCGAAATGCTGCGCATGCTGGTGTTCGACCTCGCTTACCAGATCCAGGGTCTCCAGGACCGCGTGATCGACGAGAAGTCGCTGCCCGGCATCGTCGCGAGCGCCAACAAGGTCAGCCTCATGGCGCAGCGCCTCGAGCGTTCCAGTGAGATCGCCGTACGCCGTGACCGCGAGATCAAGCGCCAGGCCGCCGAGGAGGCCGAGAAAGCCAAGGCTGCCAGGCGTGTCCCCGCCACCCCTGAGAAGGTGAGGGAGGTCATCCGGGAAATCTATGGTGTCTAGCCTGCTTTTCTCACCTCGCATCGAGGGGCCCTCGTCGACCTGAACGCCCGATGCAAGAAACCATGCCCGCCCATCACGAAACACGAATCAAGGAGTTTATGGCCGTTCCCCAAGCCGCCGTGGAGCCACGGCCGCCCCGACCCCCGGGGTTTTGGGTCACGAATCACGAAACACGGCTTTTTATCGAAACACGGCCTTTTCGACACGAATCACGGGTTTTTGTTGAGCCACCCCAAGCCCGGCCAACAGGTTTTCACGAAACACGAAACACGAGACACGAGACACGGCCTTTTCTCGGCCTTACCGAATGCCGCTTTAGAGCCACGGCCGCCCTGCCCCCGGGGGTTTTTCACGAAACACGAAACACGGCTTATGCCAGGGCGCGGCGCAAGCCAGCGCGAATTCCGAGGTTTTCACGAAACACGAGACACGAGATACGAATCACGGCTTTTTCTCGGCCTTTTTTCAGCCCTTTCCCGAGTCCCCGCCTTGCTTCCTTGCTCACAATTGCCCGGAATTGCCCACTATTGCCCGGCTCCCCCGGGGCCGCATAGCAAGCGCCCCCGCGCACAGCGGCAAGCGGCAGCCGGGTCAGAGGCTTCCTGAATGCATCGCCTCCCAGCGCAAGCGTCCCTTTCCAGGGAACAAGAGCCCCCTCCGGCCAATACCGCCAGAGAGTCACGGCCGCACCGCCTCCCGGGTTTTGGGGTCACGAAACACGAGTCGCGAAACACGGCTTTTTAGGCTTTTCCTTCCTGAACCAATTTCCGGCCCGCATGTTTCATGAATCTCTGGATAATCTTTGCTTACGCCATGTCCGTGGCGATGCGGCCCTACCCAACGGCCCCTTTTTCTCGAACCGCTTTCCAGGGAACGCCGTCGCCCCTGTGGCGACTCCAATGAGAGCCGCCCCAAGCCCGGCCAACCGGTTTTCCACGAGGCACGAAACACGAGACACGAAACACGGCTTTTACGGCCTTTCCTCCCGCCCTGGAGCCACGGCCCTGCCTGCCACCTCCGGTTTTGGGTCACGAGACACGAGACACGAAACACGGCCTTTCCCTTGACAAGCCGCGGAATTTGTGAGAGAAGGATTGATGGTATCGTGGGTGGGGTCCTCGTCCTGCGCCACGGCTGCGCCAACGGAGCAAGCCGCTTGCTTGCTCCCGGAAAGCGGGCCTTCGCGCCACGGACGTGATGCTTCGCGCCGTCAGCCAACCCATGCCGGGCCAGGGGAACGTTCCATAGTGCGTTGACGAACCCCGCGCAAGGCTGGACTTGACGGCGCCTGCCATGGTATGCTTACGGCGTACCGAGGCATCGCCCGATACCATGAAACGAAATGAGAGCCGGGTTCACGCCTGAGCGTCTCGTTCGAATTCGAAAGGGCATCTTGTGATGCCGAGTACTTTCTTTTGAGGAAGAATCAAGGAGAAACACATGAAGTTTTTGAAAATCAGCAGTTTGCTTGTTCTGAGTATGCTGTTGTTCGTTCCGTCCGTGCTGGCCCAGGTCGAGTGTGAGGTTCGGCCCAACAACCAGCGCATCAGGATGGAGAGCGAGATGGAAATGCTCGATAACCTCACGGTCCGGTGTACGTTGACGGCTGCGGCCGATATCACTACGACTGCCAGCGCCACCGGCAGTGAAATCGCTACTCGTTCTGACGAGAGCATGTTCGACCTCGAGTTGCAGTTCAACGGGGATCTTCTCAATGACGACGGCGACGACGCCGACATGCCCGTAACGCTGATGCTCATGGACGCAGATGCCGGGGCCGGAGTTACCGGCGAAGTCGATGCGATGGGCTACAGGATGCCCGCCCCCATGGGTACAGTCGACCGTGACACGGTGTATTGGGAAGACATTCTGTTTCCCGGCAATTGGGATGGCACCGCCGAAACCTTCATGATCGCCGGTCTTTACGTCGATGCGACCAGCATATCCGATGACAGGCTCGAAGTGTCGGGGGACATGATTGGTTACAACCTTGCTACTGACGTAACTCTCGATATGGATTCCGCTTCCGTTAACGTGGCCCGTGTCGATCAGGCGCTCGATCTGTCGTTCGATGCGGACGACAAGGCGACTTTCAATTCTTGCGAGCCGGGTTCCGCGACGATCTCGGTGAACATCGAAGAAGGCTATCGGATGGCGTGGATGGACGAAAACGACATCATGCTCATGACCTCGTCCGGAAAGATCAGCGCCAGTGATGCGGGTGTCTTCGATGTGACCGCTGAAGGCGGAGCCGGCGAGTTGGTCATCGACGTGACCCCAACCGATTCGGATGATTCCGGAGCTCTTTCCATCAAGTTCGAGCCCGCTGCGGGCGGCGCCGTCGGTGACGATGTCACGCTCAGCGCCATGATCCTTCCCGCTCGGCGGACGGATGAATCGTTCGCCTACTCCGCGCAACTCGTAATCGGCTCCTATGGCGCCTGCGAGGGCGACATGCTGTACTTCCCGTTCGTCACCTCCATGACGGGATGGGACACCGGCATCGTGGTCGTCAACGACTCGGAGGTCGATGGAAGCTGCTCGCTGAACTGGGGCAACATGGACCTCGACGACGACGAGATGGAAGCCTTGTCCACGATCGACGTGGACGGCAAGGACCACATGGCCTTCCTGGTGTCAATGCAGCGCGGCGCTGACTACGATGGGAGCCTGAGCGTGCAGTGCTCGTTCTCGGGCGCCACCGGCTACGTCTTCCTCAGCGACGCCGCCAACGGCATCGGCCAGGGCTACCTGGTCAATGCGCAGTAAAGCGCGATCGCGCCCTGTGAGAGTTGGTGGGGGCCGCGTCCGATTCGTTCCGGCCGAACGCGTCTGACGGGAAAAGCGGCTCCTGCCATACTCCCGGACTATTTTCACAAGCGGTTCCGTCGAGAGGCGGAACCGCTTTTTTGCGTCACGGGTCCGAACCGCGCGCCGGACCGCCTGCCGGCAAGCGATGGATAACGACATGGCTGCGGAGCCTTTGGCGAGAGGACGAACCCACAGGCTGGGACGACGCCTGGAAGTGGCATCCCCCACGGGCTGACGGGTTACAATCAACGGCAAGCTTGGGCTTGCCCCTCACCGTGACGACTTTCCCGCCTCCCCGTCGGATCGGGCCGCTTCGCCGTTCTCCCGCGTCGGCGGTCCTGTCTCTTGCCGCGCTCCTGAGCCTCCTCATCGCCACGGCCTTGCCCGCCTTGCGGGCCGAAACCCCGCCCGGGCTGCTGAAGATCACCGCCAAGCCCTCGTTCCTGCCCGCCCAGCGGGACTGGCAACGGCTCGGCGTGGCCGATTGGGAGCTGCGTCACCTCGAACGCTTTCACCGCGGCGACGGCCACGAAGGCTGGAACATCGCCTACAAGAGTCTGGGGCTCAACATGACCGGTGTCCTGGCCCGCCCCTACATCGACGAAGAGGAAGAGATCAAGTATCCGATGGTGGTCCTCGGTCACGGCTACCAGGGCGGCGTGGATGCCCGCTATCGCTCCGTCGCCCTGGACTTCGCCCGCCGCGGCTATGTCGTCCTGGCCCCGACGTTCCGCGGGCGCGCCGGGCCCGAGGGGCGCTCGGAGGGCGTCGTCCAGATCGGCCGCAACGAAGTCATCGACCTGCTGCAGCTCACGCAGCTCGGACGCAAGCTCGAGTATGTCGACTCCCTGCGGATGGCCGTCATCGCCGAGGGCCACGGCGCCACGGCCGCGCTGCTGGCGATCGAGCGCTCGAATGTCTTTCGCGCCGCCGTGATCGTCTCTCCCCTGATCTTCTCCGGTATGCCCGAGTACGGCTACACGGGCATCGATCGGCTCAGGGGCCTGCAGCAGGAGCTTTTCGGCCGCGAGCTGTCCCGGCCGGACCTGCTGCGGGAATTGTACCAGCGCGACATGTTCCGGCAGGCGCGGCGCATCCGGACGCCGATGATCTTCATGCATACCGGCTCCGATCCCGGTTACCGCGACCAGCGCCGTTTTCTCGGCGTGCTCGCCGAACACGGCATTCAGCCCGACGTGCTCGAGTTCCCCGGCCTGTCCCCGTTGTTCCTCACCGGCTTCGACGACGGCGCCCGGCCCGCTCGCTGGCATCAGGAACGGGATGCCGCCTGGAGCCGGATTTTCGCCTTCCTCGAGGAGCAGATGCCCGAGCCGCCACCCGAAGAAGAAGCAGAAGCGGAAGAAGAGGTAACCCCCTAGCATGCATATCTCATCACCTGGGGATGCCAGGTTTTCACGAAACACGAGACGACACGGGTTTTAAAGCGCGCGGCGCAAGCCAGCGCGAATTCCGAGGTTTTCACGAAAAACTAAAAACAGGTTTTGAGGTTTTCACGAGACACGAGACACGAGACACGAATCACGGCTTTTAAAGCGCGCCGCGCAAGCCAGCGCGAATTCCGATGTTTTCACGAGACACGAATCACGAGACACGAAACACGGCCTTTTTTCGGCTCATCCTGGCCTTGCTGTTGCTCGCCGCCGCCGTCTGGGCCGGCCATCTCATCCGTGACAGGAGGCTCGCTCCGTCGGACCTGGAAACCTGGTTCACCGATCCCGAGCCGATCGGCCGCCGCTCCGGCGACCCGCTCGCGCGGCTCGGCATCGATCCGGCGGACGTTCGCGGCGGCGGCTCCTCCGGCGGCGTCCGCGTCGTCGGGCTGACGAACTACTGGAACGACGCCCGCGCGGTGGTCACGCACACCGCCGACGATTCCAGCCCCAGGATTCCCGATGCGCTCGCCATTCTCGACCGCTACGGCGTCAAGGCCACCTTCTTCGTCAGCACCTTTCACGCCGGCGGCCTGTGGCCCGTCCTGGCGCGCGCGGTCAACAACGGCCATGAGATCGGCTCTCACACCCGCACCCACCCCTGCCAGTTCCCGCCGGACCGCTGGTTCTGCATCCTGGCCTACTCGAACGACGAGTTGATCGGATCGCGTGACCGCATCCTGGCCCAGGTCGATCAGCCTCACGTTTGGTCGTTCGCCTACCCCTGCGGGCAATGCCCCGAATACGCCTTCGTGCGCGACAAGCTGCGTCACGCCGGTTACCTGGCGGCGCGCATCTACCCGGACGAGTTGATCGGCGGCCAACTGGCGCCCGGCATGAACACCTGGGACCGCCGTCCCTATCGGGCTTTGTACACGCAGGCCGTGCAGAACAAGGGAGGCATTTCTCCCGAGGGCCGGACCGACGTGGCGCTGATCAACGGCGCGTTCGACGAGGTCTACGAGGCGGGAGGCATTTACAATTTCCTCACCCATCCCAATTGGCTCGACTACGAGCCCGGCTCCTACTACGAGCGGCACATTCGTCATATCGCCCGCCGCGGCGACGTCTGGTACGTCCCGATGGGACCGCTCTACGCCTACCGGACGGTCGTCGAGCGCACCCGGGTCCATCCCCTCGACGATGCCCGCTTCGCCGTCACGCACGATCTCTCGCCCCGCGTGTTCCCCAACAGCGTGACCATCGAGTTCGACACCGGCGGCCGCGAGGTCGCCTCCGTGCGGACCGCCCGCGGCGAGCTCGCGCCGCGAAGCGCCGGCCCGTCCTACGGCTGGGACGACGAGTTCTACCGCCTCGACAACGGCCGCCTGCTGATTACCGTCCAACCCGACACCGTCCTGGAGATCCGTTAGCCTGCTGTCCGTCGTCCCCTGGTAGAGCCGCCCCAAGCCCGGCCAACCGGTTTTTCACGAATCACGAATCACGGCTTTTAAGCCGCGCGGCGCAAGCCAGCGCGAGTTCCGAGGTTTTCACGAATCACGGCCTTTTATCGGCCTTCCCCCCAAGCCGCTAGAGAGCCACGGCCGCCCCGCCCCCCCGGGGTTTTGGGTCACGAAACACGAGACACGAAACACGAATCACGGCTTTTTTTCGAAACACGAGACACGAAACACGGCTTTTTTGAAACCCGGGAGCGCAAGTTGGCGTCTACACCTGACAGCCCGCATATCTCACCACCGGGGGAGGCGAAGTCCGTGAGAGTGCTGTCGGGACAAGGCGCGAGCCGCTGGCCGCGAGCAGGTATGCTTGACCGGTTCGTTTCCGGCTTGAGCCACCAAAGGCCCGGCCAACGGGTTTTCACGAAACACGAAACACGAGGTTTTGCCGAGCCACCCCAAGCCCGGCCAACCGGTTTTTCACGAGATACGAGACACAAGACGCGAAACACGGCCTTTCTTGGCGCGCGGCGCAAGCCAGCGCGAATTCCAAGGTTTTCACGAATCACGAGACACGAAACACGAATCACGGCTTTTTATCGAGACACGAAACACGGCTTTTTCCTCCTTGCCCTTGCCGGGTCGCTGGTGCTCGCCCAGGCGGCCTGGGGCGCCGCCTTCCTTTCGGGCACGGTATTCGAGCAGGACGGCTCCGATGCCGTTCCGCTGCCCGGAGCCTACGTCCAGGTCAAGGCCGGCAGTCCCGAGCGCGTAGTCGCGCAGGCCGAGACCGACTCGCGGGGGCGCTATCTGATCGAGGGCGTGCCCGAAGGCCGTGTAACCCTCGGTGTCGCCGCCGAGGGTTGCTACACGCTCAAAGCGGGCGGGCTGGACTCGGAAACCATCACGCGCACCTGTCCGCCGGAGGGCGAGTGCGGCAGCATTGACTTCCTGGCCGCCCGCGCCGGTGTGCTCGAGGGTTATCTGAGCGACGACTTCGGAGGGCCGGTGCAAGGGGCGGAAGTGACGCTCACGCCCGCTCCCGGTGCGCCGACGGAGCGGCTCGGGCGGGGCCGTGCGGGCGGCAGGGCGGCAGGGAGCGCGCTGAGCGACGACCGCGGCTACTTCCGTATCTGGGGCCTGAAGCCGGGCCGCTACCTGTTCGAGGCGCGGATGCGCTTCCTGTTCCCTGGCTGGCTGCCGAAGTTCCGGCTCGACGCTCGTGAGGTCGAGATCGCCGGCGGCGTCGAACCCCAGTCGGTGAGCTTTCAACTGCGGGGGGACGCCGGCGTGTTCTCGATTTCCGGAATCGTCGAGCGGCTCACGGACGAAGAGCCTCACCCGACCTTCGTCGCCATCCGGCCCAAGGCCGCCCGCGGCGGCGATTCCTGGGCCCTGTTCATGGTGGCTCGGGAAGGAAAGTTTCGGGTGGATGGGCTCGAGAAAGGGGATTACGTCTTGCAGACCGGGCAGGATAGCTCATCCAATACGCGGGACATGCGGCTGCTCGCGGTGCTGACGGTCGACCGGGATCTGATGGATCTGCGTTTGCGGCCTTCCCCGCCGACGGGCGTTCGCGGCAGGGTCGCGTTTGCGGATGGGGAGAAGAGCAACCTGAATGTTCGAATCCATCCCAGGGGGACCGAACCGAGGGCCGGGGAATACCTGCGGGTCGAAGGGCCCGACTATGCGTTCGAGCACGGCGGGCTGCCCCCGGGCGAGTACAGCGCCTCGCTGCGCCCCGGCGACCGCTACCTCGTGGAGGACTACTCCTTCACCGTGCACCCGGGCTCGATGACCGGCCTCGAGATGCAGGTTTCGTCCGAGTTCGCCAAGATTTTCGGCGCGGTTCGCCTGGCCCGCGGCGGTGGCCGGGAATCCCGGCCCGCGGGCGCGCATTTCCTCGTCGGCCTGCGCGGCGCCCGCGGTTCGTTTTCCTCCGCGGCGGACGAGAACGGGGTGTTTGCCTTCGAAAAGGTGATACCGGGCGAGTATCGGATCGCCGCCTGGCGCGACCCCGCCGCCGACGTCTCCGATGAAGAGGCCTGGGCGGAGGCCGCCTCGGCGGTCCGGACGATCACGGTCGAGCCGGGCTTCGAGATGGAAGTCGACCTGACAGCGGAACGCTGATGTGAAAACTCACAATCCTCGCCACGGATAGGTCGAAACGGGGACGGTGCGAAGGGACGGAAGAGGTAGGACGGAAGGCGCGACGTGACTTTTTTTGCTGTGATTGATCCGCACTTGGGCGGGGGCGGAACGCTAGCCTGCATGAGGACTCGCGTTCTTGCAGCTTCGATTCTCGCGTCGGCGGGCTTGGTGTGTGCGCAGCCCGGCGGGCAGTCCGCCGGCCCGGCCCAGCCGGCCGAGACGGTCGAGTTGCGCGGACGGGTGCTTTCGGGGCAGAGGGGCGTCCCGGTCCGAGGCGCCAAGGTGGCGGTCACGGCCCGCGAGCGCGAGAACGTCTCGGCCTTCACCCGCTTCAATGGCTCGTTTGTCATCGAGAACGCGCCGGTCGGGGAATACGAGATCGGTGTCGCGGCGCCCGGCCATGAGTTGTTGCGGAAGAGGATCCGGATTCCCTCCGGCCGGCCGTTGGATGGCCTGGACCTGCAAATCAACCGCTCGGCGGTGATCACCGGACGCGTTCTGGACGAAGACGGCCGCGCTGTCGTCGGCGCGAGAGTCGAGGCGCTGCGGGAGCAATTCCTTGAAGGCCGTCTCCGATGGCGGGACCAGAACTCCCGCATGACCCGCTTTCACGGTGGTTTTCGAACGGACGATCGCGGCGTGTACCGCATCTTCGGGCTGTCGGCGGACGAGTATGTGATCGCGGTCCGTCCCACCGAAGAGCCGGGGTTGGATGGCCAGCTTCGTTTCGCCGCCGCGCCGGGCTACTATCCGAACGCCGGCTCGTTGAGCGGCGCGGCTCGTGTCACGGTCGAATGGGGAGAGGAGAAGCAGGGCATCGACGTGCGCCTTGTGAAGGCGCCGCCCACCAGCGCTCACGGCCGCGTCTCGAGCCCGGACGCGCGCATCTCTTGCAGCCCATGCCGGTTCGAGGTGTATCGGCGGGACGGGAGTTCGGTCAGGATGGTCGGAAGCCGGTCGACAACCGAACGGGGGTCGTTCTCCTTGTTCGGGTTGCCGCCGGGGCGTTACCTGGCGGTCGCGCGCCTGTATGACCGTCGAACCGGCCGCCAGGCTTTCGGCCGCCAGCCGTTCACGGTGTCGGAAGGAAGAGTCGAGGCCGTCGAGGTCGAGGCTCTTGCCGAGCGCGATATCGTGGGCCGGCTGGTCCTCGTTGACCCGCCGGATTCCGTCGGCGATGAAAGCGGGGTCTGGTCGTCGCAGATTCGGCTGGAAGCGGACAACCTGGACCCGACGGAAACCAGGCGCACTCGGAGCATGTTCGCGAAAGTCGAGGGGATGGGCGGGGAAGGGCCGTTCGAGTTGACGGCCGTCCCGGGGCGGTATCGGCTCATGGCCTTCGGCCCGAAGGGCGCCTATGTCGAAGGCATCGAGATCGACGGCCGCCCCATGCCAGGATCGAAGCTGACCGTCCCGCGGAACGGGATTTCCGGCGATGTAGTTCTCACGATGAGCTTTGCGACGGGGACCGTCCGGGGGACCGTGAGGGAGTTGGAAGACGGCGAGTCGACGGGCGCCCTTCTCGGAAAGGGCGGCCTGCTTCCGCCTGCCAGAACGGTGCGGCTCCTGCCGGCCGGGGAGGGTCCGTCTGCTCACCCCCGGCTTATGGGACGGGTGCGCGAGGGAGGATTCGAGATCACCGCGGTGCCGCCCGGCGAATACGAGGCGTTCGCGTTTCCGGACCGCGCCGGTTACAGCATCGAAGACCCCAGATATCGAAAGAAACTCGCTCGCTATGGCGGGAAAGTTGAAGTCAAGTCGGGTGAGACCTCGGTCCTCGACCTCCAGGCCCTGCCCACCCGCGAACAGTTCGGCCAGGAAGGGCTGCGGTAGATCGAACCTGCATGTCTCACAAAGTGGCGAGGCGGATCTGCCGGTGTCGGCTATACTAGGCTCTCCCAGGGCGCAATTGCCGGTCCCCTTGATGCGCAACGTTCTCGCTGTCCTGCTCGTTCTCCTCTCGGCGTTTCTGCTTTTCTGGCGCCTCGATGGCGTCCCGCTGTGGCGCGACGAGACGACGACCGCCAACTGGGGGCGCTTGATGGCCGAGAGCGGCGTGTGGATTCCGCGCGTCTTCGACGGCGAGCAACTGATCGTGCAGGCGGCGGACGGTCACGACGTCAACTCCCATTTGTTGCCCGCCATGCAGAGCTGGCTGCAGTTCTACGTGAGCGCGGTGGGGTTCAAGCTGCTCGGCGTCAGTACCTGGTCGGCCCGGGCGCCCTTCGCCCTGCTCGGCGCGGCGACGTTGTTCGTTCTG
Organism: Bryobacterales bacterium; assembly: GCA_028819575.1. Classification (GTDB taxonomy): domain Bacteria; phylum Acidobacteriota; class Terriglobia; order Bryobacterales; family UBA6623; genus JAPPLB01. The sequence goes on along the minus strand of JAPPLB010000093.1, from coordinate 67,188 downwards.
TACCGCGTGGGCGTGGTGCTCTTCGGCGGCGGGGCGCGTCCGCTGATGCTTCCCTCGATCGGTCTCCTGTCGATCTACTTTCTCTACGCCGCGCGAAGCTCCCGCTATTACGTCCTCATCCTGCTGGCGGCGGCCTTGCTGCTGCTGGAGATGTGCCGCTACCTCCGCGAACCCGAGCGCGCCGCGTCGCGGGCCTTCTATCTCCGGCTCGGGCTCTACGGCGCAATGCTCTACCTGTCGAATTACGTGGCCTTCGCGGGAATGTGGCTTGCGCTCGGCGTCTTCGCCTTGATCGAGGCCGACCGCAGGTTCCTGCGGGGGTTCGTCAAGCTGTCGGCCGTCCTGGCCGTCTTGTTGGGCATCGAGTTCCGCTTCCTGCATTGGGAGTTCGCCGGCATGTGGCCGCCGCCGATCGACCGCTCGCTCGACGAGATCTATGCTGAGGCGCTGACGGTTCGAGGCCGCGATTTCTGGCGGGCCGTGCCTCTGGTTCTGCTGGTTCCGGTCGGCTTCTTTCTGTTCTGCCGCCGGGCGCCCTCTTCTCCGCCGGCCTTGACCGCCCTGCTGGGCGGCGGCTCTCTTCTTGCCCTCTCGTCGTTCTTCTTCTCGGCCTCGGATATTCTGGCTCTGCCCGCCGCGGCCTTCTGGCTGTTCGCCTCCCTATGCCTGACCGTCCCGCTCGGTTTCTTGTGGGCCTGGCGGAAGCTGCCCTCACGGGGAGTCTGGAGCCGCGCCGCCCTGCTGGCGGGATTGGTCCTGTTCCTGTCGCCCTTGTTCGCGGTGGCCGTCGGAAAGAACAGAGTGAATACGCGGCACTACTATCAGACCGTGCCGGCCGCGGTATTGCTCTGCGCCCTGGCGGCCGCGCAGACCCGGCGCGCCGCCGGCAAACGGGCCGCCGCCGCGCTCTTGGCGGGGGTCGTCGTCTGGCCCAACCTCAACTGGAACCGCTCCGGCGGCGAGCAGATGCTGGAACGCCAACTGACCCGCGATGCCTCCTATACCCAGCCCCTGATCGACTATCTCCAGGCCAACCTCGACCCCGGCGACAGGGTCGCCTTTTTCCGCAACGTCAAGGGCATGGCCGTCTATTTCTATATCCCCGATATGCATTGGGTCGCCCTGCTCGACAGCGAAGCGCCCCACAATCAGCAGTTCCGCGGACGCATACCCGACGACCAGTTCGACGATTACCCCGGCGTGGATTGGTATGTGTTCTGGAACCCGCGCGGAGGACATCCCCGCGGCCTCGATGATCGCTTCGAGAAAGTCTGGGAATACTCCTATCCGCTTCATGGTGTCCCCTGGTGGGACCGCGGAAGCAAGCCGCGCACGCGAACCTATCAGGTCTACCGCAGGAAAGCCGGAATCTGACGAGCCGCGACCCTGTATGTCTCCCCCGTGGCCCGGCGAAGTGCCGGTCAGGTCTTTTCAAGCAGCGGAACATGACTTTGGTTTACCCGCGCGGGTCGTCCTCTGCAATCCCCGCCAGGACGACCGGCGCGCGATCCGGGAATTGGGCGACCAGCGACAAGTTTCCCCCCATGGCCTCCACGGTCTTCCTCAGTGTGGAAAGCAGAAGATCGCTACGCTTCTCCAGCCGCGATACGCTGTCCTGCGTGATGCCAAGCTGACGGGCCATGCGTACTTGCGTAAGCTTGCGGGCCTTGCGCAGCTCGCGCAGGGTCATTTCCTCAGCGATCAACTCTGCCGCGCGCCCCTCGACCTTTTTGCGCTGAGCGGGGCTTAGCTTGCTGATTTTTTCCTCTACATTCACAGACATCGTTACTTGCCTTCTTTCTTCAAACGGGAGAGAAGCTCGTCAAAACGATCATCGGCCTTGCGGATCAGCCGGCGGTAGAACCGTTTTTCGCTGCCTCCGGATTTGTCTCCAGCCACGAGCAGGACGGCTTTCCGTTTCGTGTCGAAGGCAAAGGCCACCCGCCATTGGCCATCCGCCGTATGGAACCGCAGTTCCTTCATGTTCTTGTGGCGTGAGCCGTTGAGCGTGTCAACCCGAGGTCGCCCGAGACGCGGTCCGAACTGCTGCAATAACCGCGACAGCGCCAATATCTCTGTCTGCGCATCTTCGGGGAGCGCGTCGAACTCCGGCTCGAACTCGTCGGCAATTTCGACAACCCAGCTCACCCCACAATATGGCATTCAGTACATATGAAGTCAACTCCATGTCCAGGGCGTGTGGTGCTCTGAATCAATAATTTCCTTAACCTGCATGTCTCACCACGAGGCGAGGCGAAGTGGGTGAGAGGGCCGTCAGGACTAGGCGCAAGCCGGGCGGAGGAAAAAGGCGCGAGCCGCTTGGCGCGCGCAGGCGTACTTGAACAGTACATTGAGCACGGCAAGCAAGCGCAACGAAGTCCTGGCGGTCGTATCGCGTGCTTCGACCGTCGGGTGGTGAGAAATGCAGGTTAAGCCCGGCCAACCGGTTTTTCACGAGACACGAAACACGAAACACGAGGCACGGCTTTTCATGTTGCCTTGGAGCAACGGCCCTACCGCCCGCCTGGTTTTGGGGTCACGAAACACGAGACACGAATCACGAAACACGGCTTTTTCCCCGCCCCAAAAACCACAGGCCGCCGAAGGTCCAGGCCAGCTCGGTCAGCGTCAGCCACAGCCGCAGGCCGATGGCGACGGTCATGGCGGTGCCGATGCCGATGCGCTGTCCCACGAGCAGGCCGAACATGCCGTCGCGAATGCCCATCCCGGCGGGCGCGATCATCGAGATCATGCCCACCACCCAGGAAAGCGCGTAGTCGCTCGCGAGCTGCGGAATCATTCCCCACGGCGTCGCGAGCACTCCGCGGACGAAGAGCGCGGCCGCGGTCCCGAAGATCAGCCAGCTCAGCAGCAGGAACGCCCAGATGCCCGCCATCGTCAGCCAGCGGATCTTCAGCGGTTCATAGTCCTGCTTGAGCCGTCGGGAGAGGCGTTTCGCCCAGAAGTTCAGAACCCCGGGGTGGATCGCAACGAAGGCCGCGATCGGGATGATCCACAACATGATCAGGTGATAGCGGTTCAGCGACGGCAGCGTTTCCGACAGGAACCACAGGGCGGGAATCAGCGACGCCAGAAACAGAATGACCGTTTCCACCAGCGTGGTGGCGATGGTCGCATGGGTGGGCACGCCGTAGCGGCCGGCCAGGTAGATGCGGCTGACGTACTGCCAGATCGTGCCGGGCACGTAACGGCTCAGCTCCGCTTTTCGCACCACTTGGAACGCCTGGTGGAAAGTGAGCTTGTGGCCGAAGTGGTCCAGGACGAATCCCCACACGCGGGGCCGCAGCACGAACCACCAGCCGGTCAGCAGGAACGAAGCCGAAAGCTCGATAGGTCGGAAACTCCAGGCCGCATTCCGCACCTCCTGCCAGTTCTGATAGATGACCCTTCCGATGAAGAACGCGATGACCACCGGGACGAGATACTTCAGGACCTGAACGGCGCGTTGCAAGCGGGAATCTCGTGCTCTTTTCGTCGCTGTCAGGCGGATGCCTCGGACTCAGTCGAGCCTCTCCTGGATCGCATATCTGGGAAGCTCCGGGTCCGGCGCTCCCGTGGACGCGACACGCTCCGCCGCCCGGCCCGCGGCCCTGAAGACGAACCTCGCCACAATAAGGACCGCGCCCGCGGCGACGAGCGGCGGCGTCCCGGCGCCCTGTGCGATCAACCCTCCGAGCAAGAGGAGCGCCAGCGCCAGAAAAGCGAGATCCACCCAGGCGAACCCCTGCGCCGGCCGCTTGAGCAACCGGGTCGCCAGCGCGACCGTCAGCAGGTCGAACAGGCCCCTGAACATCCGTTCGATGCCGTACTTGGAGCGGCCGTGGCGGCGCGGATGGTGGGTGACCTCGATCTCGGTGACCCGGAAGCCTCGGGCGGCCGCCAGAACGGGAATGAAGCGGTGCAGGTCACCGTGGATGCGCAGCGAGCGCGCCGCTTCGCCCCGCATGGCTTTGAATCCGCAATTGATGTCATGGAGCCGCAGACCCGTCGAGAGCCGCGCGGCGAAGTTGAACAGCCGCGACGAGATCACTTTGATCAGGGGATCGCGGCGCTGCTTCTTCCAGCCCGTGACCAGGTCGTAACCCTCGCCGAGCTTGGCGACGAAGCGGGGAATCTCGGCAGGGTCGTCCTGCAGATCGCCGTCCAGCGTTACGATCGTTTCTCCCCGCGCCGCGCGGAACCCGGCCATCAACGCGGGCGTCTTCCCGGAGTGCCTGCGAAAGCGCAACAGTCGGACCCGGTCCGGCTGGTGGAGTTCCACTAACCGTTTCCAGGTGTCGTCCGTGCTGCCGTCGTCGATGAAGATGAGTTCGTACTCGTCCTTGACGGCTCCGGCGATCCTTGCCGCCAGTTCATGGACCGTATCCTGCTCATCCCGAACAGGGACCACGATCGACAACCGGGGAGCCGCGGGCATCGGGACAGCCGATCATAACAAACCTCCCGTGAGTTCCGTCCCGGGCGAACACCGGCTTCAACCGTCCGGAACGAAAGCTTGACGGAAACCGAATGAGGTGCTTCCCGCGTCCAATGAGACATGCAGGCTAGTTCGCAGCGGAGGGCGATGTTACAATGGGTCCGGCGGTAATGTTGGCGGCCCCCGCCCTGAACCGCTTGTTCGCTGGAAGATATCCACCTCGGGGGAAAGCTCATGTCTACGAATCAATATGATGCCGGCGCACCGTCCGGCGGCCGTCCGGCAACGCCGCCGATCATGATCGGCCTGCTCGTGGTGGTGGCCTGCCTGATGGGAACCACGCTGTACCTGTTTCTCGAATTGAAGGACACCCAGGCGCGGCTCGAGCCGCACGTCGCCATGCTTCAGGTCCATGAAGAGAAGCTGGCGCAACTGGAGGGCTCGGTCACCCGCACCTCGAGGGAGATCACCTCGAGCGTCAGAAAGGTCGAGGGAATGGTGGACTCCGCTGAAAAGGAACTCGCCGCCAAGACCACCCAGGTCGAGAAGCGCGCGATGGGGCGCGCCGCCAAGCTCTCGGAGGCCATCGAAGAGACCCAGGCTCAGCAGCAAGCCCGCTTCAACGAGGTGGGAGGCAGCATTCAGGAATTGCGCTCCACGACGCAGCAGACCGGCAACCGGCTCGGCTCGCTCACGGGCAAGGTGGGGACCGTCGAAGAGAAGGTCGACGAGACGCGGCAGGAGCTGGAGCGGACGATCGCCGATCTGAAGACGGTTCGCGGCGACCTCGGCGTGCAGAGCGGCCTGATCGCGACGAACGCCGACGAACTCACGGCGCTGCGTGAGTTGGGCGAGCGGAACTACTTCGAGTTCGATATCACGAAAGCGAAGCAGGCCTCGCGGGTCGGCCCGGTCACCATTCGGCTTCGCAGAGCCGACACCAAGCGCAATCGCTTCAACATCGACCTCTGGGCCGATGACAAGCGGATCGAAAAGAAGAACAAGACGCTGCTCGAACCCGTCCAGTTCTATGTCATCGGGTCGCGCCAACCTTGCGAGCTGGTCGTCAACCGCATCTCCAAAGACCGCATCGTCGGCTATCTGGCGACCCCCAAGGTCCAGCAACCCCGGCGAGCGGCGGCGAACACCTCCGGCAGCGAATAGACCGCTCCGGTTCGTAGGAGCATCGAAAATCCGGCCTCTCTGGGGCCGGCTCTCTCATTCAACTCATTCAAGAGGCAGGCTTGACGCGCGGAGTTTTTGCTTCGACTTCCCCAGCCCCTCGATGGTCACCTGGATGCGGTCGCCCACGGTGTAGACGCCGCTGACCCCTAGTTCGTAGTACTCCCGCAAGACCGAGTAGACCAGGCGGCTCAGCGCCGCGGGCTGAAGTTTCAGCTTGCGTGCGGCGAACGGAGCGCCCCCGGAGTAGTCCGACAAGCGCCGGAACATCCCGCGCTCGACGCCCACCACGTAGACCGGAAAGATCGAGACGCCGCGGCTGCGGGCCAACCGCAGGACTTCTCCCTCGTTGACTCGGCTGTATCCTTCGACTCCCGCCGACAGCAGGACGATCACGCGCCGCCCTACGTTCGAGGTGAATCCGCCGTCGATCGCGGCGTACAGCGCGTCGAGGACTCGCGGGTTGTTGCCGTACTGCACTCGCTCCAAGGCCTGGTGAAGCAGCGATTTGCTCGAAGTGAAGTCCTGGATCAGATCGGCGGAGTCGTGGTACGAGACGATCGCCATCTGCTCCTTCTCGCCAAGCTCGTTGATGAACGAGCCGGCCAGCGGCCGGACCATCGGCCCGGCCAGACTGGTGTCGATCAACAGCATGATGTCGATCGTCGTGCTCTTGAACTCGGCCTCATCGACACGCAGCCGCGTCTTGTCGTCCATGATGTGGAAGTTCCGCGCTTCCAGACCGCGAATCGGCTCGCCGGTCTTCTGATCGACGACCGTCACGATCATCTTGGTTTCCTGCGCGGAGGAAGCAGGGACGAACAGCAGGCAGCTTGCCGCCAGCAGCGTCTTCATCGTCACGGCTTCTCACCACTCCCTGCTGCTGTCGAGCACGATCGAGCGGCCCGTCCCTCGCTCGGTGATGACGATCTTGCCGGCTTTCGTCTCGACATCTTGCACCCCTTCGTAGCCGTCGGGTATCTCGGCGAGAAAGACCACGTAGCGGACCGTCGCCTTTTCGCGGCCGTCGATCCAGCGATACAACGGCACGCCGTAGAGCTTGCCTTCGCTGACGACGTTCTCCATCGGCCCGCCAAAAGGCGTCGTGCCGAACTCCATGCCGCGGGCGACGACCTGGTGGTTCCACGGCAAACCGCCGTTGCCTTGGTTCTCCTGCCAGTCGCCAAGCCACGGAAAGTCCTTCGTATGCCACAGGTAGCCGATCAGCACGTTGTAGTCCTTGTGGAACATCGTGAAGTAGTTGCGCTCGCGGTCCGGGTCCATCAACATCGCGTAGTAGATACCGGATTTCGGCCGGTCCTGCATCTCGCGCAGACTGACTCGACGTCCTTCCGGCGACGTCCCCCAAGGCCAGTCGATCGGGCCCCGGGCCAGCATGCGGTTCGGACTTGTCGGACCGCGCACTTCGCCCCGCGTCGCCGATGCGTCGAGCACGTTTTTGCCGGGCTCGACGAACGGCGGTCCGAACGTCGCGTGCTGCACCCAATGAGCCGGACGGCCGAACGCAAGCAGGTTTTCGACCCACTCCTCGACGTACATCACGGTCTCTCCATCGAGCAGGGTCAGCGTCCGTCCCACGTTGTACTGGGTCCTGGGCAGGTAGGCGGAGTAGACGAGTTGGACCGCATCCGCGCTCGTGATTGCCGCGTCCTTCTTCCACTCGACGACCAGCGCCTCGCCGTGATTGCCGAGGCCGCTTTGCGCTTCTTTTTCGGAAGGCCCGCCGAACGTCGGGAAGTTCAGCAGATGTCCCATGTATCCGGATTGCAGCCAGCGGTTCGTCCCGCCGCCATAGATCTTGTCGTGCTTGGCGCCGTCGTACTCCCACGGCTCGATCGTGGGGAAGTGGGGAATGCGCATCGGGTTGACGCTCTTTTTCGGATCGTCGGACTTGAGCCGAATCTCGGCCCAATGCCCCGCGCCGCGAAGCGCGCTCACCCGTACTTGATCCGTCTCCAGGACGTAGGCGTGACGCCTGTGGAAGGTCTCTTCCTTGAAGGACGGTTCGGCGCCCGCAGCGGGGCGGACCGACAGGGCCGCCGCCGCGGCCGCCGTAAGCAAGCAGGCCAGCTCGATTCGCATGCGGGGAATGATATCAGATGAGCCTGGGCGCATTCTTGATTCCGACCGCTTGACCCCGTCGAACATCGGCCTTCCCCTCCGAAGAGGGGCCGGTCGAGCCGAGACGGCCGGCCTCTCCGTCCGCTGATGAGAAATGCCCGCTGGCCTGCATGTCTCACCACGCGGCGAGGCGAAGTGGGTGAGAGGGCCGTTAGGACTAGGCGCAAGCCGGGCGGAGGAAAAAGGCGCGAGCCGCTTGGCGCGCGCAGGCGTACTTGAACCGTACGTTGAGCACGGCAAGCAAGCGCAACGAAGTCATGGCGGTCGTATCGCGTGCTTCGACCGTCGGGTGGTGAGAAATGCAGGCTAGAATGCCAACGGCAGCTTGTCCGCCGCCCGAGTCCCTTCGGCGTAGTCGCCGTTTTCGTCCCGCTTCTCCGACTGGACGAGGAAGCTGAAGTCGCAACCCTGATCCGCCTGCAGCACGCTGTCGATGAAGAGCCGCCCGTAGCCCCGGTCGTAGTGCGGCGCCCGGGGTTTGAAGAGCCGCAGGCGGCGGTTCATCTCGTGGTCGTCAATCAGCAGGTCGAGCCGGCGGTTCTCCACGTCCAGCCGAATCTCGTCGCCGTTCCGGACCGCCCACAGCGGGCCGCCCACCGCCGACTCGGGTGAGACGTGCAACACGACCGTGCCGTAGCTCGTCCCGCTCATCCGCGAGTCGCTGATGCGCACCATGTCGCTGACGCCCTTCTTCAACAGCTTCGCCGGTATCGGCAGGTTGCCGTATTCCGGCATCCCCGGTCCGCCCTTGGGTCCGCCGTTCTTGAGCACCATCACGCAGGTTTCTTCGATTTCGAGTGTCGGGTCGTCATAGCGGGCCATGAAATCCTCGTGATCCTCGAACACCACCGCCCGGCCCGTGTGCCGCATCAGCCTGGGATCGGCGGCGCTCGTCTTGATCACCGCGCCGTCAGGACAGAGATTGCCGTAGAGGATCACGGTCCCGCCCTCGGTCTGCAAGGGGTTGTCGAGCGGGCGAATCACATCCGGGTTGTGGCACTTCGCCGAAGCGATGTTCTCGGCCGTCGTCTTGCCCGTCACGGTGAGGGCATCTGGATGAAGCATGCTCTCGATCTGCTTCATCACCGCCGGCACCCCTCCCGCATAGAACAGGTCTTCCATCAGGTACTCGCCCGATGGACGGATGTTCGCGATCACAGGCGTGATGTTCGAGATTTCGTCGTACAACCTCAGCGGCAGATCGATGCCCAGACGCCCCGCCACCGCCTTGAGATGGATGATGGCGTTCGTCGAGCCTCCGATCGCCATGTTCACCCGGATCGCGTTCTCGATCGATTTGCGGGTGATGATCTTGTCGGGCGTCAGGTTCTCACGGACCATGGCGACGATCCGCGCTCCGCTGCGCTCGGCGATCTCGTTGCGCCGGGAATCGGCCGCGGGAATGCTCGCGCAACCCGTCAAGGTCATGCCCATCGCTTCGGCCAGGCTCGTCATCGTGGACGCCGTGCCCATCACCATGCAGTGGCCGGTGCTGCGTGACATGCAGCTTTCCAGCTCGCACCATTCCTCCTCGTTGATGCGGCCGGCGCGCAGCTCGTCCCAGTAATGCCAGACGTCGGTGCCTGAGCCGAGAGGCTGGTTCCGCCACATGCCGCGGAGCATCGGCCCGCCGGTGACCATGATCGCCGGCAGCCCGGCGCTCGCCGCGCCCATCAGTTGCGCCGGCGTGGTCTTGTCACAACCGCACAGGAGCACGACTCCGTCCAACGGATTGGCCCGGATCGATTCCTCTACGTCCATCGCCATCAGGTTGCGGAACATCATCGACGTCGGCCGCATGAACGGCTCGCCCAGCGAGATGGTGGGGAACTCCAGGGGAAATCCCCCTGCCGCCCAGACGCCGCGCTTCACCGCCTCCGCGACTTGGCGCAGGTGCGCGTTGCAGTTCGTAAGCTCGCTCCATGAGTTGCAGATGCCGATGACCGGCTTGTTCCGGAACACCGAGTCGGAGAAGCCTTCCGTCTTCATCCAAGAACGGTGAATGAAGCCGAGCTTGTCCTTGCGTCCAAACCAATCCTGCGAGCGAAGAGGGCTGCTCATGTGCTACTCCCGTGAGAAAAAGTGGTGATGTCCACCAGCAAAGTATGGATGCGCGGACTCGTCAAGAAGTCCGCCCGAACCGCAGAGCGAAAAAGCAGGCCGACGGCCTGCCTCGTCTCGGAAACGGAACAGAGCCCGCGGAGTTGCTGCCGCAATGGTGAAGCTCCCGGCCGCCGCGGCAAGCATCAGCATAGTCGAGCCCCGCCCGGGCCGCAACGTTCTCCAGCCCTCGCGCGGAAGGGTCTCGGAAACCCCGGGGCGGCAAACCCTTGCCGGTGGCAAGAGTGTTATGTTGTCCGTTCATGACCATCTCGGCAGAGCCCGCCGTAAATTGGGAAAAGCTCGGAGACCCTTCACCGGGCAGCCTCGTCGACGCGCGTCGGCAGCTTCATCACGCTGCTCAAATCGCGAGCTCGGTCGGATTCACTTTCGTCGAACCGGCCAGGGACGACAGCCACACCAACCTCGAATGGGTCGACTCCCTCGGCGCTCTGATGAGCAAGCCCGCCGCCGGCGACCCATCCTTCCATGCCGCGTTGGACGTCGCGGGGCTGCGGCTGCTTCTGGTCAGCGGCGAGGACCGCCGCGAGGTCCTGAGCTCCTTCGATCTCGACGGACAAACCGTCGAGGCGGCCTACGCCTGGTTGGAGTCCGTGATCGAGCGCTTCTCAGGGAGCAAGCTCTCGAAGGGGATCGTCCGTTCGCCCAACCCCATCCCTGCGCATCCGGTCGCCCAGGGCCAGCCGTTTTCCTTCGCTTCGCCGGAATCCTTTGCCGAACTGCGGCGTTGGTTTGCGAACAGCGACCGCCTGTGCCGCAAGATCGAGGCCGAGACGCCCAAGGCGTCCCCGGTTCGCTGCTGGCCGCACCACTTCGACATGGCCACGCTGATCGAGTTCCAGCCGGCCCAGGGACGCGATTCCGGCCGCTCGATCGGAGTGGGCATGACACCGGGGGACGAGGATTACTGCGAGCCCTATCTCTACGTGACCCCGTGGCCTTATCCGCATGACCCGCCGTTGCCGCCCCTGGCGGGCGAAGGACAATGGCACAGCGAAGGCTGGCTCGGGGCCGTACTGACGGGTCCGAATCTGGTGGCTGCCGGCGGCGCGGACGAGCAGTCGCTGCGCGCAGCCGGCTTCCTCGCCTCGGCGCTGAAGGAATGTCTGGAGTTGGTCGGGGTCTCTTTTCCTGAACGCGCAGATACGTAACCACCGACCAGGGTGGTGAGGCGCCCCTCGGCGGCCGCCGTGACGGCGCCCGAGGACTACCGGCTGGTTCATGCTCGTTTTTGGTACCGTCAGATCAAGCGGGATCAGTGATGAAAAATACGGCCGATGTTGTAGTGATCGGGGGCGGCGTGATGGGTGTCGCCATTGGCTGCGAGTTGGCGCGGCGCGGTGCGGGCGCGGTGGCCGTCCTTGAAAAAAAAGCCCTGGGCGCAGGGTCTTCCGGGAAGTCGGGCGCAAACATTCGGTGCCATTACTCCCACCCTCTGACCACGTCGATGGCGCTGCACGGCCTGCGTACTTTCGAGACTTTTACGGATGTGTTCGGTGGACCTCCCGTGTTTACGAGGGCGGGGCTCCTCATCATCGCCCCCCCGAACCGCCACCGGCATTTGGAATTCGTGCTCGATCTGCAGAAACGGATGGGCGTTAAGGTGAACTTGATTGCAAAAGACGAACTGCGGGAGATCGATCCGCAAGCCTCGCTCGCCGACGGTGAGGTGGCGGCGTTCGAGGAGCAAGCCGGATATTGCGACGCCTTGCAGGTCGTCGCGTCGTACGCCCGAGCGGCCCGTTCGAAGGGGGTGGAGATTCATGAGGGCTCGCAGGCAACACGCATCCTCACACAGAACGGAAAGGTCACCGGAGTTGCGGCCACGGATGGTGAGATCGCCGCTGGAACGGTCGTCCTCGCGGCCGGTCCCTGGAGCGCGGCTCTGGCTGAAACGGCCGGCTTCTCACTGCCTGTCAAGCCCTGTCGTGTTCAGATCGCCATGCTGCGGGGTCCCTGTTCTTCCGGCCGGCCCCGCCAGCAGCCGGTCTACTGTGACTTTGTCCATGAGACCTATTGTCGTCCGCTGCCGGGCGGCCTGCTCCACATCGGCAATATCGATCCGAGAGAAGAGCGCGCCGAAGTCGACCCGGATGCCTACAACGAGGTCGCCGACCGGGAGTTTGTCGACGAGATGCGGCACAAGATCCAGCGTCGTAACCCCTCCCTCCAGCGCGCGGTTGGCCGTGGAGGCTATGGTGCTCTCTACTCGGTCACGCCGGACTGGCACCCCATCCTGGACCGTCTGCCCGGCGTCGAAGGCGTCTTCTGCGCTGTCGGCTTCAGCGGACATGGCTTCAAGATGGCCCCCGCGGTGAGCAGGATTCTCGGCGAGATGATCCTGGACGGCGCGGCCGAAAGCTTCGATGTTCACGCCTTGAGAGCGGCTCGCTTCGCGGAAGGGGAACCGTTTCTGAACCTCGAATCAGCGCAGGTGATGGGCTGAGTCGGCTGTCCTGTCGGCTCTCTCACGCACTTCGCCTCGTTACCCAGCGAGAAACGCAGGGCGGCCCGGTTCGCGACAATAGATGCCATGCGAATCGCCGTGGTTGGAGTGGGGGCCGTTGGGGGCTACTTTGGAGGAAGGCTGGCGCAGGCCGGTCTCGATGTCGTTTTTCTCGCTCGCGGAAAGACTCTTGCGTCCCTTCGGGCAGAGGGGCTGAGGATTCAAAGCATCGCCGGAGACTTCGAGATTCAGAATCCGAATGCCGCGGACGACCCGGCCGAGATCGGCCGCTGCGATGTCGTCCTCGTAGCGGTCAAAGCTTACCAGGTCCAGGAAATCGCACCCTCGCTCGCTCCGCTCGTGGGAGTGGACACGGTCGTCATCCCGATGCAGAACGGCCTCGAGGCCCCCGCTCTGCTCTCGGAAGCGCTTGGTCCGGAAGTCGTCCTCGGCGGGCTCTGCAAGATCTTCGCTTCGAAGACCGGCCCCGTTACCATCGGGCACATTGGCCTTGAACCCGCTATCGAGTTCGGTGAGATGAGCGGCGAGAAGACCGGGAGAGTCGAGCGTGTTCGCGCTGCCTTCGCTCCTGCAGCCGGCATGGCCACCGTCGTGCCGGACGACATTCAGGTTGCCCTGTGGCAGAAGCTCATGCATGTCGAGCCGCTCGGCGCCGTGGGCTCTGTCGTTCGCGAGCCCGCCGGCGTTCTCCGCACCGTTCCCGAAACCCGCCGCATGCTGCTGTCGGCCATGGAGGAAATCGTCGCCCTCGCCTCGAAGCGAGGCATCGCGCTTGATCCCTCCCTTCCCGAACGGGCGATCCGCCGCATCGATCAGCTCCCTGCCGATGCGACCGCTTCCATGCATCGTGACATCCTCGCCGGCAGACCTTCCGAGTTCGAGTTCCAGACCGGCACCGTGGTCCGTTATGCCCGCGAATCACAAGTGCCGGCGCCCGTCCACTCGGCAATCTATGCCGCTTTGCTGCCGGGAACGCTTCGCGCGCGGGGCTGTCTTCCTGCTCCGTCTCATTGACGGATGGCTGTACTTCGGTTTCGAGGCGGACAGCCTGTTGCGCCCGGCAGTCCCATCTGACAAGTCGCCGCCGCGCCGGGCGCGAGGCAGATGCGGTGCTGAGGCGCGTGGTGAGAAATGCAGGCTGGTTTTTCCTCCGCCCGCGTGCGGATCACACGAGAGGGAAACATTCGGACCGGTGTCAACGACGCTTGATCAGGAGGATATTTCAGGTCAACTGCTACGATGCCGCCAGTATCTCTGCCAGCTTGCTCGGCTGAATGTTCCCTCCGCTGAGTACGCACACCACCGGCAGTCCGGCGGTCTTCACTTTTCCGTTCAGCAGAGCCGCCGCGCCCACCGCCCCGCCGCCTTCGACGACGAGCTTCTGCTGCTCCGCCAGCAGCTTCACCGCGCCCCTGATCTCGCTCTCGTCCACGGCGACAACATCGTCCACGAGCCGCCGCACGATCTCGAACGTACGTTTCCCCGGCTGCGCAATCATCAAGGCATCCGCCAGGGTCGGTCCGGGCGTTACCGCCACCGGCTTGCCCTCCAACAGCGAACGAGCCATCGATCCGTTCGCCGACGGTTGCGCGCCGACCACACGGCACCCCGGGCGGCTCTCCTTGATGGCCGTTGCGATGCCCGAGATCACACCGCCGCCGCTGATCGGTACGACGACGCAAAAATCCCCTTCGACCTGCTCCAGCAGTTCGAGCCCGATGGTTCCGTCGCCCGCTATGGTCTCCTCGGAGTCATACGGGTGAATCAACAGACGCCCCGATTCACCCGCGATCCGGTACGTCGTGTCCCAGCGGTCTTTGAAGGTGTTCTCGCACGGAACCACCGTCGCTCCCAACTCCTCTGTGCGCTGCCGTTTGAATCCCGAGGCGCTCTTCATCATCACTACCTGAAGATCGACTCCCAGTCGCCGCGCCGCATACGCGGCGCCCTGCGCGAAGTTCCCAGAGGACGATGTCACGACCCCCTTCGACCGTGCTTGCTCCAGGCGCGTCAACATGCTGTTCATCGACGGCCGCACCTTGAACGAGCCGGTCGGCTGCTGGGTCTCCAGTTTCAGCCGGACTGGGCCTCCGTGTTGCTGCGACAAGATGTCGGAGCGCACGGTTGGCGTGGGAGAAAAGTACTCGCTGAGACGCTCACGCGCCTTCTCGATCTGCCTCAACATGGTTCTCTCGATAAGGGGTTCAGGAACGCAGGCGGCTGAAGAGATACGTCCCGCTCAGCCCGAAAATCACGCTCGGCGACCAGGCGGCAATGACCGGACTGAGTTGGCTGTGACGTCCCAATCCTTCGAAAAAAGCATTCAGGGAATAATAGGCGACGGCCAGTCCGATGCACAGCACGACCCCCGTGAACGCTCCGCGGTGCCCCGCCAGCATCGAAAAAGGCGCCGCTAGCACCCCCATGATGAATGCGAACAGCGGAAATGCCAGCTTCTTGTGAAGCTGCACCTGAAACTTGACCGTATCAAAGCCCGCTTGCGTAAGCTCGCCGATGTACGCGTTCAGCTCTCGCCAGTTCATCTGCCGGTACTGCTTCTCCTCCTTGAAAAAGTGGCTCGGCCCCTCTTCGATGTCGGCGAAAGGACGACTTTCGAACTTTTCGTAGCTCTCTACCTGGTCCCCGTCGATCTCGCGAACCCAGCCTTCCTCGAACACCCATGCACTTTGCGTCTTGTCCCAGTGGGCCCGCTGCGCTGCGATGTGGCGGCGCAACTTGAACGTGTTCGGGTCGAGATCGTAGACGTTCACGCCGGCGAGCACGTTGTTCTCGGAGTCAAAAAAACGATGAAAGAAGATCCTCTCCGACTGCCCGAACGTCCATTGCCGGTTCGGGTTCAGATAGGTCTGCACCGGCCGGCCTTTGATCTCATTGCGAATCCCGTCCTGGCGCCGATTCGTCTCCGGCAGATAGCGTTGGTCCATTGCGAACAGAAGTCCGCTCAGTAGCAATGAAACGACAAAGATCGGTGTCGCCAGCCGATACAGGCTGATGCCGCAGGCTTTGAACGCCGTCAGTTCATGATGCTTCGCGAGGATGAAGAATGTAATCAACGTGGCGACCAGTACCCCGAGCGGCACGGTTTCGTAGATCAGGAAAGGCGTCAGGTAATAGATGTACGGGATGAACAGACCGAGCTTGTCGCGTTCGAGCATGTCGCGCAACAGCTCGAAGAAACTGAAGACGAACCAGATCAATACAAAGCTGGCCACCATGACGACGAAGTAGTACAGGAACGTCGAGAGCAGGTAGCGATCCGTGATCGGGAAAAACGGCTGCGAAGAGCTCTCGGCCTCCGCGCCGTTTTCCTCGATATCCTGATCTTTGCCGGCTGCCTCGTCCGGCTGCGACCTCCGCGACTGAAGCCACGCGGTCAATCGTCGAAACGGTCGCAGCACGGCTGCGGCGAAGTCGCGGCTCTTGGGTGAATCCAGGCGCGCCAGCATCAGCAGACCCGCGACGCCGAAGATGAGATTGCCCATCCAGAGAGCGAGTCCCACTGGCAGAATCTCCGCGTTCGCCATCGCCACGCCGCTCAGCCAGATCATCCAGTAGATGAATACCAGCACGATTCCCAATACCACGCCCACCGAGCGGCTCGAACGCTGTGAGCTGATCGCCAGCGGAATACCCACAATCGGGAAGATAAGACAAGTCATCGGAAATGCGAATCGTTGGTGGAGTTCCACGCCGGCCAGAATCGGCTGATCGCTTTCCCGAGCGGCGGCGGCCAACTCCGGCGTGCTCATCTGCTCGAAAGGGCTGCTGCCGGCTGCGGGCGTTGTCGTCTCGAACTCGAGTACTTGATCGATGTCTTCGTACTCGGAGAAATGATATTGGTCCGGGTCGGAAGACTGCTCGTACCGGCTTGCCGACGGCAGATTCAGTTGCACCCGGTTTTGCTCCAGGATCGGAATCGCAAACGCCTGCTCGGCCAGAGTAATCCTCGGGCCGCTGGCCGTGGCATTCAAGCCGCTGAACGATCCTCGCAATTCCGGCGTGCGCATGTCGGCGACAAATACATGCTTCAGGCGGGCGGTATCGGCCGGTAACACTTCACGCACGTACAACACGAAGTCCGGAAAATTCTCGACAAAGATCCTTGGCTGAATCTGTGCCGTCGCCTGCGAGATTTTCAGACTCTCGCGCATGTTCTGCAACTCGCGTTGCGCCCAGGGGTTCAGATAGTGGGTCGTGAGCGAGCTCGCGGAAGCCCCCAACAAGGCCCACGCCGCAATCGGCAGGATCAGACGCCGTCCCGGAATGCCCGCTGCCCGCATGGCTGTGATCTCGCCATCCGTCGCCATCCGGCCGAGACCTACCAGGACGCCGACAAGCACGCCCATCGGAATCGTGAAAACGAGCGTCCGTGGAACCATCAGCAGAAACAGATAGATTGTCTGGTGTCCTGAGACGTTCGGGCCGATCAGCAGCTCCATCACGCTGCCGATGGTCTGAAGAAAGAGGACGAAAGTGAACAGCAGCGTCCCGATCAGCGTGCTGACGAAGATCTCTCGGAAAACGTAGCGATAAAGGATGTTCACGTACGGGCGGTTCCCGCAACCGCGGTAAGCCCGATTGTAACGAATCGATTTCGTCACAACCGTGATCTCGATGCCGCGCTCGGGGCTTTCGGACTCCGGCCGAGGGCGCGGTAAACTGACTAGCGAGGCTCCGCCTCCGACCAACAAGCAGGACAACTGATCGCTGCGAGAACTTGACTCAAATGTCAACCCTGGCCAGCGACAAGAAAACTGGTCCGGCACCGTGAATGAGGCCGGGGCAGCCGAACGAGATCAGTTTTTGACAGTGGCGCCGCGGTGCCGCGGAATGATCGGCTTGCTGCAACTTCCCACAACCTGCCTCGCGTTCCTCGTGACGGCTGTCTGCTGCTGGCCCACGATCGCAGTCGCACAGACCGCCTACCAGGGCCAAATCGAGAAACTCCCGGTCAAGGTCGCTCCTCAGCCCATTCCCTTTAGCCACAAGATCCACAGCCGCGCCGGGGTCAAGTGCCTCGATTGCCACTCCGGCGCAACCAGGAAAGAGCGGGCCGGGCTGCCAACGGCGGGTCAATGCATGCTCTGTCACGCAACCGTCGCGAAAGACCGTGCCGCCATCCAGGAACTGTCGTCTCTCGCCGAACGCGGTGGAGAGCTTCGGTGGGTTCGGGTCTACCAGGTGCCGGACTTCGTCTTCTTCAGCCACGTCAATCACACCGGGGCCGGCGAACGATGCTCAACCTGCCACGGTGCGGTTCAAGAGCGGGACGTCCTTGCCAGAGAAGTGTCCACGAGCATGATCGTGTGCATGAACTGCCACGCGCAGCGGCAGGTTTCTAACGAATGTTTCCTGTGTCATGACCTGGGACAGTAAAGCCCTGCCCTCCGGATTGCTTCAGACGTCCCGAGCGGCTACCTGGAACGTGCCGAACGCGAAGATGCTGGGAATTTCCAACGGCAGGTCGCCCAGTTCCTCCCGGTAGCTCTGCTCCAGATCGGGGAGGGCGAAGTTTTCAACGGCTTCGAAGCCCTGGTCAGCCATCAAGGTATTCATCGCAGCAAGAGAGTAATCGCTGACCATGGGCTCTCCCATTCTCGCAACGAAGGATCTCAGATTCTCCCGCATGGTGAGATGTTCGGGTCGAGCGGACTCTACATCAAGCATGTAGTCGAACACCAGGAGTGTTCCGGCGGGCAGGTGTCGAGATATGGAGCGAGCCGTCTCGGCCAGAGAATCGGCTGTGAGATAGTAGACAACCCCCAGCAGTGTCAGGAATGTCGGCCGGCCCATTTCGAAGCCCGAACCGGCCAGTGCATCCATAGCGGAGATTTTCGTGAGGTCGGCAGGTACGAAATGCAGCCGGGAAGGGATGGTCAGTCCCGACCGGCGAATGCGCTCCAACTTCTTGTGTTGCGTCGCGGGATGGTCGATCTCGAAGACATCGATCCGCTCCATCAGGTCGGGCCTGCGGAAAGCGAACGAATCCATGCCGGATCCGATGATGACGTATTGTGTGATGCCGTCTTCGACGGCTTGCTCCAGGGCCTGCTCGGCATACCGCGCACGCATCACAACGCACATGGCGGTGGGCGCCATCGGCTTGGTCATGACACGGATGATCCATTCCAACGGGCGAATTCGCAGGACCAGGCGCCAGAACCATCCGCACAGGAACTTGGCGTAGGGATCCTCGAAGATCCGCACGGGTTCACGCTGGTGGACAGCCCGCAGAGCCGCCACGGTTTCCGCGGTCGAGGATTTTCCTTTCCGTACGATCTCCGCTAAGGCGTGTATTCTCGACAAGCCCCCATTCTAGACTGCATGTCTCACCACGTGGCAAGGCGAAGTGCGCGAGAGGGCCGTCAGGACGAGGCGCGCACCGCCCACGCCGGCAACACGGCCTTCGAGGTTTTACGAATCACGAGACACGAGTCACGGCCTTTTTTTCGCGTGCTTCCGATGTCGGGTGGGGAGAAAGGCAGGTCAGGCCTTCGCCGGCGCGTTTCCACGGCGGCGCAGCCATTCCACGATGATCATGAAAAGCAACGAGAAGGCAATGAGAAAGGTGGCGACGGCCAGGATGGCCGGGCTGATCTGTTCCCGGATCCCGACCCACATCTGGCGAGGAATGGTGCGCTGGTCCAGGCCGCCCATGAACAGTACCGTGACCACTTCGTCAAACGAGGTGGCGAAAGCGAACAGTGCGCCGGATATGACGCCAGGGGCGATTTGCGGCAGTTGTATGCGTATGAAGGTGCGCAGCGGTCCGGCTCCCAGAGTGGCTGCCGCCCGCTTCAGGTTCGGGTCGAAACCGGCCAGGGTGGCGGTAACAGTGATCACTACGAACGGCGTACCCAGCGCGGTGTGGGCCAGAATCAGTCCCAGGTGCGTTTGTGTCAGCCCCAGATTGGAGTAGAAGAAGAACATGCCGGTTGCCGAGATGATGACCGGAGTGATCATGGGCGAGATCAACAGGCCCATGGCCAGAGAGCGGCGGGGCATGGCGGGGTTGGCCAGTCCCAACGCCGCCAGGGTGCCCAAGGTGGTTGCCAGCACGGTCGCCGAGATCCCGATGGTCAAGCTGTTGACCATCGCCAACAGCCACTGTTCATCTCCGAGAACGCTCCGGTACCAGCGGAGCGAGTAGGCTTGAGGGTCCAGCGACAGCATCCCCTCGGTGAAGGTGAAATACGGTTCCACATTGAAGCTGAGCGGTACGATGACCAGAATCGGCGCGACCAGGAACAGCAGCACGGCCGTGCAGAACATCAGATAGGAGAGTCGGCCGGCGTTCTCCCAGGGCCCTCTGATGGTTGCCATTTCAACCCAATTTCATGCGCTCGATTCCGACGACGCGATCATAGATCAGATAGATCACGAACACGCACGCCAGCAGGATGCCGCTGAGCGCCCCGGCCAGTCCCCAGTTGAGCGATTGTTGCATGTGGTAAGCGATCATGTTCGAGATGAGCTGTCCACTGCGTCCGCCCACCAGTTCGGGAGTGATGTAGTACCCGATGGCCAGGATGAATACGAGCAGTGATCCAGCAAACACGCCGGGCTGCGTCTGGGGCCAGTAAACACGCCAGAACGCCCTCGGAAAGCTCGCTCCCAGGGTAGCCGCCGCATTCATGTAGAGCGGCGGAATGGCGCGCATGACCGAATAAAGCGGCAGCACCATGAAGGGTAGTAGCACGTGCGTCATGGCCACCACCGTGCCGGTCATGTTGTAGATCATGGCGATCCGGTTCTCTTCAGCAATCAGTCCGAGCGCCACCAGCGCATCGTTGATTACCCCTCGTGTTTGCAGCAGCACGATCCAGGAAGTTGTCCGCACCAGTAACGAGGTCCAGAAGGGAACCAGTACCAACAGCAACAGCAGGTTGGCCCATCGGGGCGATGCATTCGCGATAAGGTAGGCCACTGGATAGCCGAATAGCAGGCACAGTGCTGTGATGCTCAGGCTCACCGCCAGCGTGCGCCCGAGCAGGGGTATGTAGATGCGCCGCTCGGGTGTTTGCCGGACGATGCCGCCGCCAGGGCCGCGATCCAGATCCAGCGCGTGTAGGTAGTGCCTCATGGTGAAACGCTCTCCCGTACGGCGAATGGCACGCCAGGTTTGCACTTCGCCCCAGGCGGGGTCCATGTCGATCAGAGTGTCACGCCAGGAGTCGCTGCCCGAAATCCCGCGCAGCTTGCGCACGCTCTTCATGACCACGCTGCGCATCCCCGGCTGAACGCGGTTGATGCGCGTCACGATCCGTCCTAGATTTCGTGCTTGGCGAGCCTCCAGCAACTCACGCACAGCCGCCTCGAACACGGCCTCTCTTGGAGTGCTCTTGCCATCCCATTCACTCAACAGGAAGAGAGTTTCGGGCATCGCTCCGGCAACCAGAGGGTCGTAGACGCTACGCACCAGCATGGTCGCCAGTGGAGCGATGAAGGTCACCAGGATGAAGGCCGACAGCGGCAGAACCGGCACTGCCGCCCGCAGCCGAACTGTCCTCAGCGTGCCATCCATGCGCTGAACCGCTCGTTCATTTCGTCCACATGATCGCTCCACCATTCCCAATCATTGTGCAGTGCGCGAGTCATGTTCTCGGGAGTGGTCGGCATGTGTGGCTTCATGTCTACGCCTGTCTCCATGTGAGTCGTGATCAATGCTGATCCGGACCGCCGGACGGGACTGTAGGAGATATAGCGGCCAAGCCGAGCCATGGACTCGGATCTCGCCGCAAAGGCAAGGAATCTTCGTGCCTCTTTCAGCCTCGGAGTCCCATAGACGATGGCCAGTTGCCCCTTGTCCAGGACCTGACCGTCCCAGACCACGGTGAAGGGCTGATTTTCCAGCACCTGGGCGTTGAAGATACGGCCGTTGTAGGCCGTGCTCATCACCACCTCGCCATCGGCAAGCATCTGCGGCGGCTGCGCGCCGGCGGTCCACCACACGATGTGTTCCTTGATCGTATCCAGCTTGCGAAAAGCCCGGTCTACGCCCTCCGCCGTGCTGAGCGTGGCGTACACCTGGTCCAGAGGCACGCCATCCGCCATCAGCGCAAACTCGAGGTTGACCTGGGGAGTGCGCCGCATCCCGCGGCGCCCCGGGAATTTCTTCATGTCGAAGAAGTCTTCGATCGTGGCAGGCTCGCCGCCGGAGAAGTTCTCCCGGTTGTAGGCATAGATCGTGGAGTAGAAGTTTGTTCCCACGCTGCACTCGGTGAGCGTGTCGGGAGGGAAGTCCTGAGTGGCGGGTGTGCCGTCCGGCCCCGCTGGGAGATCGTCGGCTTCGATGAATTCCAGCAGTCCTTCGTCACAGGCCAGCACTGCGTCCGCTATTTCCAAGTCCACGACGTCCCAGTGGATGTTGCCGGTCTCGACCTGGGCGCGGATCTGAGCCAGGCCGCCGTTGTAGTCCTCCAGGCGAATCTTGATGCCGCTCTTGGCGGTGAAGGGCTCATGATAGGCCTTCGTGCATGCCCGGGCGTAGGAGCCGCCCCAGGAAACGACCGTCAGCGATTCGGCGCTTGTCAGTGGTTGGCTCCAGATCAGCAGGAAGATCGAGAGCATGACCGGCGCTGTTCGAGGGCCGGCTCCGAGCGGCGTTGCGCGGGATCGAGCGGCGTTCTCGCGGCGCATCCGCCCCGTGTTGGGATAAGCAGTCAAAGAGTAACTCCCTTCTCCCCAACAGGTTCCAGAGCTCGGCAGTCGGTCGGTGTCCAACCAATGCGTACCCGGTCCCCCTCCAACACCGCGCCGTGACCCACAATGTTGGGAATCTTGACGATGAAGTCCGATCTGCCGTGCACGTTCATGCGCAGCCGGAGATGGTCGCCCAGAAAAACGAGGTCCTCGATCTTGGCTTCCAGCTCGTTGCTGTAGACCTCTGGATCTGGAGCAACGCACACTCGCTCCGGACGAATGGCTAGCGTCACCATGTCGCCGGGACGACACGGGGCCACGCGGAACGCCTTGACGATAGCGCCTTCGATCTCGACTTGGCAGAGGTCACCTTCAACGGCGGTGACCTTTCCGGGCAGCAGGTTGTTTTCACCGATAAAGCGGGCGACAAATCGGCGTTCCGGTTCTTCGTAGATGGCTTCGGGTGAAGCCACTTGCTCGACGCGCCCTTGTTGAAAGACGGCTACGCGATCCGACATCACCATCGCTTCTTGCTGGTCATGGGTGACATACACGATGGTCACTTTCAGGCTGCGCTGGATGCGTCGGATCTCATATTGCAGTTCCTCCCGCAGGCGGCGATCAAGGGCGCCCAGGGGTTCATCCATCAGAACGAGACTCGGCTCGAATACGAGTGCGCGGGCTATGGCCACTCGCTGCTGCTGGCCCCCGGAAAGTTCGGCGGGACGCCGCTCCTGCAGTCCGTCGAGACGAACCAGTTCCAGTGCCTTTCTGATCCGCTCGCGGCGCTGCTCCGGATTCAGCCCGCGCACCTCCAGAGGGAAAGAGAGGTTCCCGCTCACTGTCATGTGCGGAAACAGCGCGTAGTTCTGGAACACCATACCGATGCCGCGCTTGTGAGGTGGCAGATTGTGAACGGAGCGGCCGTCAATGCGGATGCTGCCTGCCGTGGGCATTTCGAAGCCGGCGAGCATCATGAGACAGGTGGTCTTGCCGGAGCCGGACGGTCCTAGCAGGGTCAGGAATTCCCCCTTCTTCACCCTCAGATTCAGATTCTGCACCACATCCGTCTGCCCGTCGTAGCTTTTGCTGACGCCCTCGAATTCTACGTGTGCGTTGCCGTTTGGATTCACCGGATGTTCGTCCTTTGCCTGTCAGTCCTTGATCCGCCGGGTGTCGAGCCGAACCCGACTTTCACCTCATTCGCTCCCTTCGTGGATGGAGCTTGCTACTGGAATTCACGTTCGGTGCGTGTTGGCTCGATTTCTGGTCTCTGCCTCTGCCGTGGGGCAAGGAACCCTTCTGGCAGCAAGCCTACGACAATCCGGAGTCTGGAGCATCAAACTTTGCCGGGCATCTCCCGGCGAGTAGGCATCTTACAGGCGGTGTTTCAAGTGCCTGCAAGTCTTGAGTTCGCTTTCTTTTGGCGGCAGGTCCACAGCAAAACACGCTTATGCGCATTTTCTCGTTCCATTTTCCCACATCTACCCTTACCGAATTGCTTCGGCAATCACCTCAGATGGCATGGAGAGCCGGCCTCTGGCGAGCGGTTGCGCCACTCGAAAAGCGACCGGAGTCAGAAGAAAAACCGAAGGCCAACTGGTGCTTGCCAGGGGCCGACTCCAAGGACCTGCGTGTTGCTGTAGTCGTATCTGCCATCCGCGCCGCGAAAGCGCTGGAACGAAGGGTTCGGACCTATCGGTTCTCCCGTCGCAAGGTCAAGACCCGGGCCATGGATCGCGTTGTAGCGGCCGAAATCGACATTGTCGAGGTTGAACGCGTTGAACAACTCGACCCAGAGTTCCAGGCTCGAGCCCTTCGAGCTGGCAAATCGACGCAGCAGGCGCATATCCAGGTTGCGCATCCCCCGGTTACGGAACACATCGCGTCCGAACCAGCGCTGGAAGACGAGTGACTTGAGCCCAAGCTGTCCCCGGAATGGAGCAGCTTGAGGGACTACCCGGACGACTTGGTCGATGATCCGATAGTCCCTTTTCCGCAGTGTACGATGTAGGGTCGCCTCATGGATTCAGATATCAGTCCGTGGTAAAACCCCGCGTAGCACCGAGAGCGGGGAGGCGTCCGGCTGACAAGACGCGACGAGGGGGCATATTGGACATATTTGACCGAGGAGCAACGCAGTTCAGTCGGGATGAATCGCCGCTTGAATGCAGGGGGGCTTTTGCCACGGGCTGATAAGTTTGTGGTTGCAGTTGCACTCTTGTCGATCATCGGCTGCTCGCCTGATGAAATACCGCTGGTATCGACCGGCCCTCTTGATGACCTGGAAAAAATTCCGCAGGATGCCACGGCATTTGCGGAACCCGGAGGCTCTCCGATTCTCCAAGTCGATGAGCGTAGGCTTGGGGAGTTTGAAGATTACTGGTACGGTCCATGGGAGCGAACCGAGCCGGAGATCTGTACTGCTGAGGAGTTCGGCTGGGCTGCTGAATCATTTCCAAAACAGTCGATCTTTGGTCCCAACCTCTTGGAGGTTACCGCCTCCGGTCTTGAAGCCGTCACGGCGAACGCACAACTCGGCAAATATCCCAGTCGATCCGCTTACGGGATCACGGTCCGAAACACATCGATGCGCGCGCTGCCTTCAACCGACCCGTTCTTCTACGACTTCCGCAAGGCGGGAGAAGGATATCCGTTCGATTACAACCAGAATTCGGCGGTGTGGGCGGGAACGCCTCTGTTCCTGTCGCACATCTCCCGGGACGGACGATTTATCGCTGCGGAATCGCCCTATACCTGCGGCTGGATCGATTCGGGCGACATCGCGTATGTAGACGAGGAGTTCGTCGCGAAGTACCGTTCTGCGAACTTGGCTGCAATACGGCGAGATCGGATACCCATCTCAAGCAACGAGGGAAGCTTCCTGTTTCTAGGCCGGATCGGCATGATTTTGCCCATGGCTGCAAGAGCAGAATCTGAAGTAAGTCTATTGGCTCCAGTGGCGGACGTAAGACGTCGCGCGTTGCTGACACGCTTTAGTCTGCTGGACCGGGATGCCGCTCTATTTCCTCTTCCGTTCTCTGAGGATCAACTCGCCCGGTTGATCAATGAAATACTCGGGCAGCCCTATGGATGGGGTGGATTGGGCGGGCATCGCGACTGCTCGTCCACGATCCTGGATGTCTTCCTCCCGTTTGCTTTACCGCTTCCTCGTAATTCGAGGAAACAGGCTGGCGCAGGGAGAAATGTGATTATTGAGAAACTCTCGCTTGCAGAAAAGCAAGAGCGCATTGTATCCACGGCCGTACCCTTCCGCACAATACTTAACCTGAGCGGCCACAACATGCTTTATTTGGGAACGTTTGAAGGTTCTCCCGTGGCGTTTCACACGATTTGGGGACTAAGGACGGAGTCCACGGATGAGTCGCAGTCAGGCCGGTACCTGATCGGCAAGTCGGTCATCACCAGCCTGTCGCCGGGACGTGAGATCAGCAGTTTATCGCGCAGTAGAGGCGATCTCCTGAGTCGTATCAGTTCTTTTACTCTTCTCGGAGAACAATAGAGGCAGGGATTTGGCGTTCCGCTCGCACCATCTCCACTCCTCGCTGCGGAGCATCTTCGAGTGATCGCCCGCGTGGCCGAATCACTGAAGCTCACCCGCCAGTGCCTCAAGCGCTCGTTGCGGCTAAGATACTTGGCCAGACCGGCGGCGTCCATGTCATGAGCAAAGGCGCATTGGGCTGGTCCGCACGGTCTGATCGGATTCACCTCGGTCATTTCATCAAGGCCGGTTGCCTCACACTGACGGTCATCCACGAACACGAATATCAAGTTTCCCGGCGAGTTGTTGCCATCGTGTGGCGGAACATGCCGGATCGTGTTGGACTAAGTGGCTAGCCTGCATTTCTCACCACGCGGCGAGGCGAAGTGCGTGAGAGGGCCGTCAGGACTAGGCGCAAGCCGGGCGGAGGAAAAAGGCGCGAGCCGCTTGGCGCGCGCAGGCGTACTTGAACCGTACGTTGAGCACGGCAAGCAAGCGCAACGAAGTCCTGGCGGTCGTATCGTGTGCTTCGGCCGTCGGGTGGTGAGAAATGCAGGCTAGGGTGGAGGTCGACAGATAGAAAATGCACGGCTGGTATCGCTATTGAGAAAAACTATGAGTAACAGTATCCTGTTGCAGTGGTGATGCATTGAGTGGACAAGCCCACCCTGCTCAAGTGGCTGTTCAAACCCGGCGCCTGGTATTCCGTCTCCGGCAGAGTTGATGACTTGCATTGGCGCCGCCAAGATCTTCACCTATCGTTTCATTAGAGTCACCGGGAACGACATGCCAGCCCCGGCCGCTGTTGAGTCGTGTAAGACCTTCGTCAGACTATTGAGTCAGAACTACTCCCGCTATCTGCTTGCTGTTTTTCTTGCTTGCTCGATGGCCGGAGCGGACGACGAGTGGAGGCTTCCGTTTACTCCAGACGAGCACACCGTCGTGCTCTACCATTTCGATGAGGGCGGCGGGAACGTCACTCACGATGCTCTCGGCGACCCGGAACTGACTCTTCGGGCAAAACGGGGCCTATGGGGCAAGCGCGCGGGCTTTGGATCGACTGCGCGCTTTGAACGCCATGCGGACGACGGAAATGTCCTCGTGGGGCCGGTCGACAACGACAAGCTCCACCTGCGCAGTTGCACCAGGGAATGGACGATCGAGGCCTGGGTACGCTACACAGGTCCCGTCGGAGAAGACGGCGGGGACACCTACGCCAACATCGCCGGTACAGATGATGAAGGATTCAGCCTGCCGATCGGCTTTCGCGGCGGCTGGAACTTTGCCCTCTGGAATCGGCCTACCTTGTCAGAAGGGACTACCCCTGTCGCGCGTTTCATTGGCTCTCTGCGCAGGAAAGACCCCAACCATGACACCAGCGGCTTGCTCTTCCCTCATCAACGAGGCGGGGGGTATACCGGCTCCCACCCCGCGCACATCACCGATCAGCAATGGCACCACGTGGCTTGGCAGTTTCGCTACCGGGACCAGACACATTTCTTCTATCTCGACGGACAGGTCGTTCGAAAGGTCCAGCTTCCATTTCCCGGGGACCAGCAAGGGAAAGTCATCAACGACGCCACAGACGTCGTCGTTCCTTTTGTGGTGGGCGGCTTCATCCATTCCCAAGATCCTCCCTTTTATCTGGAGTTCGGCAACTTCGAAGGCGAGATTGATGAGTTGCGCATCTCGAGCATCATGCGATATCCCGTCTCGCATGAACTGGCCATTGTGAGGGAGACTCCTCCCAGGGCGGGATTGAACCTGCCCTATAAGTTTCAACTGGCAACGGACGCGGCCAAGGGCAAAGTGGCCTGGAAGCTGATCGAAGGTGCTTTGCCGCGAGGGTTGACTCTCGACCCTATACGTGGTGCGATTCAGGGACACCCACAGGAAATCGTCGAAGACCGTAAGGCGACGATCGAAGCCGAGGATTCTTCGGGTAAATCCGATCAGCACACTTTCGCGATCACCGTGGCTCCCGGAAGGATCGTGACGAAGTCTCTGCCCCCCTCGTTCTCAGGCTCGGCCTATCGAGCGTCTCTGCAAACAGTACACGCTGCTGAACCCCTGCGGTGGCAGGTCTCAGCGGGCAACCTGCCGGAAGGAATTTCCCTTGATGCTCAGACGGGCATCCTGTCGGGAGTGCCTTTGAGACAAGAATGGGCGAAGTTTGCTGTTCAACTTACCGATGCGAACGGACTGCAACTGCGGCAGGCCCTGCTGCTCAAGGTGCTGCCAAAGAAGCTACGAACGATCAAGCCCGATGAGAACACGGTTGTCCTCTATGACTGGCAGGGCCCGAACGGCCGGTTCATCAAAGACCTCATGGGCGATGAAGAGCTGACCCTGACTTGGACCAATATGGGTGGCGATCGCCGCATATCCTGGCCGGGTCGCGAAGGCCGCTTTCCACAGTTTGTCGGTCATGGAGAGCATGGCTTCGTGATAACAGGGAAAGGCAACCCGAAGCTCGACTTGAAGACCTGCACTGAGGCCTGGACGGTCGAGGCCTGGGTGCGGCGCGGTGGGCCGTTTCGGGCGTTCGGTGATCGACTACGGGAACATAATCAACCGTTCGACTACGGTCACATCATGGGTTCATATGACAACACGGAACGCGGCGTGTGGGAACTCTATTTGTCCGACAGCGACTCGCCCGACGGAAGCATGGCTGTGGGGGTTCACTTCCTGGGCGCCGAACCGGATCAGGCGTTGATGGATCTGCATCCGTGGAAGCGTCCCGAGGGCGTCGTCGGTGAACTGACCGATGCCGGGATTTCGGATATCGAGTGGCATCACGTGGCGTGGCAATATAACTACGCCGATGACTTGCACCAACTGTTCTTGGATGGCAGACTCATCTGGCGGATGAAGAGCCCGGACGGACGGAGATTGGTCAACAACCGTCAGCACGACGCCCAGTTCAGTGTCACGACGCGTTTGGATGGTTATGCCAAATACGGCGGAGGCTTCAACTATCTGGGCTTTGGGAACTTCTTTGGACAAATCGGTGAAATCCGGATTTCTGATGTCCTGCGGTACGGAAGTACGCCCAAATGAGTAGATTGGCTGGTGGTGACTTGTCTTTACCCGCCGACAGAGGAGATCCGGTAACAAGGAATGTCTATTACCAATTCCATTGAGCTGTCACTCCTTGGAGTTTGCTTGAGATGTTGTAGCGTGCATCCGATTGATTACTGCCCGCTGGGCCAAGCGCAACGAAAGATTTGCGTATACAATAGTTATCTCTACAGAACGGCTCCGGGAAATTGCGGCGATCCCGGAGGAGGACACCTATTCTCGGAAGCGACATGACCGAAGGCCCACCGGCCATGTCTTCCTCGGACTGAAACAATGAAACGGTTACGCCTAGCGGCACGTGTGTTTATCGCGCTTGCGGGAATATTGACCGTTGCGGTCCTGACGACTTCTGCGACTCTTCTCTATAACACCGCATCGGCTTTGCGTGACGAGGCGGAAGCCGCAGCAGTGCATCTGGCGGAGTTGCTTTCCGGGAGCTTCGCCGAAATGGGCGAAATCTCGCTTGCCAATGTTGCGCGCACGTTGGACGCGACGCTCGACGGCCCGATGACAGCGCAGGCGCGCATCGCTGCCCATCTCACGGAAGCTGCTGAAGCCGCCGGGTACAACCCGCCCCGCATCAACAGGATTCTGGATGAAATCACCCAGGAGACGGTGCTCGACGAGTTCTGGATCACCGACGAGGAGGGCTTTTCCTATCTAACCAACGTGCGGGACGAGGCTGGCGTTCCGGTGCCCTTCCGTTTCGATCCCGATCCTGCCGTGCAGCCGCAGGCGTCGAAGTTCTACGTTCTACTTGATGCGCCTCTGGATGGCGACGATTTCATCACGCAACCGGCGCAGGTGCGGGAGATCGACCAGGAGGTTTACAAGTACGTCGGCGTCGGAGGCGTCGACAAGCCGAGGATCGTGCAGGTCGGTAATGCGCTGGCGTTCGGCGAACAGGAGATTCTTACCAACGTCTACGCCTCGCAGCGGGCAGATGTCTCGGCAGTCATTGAGGGCATCCTGGGCCAGCATATGAGGGTGCAAGCCACGATGTTGGATCACTTCGTCTCTGCTGCGGAGGCAGCTTCTTGGACGAAGGACGATCTCGACCTCAGATTGAGGAGTATCGTCGATTCCACCGCCATTGGCGAGATTCGCGTTACTGACGCGAGCGGAGTCTACGCCATTTATTCCAGCCTGCCGCAGGGCAGCACAGCCACGGTCGACCTTCCGCACGCAAAGGATCTCGGTGTTTTGGTGAACGGATCGGAACAGGTTGTGGAGCACGCTACAGCTCCGCACGCCTCTGACGGCAGCGCTTACAAGTACGTCACGGTCGCCAGGAAGAACTCCCCGCGTTTGGTGCAGGTCGGCGTTCCTATCGAAAGCAGTTCAGGCAACCTGCTCTATTCCGTGTACCAGAAGGAGGCGGACATCCTGGTCCGTTCCCGAAATCTTCAGGCGCTCTGGATCGTCAACCTCGAACGTGAGCTGGCGGCGGCCGCGCCTCGCCCAGAGTTGCAAACCGGTGAGGAAACGGTGGATGTACAACGCATCTTCGAGCAACGCACCGAAGCCTTCATGAAGGATGCAATGGACCAGCAGCATGTGGTCAGTGCGGCGAGTTTGAGTCTCTTGTCGCCCGAAGATCGCGGTATCTGGGTTGCCTCACCGATCGTCAACGACGGCGGGATCCTGATCGGCGGTCTGGGCATCGCTGTCAGCCTGGACGAAATTGCGCTGAAGGTGCAAGGCGAGGCGCGGAACACTGCCCTCATCGCGTTCCTGCTGCTCGGTCTCACCGCCGTTGCCGCGCTCTTCGGCACTCGATTGCTGACGCACCCTATCGAAATCATCGCTGATGCCGCCCGGCAGGTGGAGTCGGGAGAGCAACCGGACCGTGCAGACATGGAATCGGTAAGTCGCAGATCGGACGAGATCGGCAGTCTGGCGCGCGTCTTCTCGGACATGACGGTTCAGGTCTTCAACCGCGAGGAACAGCTCGAGACATTGGTGTCGGAACGGACCAAGGAACTGCAAACCAGCAATCAGCACCTGCGTCTCGCCCAGGAAGCGATCGATCAGGACCTCAAGATGGCAAAGGTCGTGCAGGCCGCGCTGGTGCGGGAAGGGAGCGCCGACCTAGGGACATTCTCAGCGTACGCGCGGATGACTCCGGCGCAGCAGGTCGGCGGCGATTTCGTCGATATCGCGGAGCCGTCGGACGGGATGCTGTTCCTGGCGGTCGGCGATGTTTCTGGCAAGGGCGTTGCCGCCGCACTCTTCATGGCGGCGTCCCAGGCGGCGGTCAAGTCTGCGTCCGCCGAGCACGCTGGGATCGATGCGGTCGCCGAACAGGCGAACAGCCGGCTGTGCAGCCAGAATCCGATGGGCCTGTTCGTCACCTGCGTGCTCGCCAGGGTCAACCTCAACAACGGCGTGGTGGACTACGTCTGTGCAGGACACGAGCCTGCGTATCTGATAAGTCCCGACGACTCCAGACGGCCACTCCCGATGACCGGCGGACTGGCGATGGGCCTGATGGAAGAATTCGGCTATGCGAGCAGGCGCGAGACCCTTCAGCCGGGAGAAACCCTGTTTCTGTATACTGATGGACTGACCGATGCGACAAACCGCAAAGGGGAGTTGTTCGGCAAGGAGCGGCTGGAGGGGACCCTGAATGGTTCCGCCGGGCGATCACCTGAAGACATCGTGAACCACGTCTGGTCAGAGATCGGGAACTTCTCGGCTGGCACTGCGGCTGCGGACGACATGACCTGTCTCGTGCTTCACCGCCGATGAGATTGCGAGGGCCGATGAGGCTACGCCACGGTGTGGGCTCCTCCGAATGTTATTGAAAGGAATCGGTTCGTAGCCGCCAAAGATCATCATACTCATGCCCGAGGATTTGCACGTCACACTATCGCCCCGGCTGTCTAAGCTGCATGATCTGTCGGCCATGGTGGAAGAGTTCGGGGACGAACACGGGTTGCCTGTAGCGAAAGTCTTTGTCATCAACTTGGCGCTGGATGAGCTCATCACCAACGCCGTGACCCACGGCAGCTTCGAGAACGCGTCCGATCCCAAGATTGAGGTTCGCCTGAGAGTCGATCATGATATCTTGATCTTGACAATAGAGGACAACGGGTCTATGTTCGATCCGACGATCGACACGGAACCGGACACCGAGTCTTCATTGGAGAGACGTGAGGTGGGCGGCCTGGGGCTGCATCTGGTCAAGAGCTTCGCCGACCGCGTTTCCTACGAATTCGTGGGAGGCAAGAACCGTTTAACGTTGGAGCACGATCTCAAGCCGGCATCGGGATAACCGAGACGAAATCGAGTCCGACCCGAGGAAGAGGTATATCGATGAATATTGAAGTCGCGGAAGAACGAGACAACGGGGTTCTGGTGCTGCTGCCTGTCGGACGTCTCGACAGTGCGAACGCGCGCACGTTCGAGTCGATCATCATGGATCACATCGGGAATGGCGAACAACACCTGATCGTCGATTTCAGCCGACTGGCCTTCATCAGCAGTTCCGGCATGCGAGTGCTTCTCATCGCTGCGAAGAGACTCAACGCGAGCAAGGGGAAGCTGGTCCTGTGCGAGATGCAGGACCACATCCATGAAGTCTTCCACATCAGTGGCTTCGATCAGATCATCCCGATCCTTGACTCACGTCAGTCCGCCACCGCCGTGTTCTGATCTTCTGACCAACCCCCGATGCGTCACTCTGCGGCGTCGGGATCGTCGTCTGGCTCCGGCATGAGCACGAACTCCGGATACGCCTCGATCCCGAGATCCGCGACATCCTGACCAAGCTGCTCGACTCGCTGCGACACCCGGGCGCCGACCGTCAATTCCAGCCCCTTCCACAGCAGAAATGAAGTTCCGAACGCAAAAACCCCGATGGCGGCCACGCCAAGCAGTTGAACGCCGATGTCGGCGCCGGCAGCGATGCACGTCGCGAGAGTGCCCCACGCGCCGGCGAACAAGTGGGCGGGCACCGCGCCTACCACGTCGTCCACTCTGACCTTCTCCAGCAGCTTCATGCTGGCGGTGCAGATAACGGCGCCGATGGCTCCGATGATGATCGCCCAATGGTGCTCGACGATATCGGGACCGGCGGTAATCGAGACGAGTCCCGCAATGGCGCCGTTCAGCCCGGCGAGCAGGTCGAGTCGCCCGAGAATCGGCCTCGAAACAGCAATGGCCGCGATGACGCCGGCGGCCCCCGCCAAGTTCGTGTTGACCAGCACGTGGCTCATCGCCACCACGTCAGCTGCGGTTCCCAGCGCAAGCTGCGACCCGCCGTTGAAGCCGAACCAGCCGAACCATAGGATGAAGACACCCAGGGTCACCACCGGGATGCTGGATGGGGGCGTCGGCCGGACAGTCCCGTCGCTCTTGAACTTGCCCCGCCTCGGTCCGATGATCAGTGCTCCCGCGAGCGCAGCCCAGCCCCCGGTGCCGTGCACGATGCTCGACCCGGCGAAATCCTGGAACCCGAGTTCGTTCAGCCAACCACCACCCCACGTCCAGGAGCCGACGATCGGGTAGATGAACGCCGTCAGCACCAACGTGAAGAGGAAGAAGGACCACAGCTTGACCCGCTCGGCCAGCGCACCGGAGACAATGGAGGCGGCGGTCGCCACGAAGACCATCTGGAAAAACCAGTCGGACATCACGGAGTAGCCGTTCTCGATCACGGCCGCCTGTGCCTCCTGCTGACCGCCCAGCAGCGCGATCTCGTCGGCCGACGGACCGTAGAGGAACGTGAATGAACCGATCCATCCCTGGACATCGCTGTACATCAGGTTGTACCCGATGACGTAATATGCGATCCCCGCGATCGAGTAAAGACCGATATTCTTCAGAC
The DNA here is from genome assembly GCA_028819575.1 of Bryobacterales bacterium. Lineage (GTDB taxonomy): Bacteria > Acidobacteriota > Terriglobia > Bryobacterales > UBA6623 > JAPPLB01. Next base: position 33,758 of record JAPPLB010000093.1, on the reverse strand, counting down.
AGATGACGGAAGCGTTCTTGGTGCGTACCGAACCGGACTCGAGCATGGTGAATCCTGCGGCCATCCACATCACCAGCCCGCCCCAGAGGAGGAAAGATAACGTGTTGAAGACGAACTGTGTTTCGTCGCTCGCCGCCTGTGCGCTGGCCGGGGCGCACAGCAGCAGCACTAGCATCGCGAGCGCGGTGCGCGCCGCGGTGCCACAGCGTGCCCCGCGCGCCCGGTGAACCCACTGTCCGTTCCGAGTATCGTTCATCTCTTCTTCTACTCTCGTCCGCAGGCTCAGGTGAACGAGTCCTGCCTTTCATGATTTTTTATTGTGACAACACATTATGATGTGACAACACATTATGACGCCGTCGACCTACCGCATGCAGGGCACTGGCGGTCGAGAATGTTCTATAGCATAGCTCGCTTCGGCTATCGGCCGCTTGCGGTCTCGGCCGTCCAGGAGGCAAGGTGGACCTTTGCTCAGAAAATGGCCTTCGGCGGCGAGGCGGCCATCGCCGAATGCGTCGGCCGGCAAGTGATGCTGAGCGAGGTTGTACTGTAAGAAAACCGTTTCGAGTCGTTCGCGTTCGGCGGACGACACGATTCGGTATCCGCTGTTGATCGGAATGATTCCCTTGTAGGGCACGTACGCTTTGCAGTCCATGTGCCGGCACGTCAGATCCGCCAGATCACCAGCAGTTGTAATACGTTGTCGTGGTGAGCCGTGCCGAGCTTGTTCCGCCAGAACTGGTACTCCGTTCCGACCATCAGTTGATTCGCCTCTCCAAACAACGCCGCGCCCAGATCCCAGGTGAACTGTGGCTGCGCGAGAATCCACCACCGGTTCTGGTTGCCGAATTCGTCCGTCGTCCCTCCGATGTACTCGGCATGGCCTGCCACCGAGAATGATTGGCCTCCGATCTTGAAGGGGAGCGCCCAATTGGCGTCGACCATGAAGCTGTTGCTCGTACGGGGAGCCCCGCCCGAGGCGGCGCCGCTGTTGGCGTCGATGAAGGCTGTTATGTCGGTGTTGAGGAACAAGAAGCCCGGCACCTTCCAGGACAGCCGCACGCCGGGCAGGTACTTGAAGAAATTAGCGTCTGCGTCGAAGTTGATACCGCCGATGAGCGCGACGTCCCGGATCGGCCCCAGCTTGACCTGCTTGCCGGTCATCTTGCCGAAGCTCAAGGTTGGATACCATTCGCCGTAGAGGTCCTTGTCGTTGAAACCGTCATTTCCGCCATCATCGATGATGTCCATGAAGAAGAAGCTGTCCCCCAACTTCCAGCCCGTTGCATGCTGGATGGTTAGGATGGATGTATAGTACCTCTCACCTGAGAACGGGTTCGTGAGGTTGCCGCGCTGATATTGGAAATCAAGCTGTCCAACCGCTGTAGGCCCCGTGCCCAAAACCAGCCACGCGCCCACTGCGTATCGCAGCAGGCCCCGGACATACCTTCCCGTGGTCATGGTGTTGTCCCTTTTTCCATTTCTTGTATTCGAGAGGTCATATGCTCTGCGAGTTGGTGACAGGATCAGAAGGATGCGCACTGCTCCCCGACGACCGCAGAAGTGCGATACGACTCGGGAGCGTTGCCGTGATGGGCTTGGACGACATGGGACGGCTTCGGCCGGGACTCAGCGAGGTCTCCGCATAGCGGCTGGAGATTCCGATGCCCTCGCTCGGATGGAATGAGAAAGGTCCCGAAGCGAACTTTTCCCAGGATTACCGGATCAATTGCTTGTGTGCGGTACGCATCAACCACTCGATCACCCTCAGATCCAGTCTCGGCTTGATAGCCTCTCACGGCGCTTTGGCATAGACGAGACGCGTCATGATGGTTATCCGAGTGAGTTAGTGACTCCGATTCGACCGGCACGAACCAAGCCTTCATAGCACGGTATAGGAGCTTGTCTACCAGGCTTGCTTCTATTGGGGTTAACTGCAGGTCGATATTCGCCTCAATCTACTTGTTCCGTATCAAACTATATCAAACGCTTGGCCAAGTTCGATGTTCTCCAGATTGCGAATCTCGGCTAGTATGACGATCTGACCCTTCGATGAGGCGACAGTCTTCATCGCAAGTAAGCTAACTTTTCACTTCGGGATTGTCAATTCCTGGGATGACTACCGTGTCAAGGCCTAATAGAGATGTTCCCTTGGATTGCCCAGTAGAAGTTTCTCACTGGCTCGTCTAAAGAGGAATGTCTTTGTCGTGGCTGTGGGAATGTGAGAATTGCGGCAGCGATTTCCAAAGGCGGCAAGATCTGTCCTGTGCGCTCGCTTGGTCAAGCAGGATTTCCGTCCTTCCCATTCGGCTGGACGGCCCACGTGATGTGTGCAAAACAATCCGACCCGCCCTCTTTGTTATTCACGGTAGCCAGCCGCAGGGCCGACTTTCCTGGCACAAGAACACCCGGAAGCCTTCTGGGCTGTTCTTCACCGACCAATCTCGGCCATTCACGAAGAACGCTTTTGTCCAGGCTTCGCTGTCTAGAGTAGAAGGCGCGAGAACGGACACGGACACAACACCCCGAGCGGGCATCCCTGTGCGGGGGTCCATAATGTGGCTGTAGATCTGGCCATCAGCCTCGAAGAACTTCTCATACGTGCCCGACGTTGAAAGCGATTGATCTCTGAGATGGATTTGTTCCAACGTTACGGCGGGATTCTCGGGATTTCGAATTCGGACCGGCCAACCATCGGGCTTGTCAGGAGGCGCGCCGATCGCATACATGCTGCTGCCAGCCGCACTGATGAAAGCTGCGGACACGCCGGCCTTGCTAAGGATGTCAGCCATCCGGTCGACTGCATAGCCTTTACCGATACCGCCGGGATCGAGTTCAATTCCGTTCTTCAGAAAGAGCACGGTCGAGTTCCTACGGTCTAATTCGACATTCTGGAAACCGACCTTGCTGCGCGCTGCGGCGAGTTGCCATGCATCCGGTAATGCACCGCTGCCTCTATAGAATCCCCAAACCTTCATCAGGGCGCCGACCGTGATGTCGAAAGCACCCTCACTCGCACGGCTGTACTTGAAGCAGCGCGAAAAGAGGTCGGCCATTTCTTGCGAAACAATAACAGGGCCTCCCGCTGCATCGCGGTTTATGCGGCTCAGTTCGCTGTTCGGCTTGTAATTGCTCAGAAAATCGTCGATGCGACGCGCCTCATCGAAGGCCGCCCGAACAGCCGATGCGAGATTGCCACGGTGCTCTCCCAAAGCGGCAATGGTATAGGTCGACCCCATGATCGACGCACTCGCTTCGTAGCGCTGATGTGGAGTTGGTTCGTCCGCTGCGGCGACAAGGGATGGCCGATCGCTAAAAGAGACAAAGTAAACCAAGAGCAGAGCAGCAATGCGCGTCAAAGGAACTCCACTTCGCGGCCTATGAGGTCAGCGCCGAGGAACCGCTCCGCTTCACTCTCGGCTTTCGCAAGCTGGTTCTGCACGCGCTGCCGGTCTCTGGAGACCATGACGACGGCGACGACCGACGCCTGCCAAGTGTCTTGACCATCCACTTCCGCGACGGAAACGTTGAAGCGATTCCGCAAGCGGTCCTTGAGTCCCTTCAGAACGTGCCGCTTCTCCTTAAGCGAATGAGCGTGCTCGATGTGTAGTTGAAGCGTCAGCAGTCCGACGACGGACATCAGGCAAAGACTTCTTGCGCCACCTTCTCGGTGACAAACGCCTCAATGACGTCGCCTCTCTTGAGGTCGTTGAAGTTCGCAATACCCAAGCCGCATTCCTGTCCCGAGCGGACTTCGCTGACTTCATCCTTGAAGCGGCGCAACGAACCGACCTTGCCTGTGTAAACGACTACATTGTCCCGCAACAGACGAACTTCGGCCTTGTTCGTAAGGCGGCCATCCTGAACGAGGCAGCCCGCAACTGTACCGACCTTGCTGACACGGAAGGTCTCAAGGACATCGGCGCGGCCGAGCATCGTTTCTTTGATGATCGGCTCGAGCAGCCCCGTCATTGCCGCTTTAACCTCGTCAATTAACTCATAGATGATCGTGTGCAGGCGGATATCAACACCCTCGTGCTCCGCCACAACGGCCGCAGTTCGTTCTGGGCGCACGCTGAATCCGATAATGACAGCGTTAGCTGCGGTGGCCAACAGCACGTCGGATTCCGAAATCGCGCCGACTCCGGTGTGGATCAAATTAACCTTGACCTTCTCGTTCGCGAGATTCCTGAGTGCGTCCGTAAGCACCTCCATGGAGCCCTGTACGTCGCACTTCAGCACCAGCGGCAGTTCCTTGATATCGCCAGAGCGCAGCTGCTCCTGGAACTGTTCCAGTGATAAGCGGGATGATTTCGCGAGAGCCTGCTCGCGGGCCTTGTCTTCGCGGTACTCGACGATTTTTTTCGCTTTATCCGTATCCGTTGCTACCTGCAGAGTGTCACCGGGATCCGGGAGACCTTCGAGACCCAGGACTACGACGGCTGTCGACGGAGGGGCCTCTTTGACCTTGGCTCCGCGGTCATCGATCATGGCGCGCACTTTACCGAATACTGACCCCACGAGGAAGTGATCTCCGTTGCGCAGCGTGCCGTTACGAACCAGAACAGTGGCGACCGGTCCCTGACCACGGTCAAGCTTGGCCTCGAGAACGAAGCCAACAGCCGGCCGATTCGCGTTAGCTTTCAACTCTCTTAGGTCTGTAACAAGAAGGACCATCTCCAGGAGTTGGTTCAGGTTCGTCTTCTCGGCCGCGGAAACCGGGACCATCACGACGTCGCCTCCCCAGTCTTCCGGCAACAAGCCTCGGTCGGCCAGTTGCTGCTTCACACGGTCTGGGTCGGCGCCGGCAAGGTCGATCTTGTTGATCGCAACCACAATTGGGACATCCGCTGCCCTGGCATGATCGATCGCCTCGATCGTTTGCGGCATTACACCGTCGTCGGCGCTTACAACCAAGATGACGACATCGGTACTCTGCGCACCCCGCGCGCGCATGCGTGTAAAAGCTTCGTGGCCTGGTGTATCGATGAACACAATGCGGTGACCTTCATGCTCGACATGGTAGGCGCCGATCGCCTGGGTGATGCCACCCGCCTCGCGCTCGGCGACGTTGGTCTCACGAATGGCGTCCAACAGTGATGTTTTTCCGTGATCGACGTGACCCATAACCGTGACGACGGGAGCACGCACTTGCAGGTCGGCTGTCTCCTGGGACTCCTCCAACTCGAGCATCGTCTCTTCTTCGTAGCTCAATTCGGTGGCGGTGGCGCCGAAGTGTTTACAGAGATCCTGAATCATCTCCATGTCGAGGGTCTGGTTGATCGTCGCGAACAGGCCACGGTCGACAAGAGTCTTGATGATCAAGTTGGCTTTGATACCTAGCTTCTCCGCCAGTTCCTTGACGGTCGTACCGGCGCTGACAGTGACCTCCGTATTGACCGCCTTCGGAGGAGCGGCCTGTGCTCGACTAGCCTGACGTCGAAGCACCTTCGCTTCGCGTTCCGCTTCGCGATCACGGACTGTCCTTGGCTGAGCGGGCCGAGGAGGCCTGCGTCCGGCGGGGCGCGCGGGCTGGCCGGGCGGGGGTAGAGTTCCCGGATGAGGTACTCGGGGGCCAGGGAAACGCGCTCCCGGCATCGGTCCGGGTACACCGGGTCGGCGCGCACGCGCATAGATCGGCTTTCCGGGTACCGGCTTCTGCGGCGTAGGAGTCTGCGGTTGTGGACGGGCTGGGTGTGGCCGCACCGCTCGCTTGGTCGGGAGACGCGCTAGAGGCTGTGACGGCGCGGGTGAAACTCCTGCTACGGGCGGGCGAAGAGGTGCGCCGGGTAAGGCTGTCACGCTGGTTTCCGCTTTGAACGGAGCACTGCGACCTTGTGGAACCAACGAACTCGGTGCCTGTCTCGGAATCGGCTTGACCGGATGTCCTGGGCCCCCTGCCGGTCTTTGTTGCGTGGCGCTTGCCGGTGAAGGCGTCACGGGCTTGATCGGCGTAGTCTTCGGAATAACGGGAGGAATCACCGGGCGGACCGGTTTCAGAGGCGGCCGTAAGGCTTGCACGGGTGGGCGCAGGGGCGTGGCTCGCGATCCGGTTGGAATCGAAGGCTTAACAGGTCGCGAAACCACGGGCCGCGAAGCAAACCGATTTGATGCCGGTAGCGCATCCGTGAAACGTCGGGGGGTTACATTCTTGTCGGGCGGGGGCTCGTCCCTCGATTCTCCAGCATGTTGACGAGCTTGATTCTGTTGGCGAAAGTGTTCGCGGATCTTATCGGCGGCATCCTCTTCTATGGAGCTCGAATGGGTCTTCTTCTCGACGACTCCGACCTTCGGCAGGATATCGAGGATCGCCTGTGCTTTGACTTCGAGCTCGCGGGCCAGCTCGTTGATCCGCGTTTTTTTCGTCTTACTCAAGACCGGTCGGACTCCTTCGCCGTTAGGTTGTCATGGACATCATCCTCGACTGGTGGTGTTGATTCGACAACCGGGGAGTGCTGGAGTTGGGTCTCGCCACTCTCCGTGTCGGAGGGGATGAATTCGTTCTCCACTTTGTTGGTAGTGAAGGACAAATCCACGTCCATGTTATCAAAATCGATGTCGTCGTCTTCAAATCCGTCATCGTCCCCATCCACACCTTCAACCGGCAAGCCGGGCATGACCGCATCGGTCTCCGTCGTAGAGTCAGCCATGACTAGCTCTGGTTCCTGAGCCACAACTGGTTCTTCAGGGACTGTCTCCTGTCCGGGGGGCGTGAGGCTTGGTTCTCTCGACTCGAACTGTCCAAAATAAGCCCCAACGGAGAGCGTGATTTTCTCGACCATTTCCGGCCCGATGCCAGGGATCTCCTCGAGTTGCTCGGGCGTCATGTCGGCGATCCGCTCGACTGTTGCTAACCCCGCTTCCAGAAGCTTGTCCACGAGATTCTCGCCCAAGCCGTGTTCGATCAAGGTGCTGACCGGCGTACCGGAACCCGCCATCGCGGCCATAGCGGACTCGACTTCCTGGCGTTTTTCGTCTTCGCTCTTGATATCGATCCGCCAACTCATCAGCTTGGCGGCCAAGCGGACATTCTGGCCTTTCTTCCCGATGGCCAGCGAGAGTTGGGTCTCCTCGACGATCACTTCAAGGTGGCGTGCGAGGGGGTCGATGACCGTTACACGGCTGATCTTCGCGGGGCTCAGTGCGCGTGTCGCCATTTCAACCGGTTCCTCGGAATATTCGATGATGTCGATCTTCTCGCCTCGCAGTTCTCGGATGATCGACTGCACGCGCATGCCCTTCATGCCGACGCAGGCACCGACAGCGTCCACATCGCGATCGCTCGACTGAACGGCGATCTTGGTGCGCTCGCCTGCTTCGCGACCGCAGGCCATGATCTTGACCGTTCCGTCGTAGATCTCAGGAACTTCCTGTTCGAAGAGCGTTTTGACCAATTCTTCGGAGGCTCGTGAAACGATGACGGCCGGTCCGCGGCCTGCCTTTTCAATATTCTTGATCACGACGCGAATCCGGTCACCGGGAGAGAAGCTTTCAAGCCGCGACTGTTCGCGCCGTGGAAGTCGAGCCTCCGTCCGCCCGATGTCAACGATCAGGTCAGGCCCTTCGATGCGCTTGACGGTGCACGGTACGATCTCGGCGATGCGATCCGAAAACTCGTTAAAGATCGTTTCCCGCTCGGCCTCGCGGATCTTCTGGAAAATCACTTGTTTTGCAAGCTGGGCGGAGATGCGTCCCAAACCATCTGTTTTTTTTCGGAATCGGATCTCCTCTCCGATCGAGGCGTCAGGCCGGAAGCGACGGGCGGCGCTCACGCTGATCTCCCGAGCCGGATTGGCTACGAGCTCGGAAACGATCTTGACGGCGTACACTTCGACTTGGCCCGAGTGGCCGTTATAATCAGCGACCAACTCTTCGCCCGCCTTGTAATACTTACGCGCGGCGACTACGATCGCGTCCTTGAGGGCATCGATCACGACTTGGGGATCGATCCCCTTGGCGCGACTCAAATCCTCGATTTGACCGAAAAGATTCTCCATTTTGCCCTCGAAAAAGAAAAGGTCGGCCTTCAGAGTTCCACGACAAGACGCGCTTGCTCGATATCTTCCAGGCGAAACTGCCTTAGGGTTCCCGCGCTCTCCACGGTCACAGCACCTTCGATGCAGCCTCGCAGGCGGCCCGTAAATTGCTTCCGACCTTCCATCGGGAGCCGAAGCTTGATACGTGCCTTCTTTCCGGCGAAGCGCTCGTAGTCGGATTGCTTCATCAGCTTGCGATCCAGTCCTGGAGACGATACCTCGAGTCGGTAGGGTCCGGGCATCAAATCCTCCACATCGAGAATCGGCCCGATCTGCCGTGAAACCTCCTCGCAATCCATATGGGTAATTCCCTCCGGACAGTCGATGAAGATTCTGAGGACACCGTTTCGCGGCCCTCCACGCAGTTCGATATCGACAATTTCCAACCCCGTCGACGAGGCGACCCTTTCCGCAATCTTGTGAATCTCCTGCTGAACCCGCTCGTGCGCCCAAGCCATGGGTCCGCCACTTTTGGGCGCAATAAAAAAGTGGGCATTCGCCCACTTTGGAAACGCGCCCCCAGTAAGCCCTTTCGGCTTTATTGTAGAGGTCGCCGTTCTCGAAACGCAAGAGAAGCCGCCTCTTCTATTCCGTCAGCAAGCAGGAGCGACTGCGCCGAGCCAGTGCCGCCCTGAGTCGTAATGGCTGCCGTGAGTCCTTCTCGGCGGCATTCCCCCGAAGTTTCCAGCGCCAAGATCGCGTCTTCGATCCGGACCCGCTCTTTGTTGGCGCGCTTGGTGTGAACCTGGCTTTTGCCTGAAACACCGTCTATATGGTTTAGCTACCGATGCAGTTTCGAGTGTATTCCAGACTATTGACAGCCGCTCGGGGGTGTGCAGTTCAGCGCCTCTCCCTCACACGGGACACTTGTGCTCTGAGTGAGGTTGCGTTGTGAAAAGCAACGTTCGCGTCTCTCTCAGTGAGGCTTCCTCGCAGGTTCAATGACGCTTGGTAGATCCCGTCCAGCAAACTCGCCGCGGACGAACCTTGTCGCCGTTCTTTGAATGAGCGCACTCGCTCGAAACCATCAACAAGCCGTTGGGACAAGTCGTCTAGGTCCTGCCAGTCTTCGTCGCTGAGATGGGGAGCCTCGAGCAATTCGAGAATGCAATCGATGTAGAACTGCATGAAGTCTCCTTCCTTCTGGATCGTGGTTCACTTCGACGTTGAACCCGGAAGGGAAGACGTCCAGAGGCTTGTTCAGCCGGCTGATACCTTGATCAATCGCCGACCGTAGCGCAGTAGAAGGCAGTCCTCGGCTACGGCCGTCCCGTAGAGGCGACTCTCTTCAGACAGGCTGTTTCTGGCGATCCGTGTGAATGAAGCACCCGCCTTGATGACTTCCGTCACGCCGTTGACGCCGCAGAAGTAGACTCGATCCTTCAAGCCGATCGGAGAGGCCCAATTTGGTCCTTCGAGTCGGGAACGCCAGATCTCCTCTCCAGATTCGATATCGAGACAGAAGGCCACGCCGGCCTTGCTGACCATGTAAACCCGCGACTGATGTACAAGCGGGGAACTGAAATACGAAGCAGCCTCCGTGGCTCGCCAGACGATCTCCGGCATCGCTTTCGCATTCGGGCCGAAACGGATGGCTACGGAATGCGCCTTGCGGCTCGATCCGATGATCGCTCCGCCGGCGATGGGGGTCGGAGAGGCGATGAACGCGCCTTCGAGTCCGTCCAGGGTCCACAGCAACGAGCCGTCGGCGGTATCGTAGGCGTCGACGCGCCTTCCCACACTGACAAGCGCGATCTCACGGCCATCGTGCTTGGCGATGCTGGGTGTGCTCCAGCTAACGCCATTCGGGCGATCCGCCTTCCAGACGGTTTCGCCGGTTCCGCGATCGGTGCAGAGCAGGTAGGACGGCCCGTCGTGAGCCACCAACACCAACAGGCCCGAGCCACAGAGGCGGACCGAGCTACCGATCCCGTGGCGTCCTCCGAATTCCCCGAACTCCTTGGTAAGTTGCCGCTCCCACTTGAGCTTTCCAATGTGATCGATGGCCGCTAAGTTTCCGGTTTCAAAAAACGCGTAGACCGCATCCGCGTCCACCGCCGGGGTCGGAGCCGCTTTGCTGACCATATTGGAGTCTTCGATGGACTGTCCCGGTCTGCCGTGATACATCCACAGATTCTTGCCGGTAGAGAGATTGTGCGCGGCCAGCATGAGCGTCTCCTTCTGAGCGCCTTCGACGCTTGTCACGAAGACCTTGTCTTCATAAGCGACCGGACTCGATTGACCGTAACCCGGAGTGGCTACGCTCCATGCGACATTCTTATCGTCGGACCATTCCAGAGGAAGCCTCTGGTCAGCACCCACGGAACTCGCTCCATCACCGCGGAACTGCGTCCAGCGGGTCCCGGCGACGGCGACCGGACCGCAGACTGCGCTGAGGAATGCCCGGCGAGAGAAGGTGAATGGGGAACCGGAAACTCGCATCGAAGGGATTGTCCTTTCTTCTATCGCCCCGCCTGTTTCAGCGCTTATCCGCCTCCAGCATGGTCGATTTCCGATTGTGAGTGACGAAAGAGCTCGAAGTTGGCGGCGCTATCGTTGATCATCGCTGCAAAGCGTAGATACTGCCCCTCGGTGAGCGTCAAACTCGTGACCCCGAGCTGCACATGGATGCAGCCGTGCAAGCAGCGGGTCACGGAACCGAAGCGGTCATAACGTGCGAGAACGACGGGTTTATGCTGCATGATGTTTCAAAACACGCCAATCAAAGTCGTCGAAGACTGAAGATGTCCCAGTGACGCCAGAAAAACCATCACCACGGCCTGCGCCAGAAGCGAGCCGAGCAGAACGCACAAATAGGTTCGGTCATCAAGGCGGACTTTCATGCCATTTGCTAATCCCTACCAAAGTTCCAGCGCATCCCGACTCGGAATGTGCGGCCGGGGTCCGCCCGGAAGAAAGACGGATCGGCGGTCTGGAGATTGGAGTCCGTCGAATCGAACAGGTTGTCTAGCGCAAAGTAGAATTCGCTTCCCACGGCCACGGGCTTGGCGATGTACCAATCCCATACCTGATATGCGTCGCCAATGAAGCTGCCGCTGCGCCCCGCAATCGGCCACTTGCTGAAGTACGTGCCCCGGAAGTTAGTCCGCAGGCCGCCCCAGCGGCTCGTAGACCACCACACGCGGAAGTTGCCGTGGTGACGATGCCGTTGACTCAGGAACGCCTTCGTTTCCTTATCACGGGCGTCGAGGTAGGTGTAGCTGGAAGAGACGATCAGACCTCGCGTCAGATTCATCTCCACCTTGCTCTCGACCCCAGTCGTGTACACGTTGTCCACGTTGCGGTAGAGATAAAACAACCGGTGCAATCCTGGATTGAAAGCCGAATCGATGTTGAAGGCGTTGAGTAGTCCACGGAGGGCTTGGGGAGTGCTCGGCCTGCCGATCAGGTCGGCCTGAATCAGGTTCTTGATGTCGTTCCGGAAATACGCGCCGCTGAAGCGGATACGGTCCAGCCGGTAGTCGAAGCCGACCTGATTCGTCGTCGATGTCTCCGGAACTAGGCTGGGGTTCCCGATCACTTGATAAAAGTTGGTCGGGTTGAGGAAGCGGAAATAGAGCTGCCCCAGATCCGGGGCGCGGAACCCGCGGCCCCAAGAGCCCCGCAGGCGCAGGTTGTCGGTAACCCGCACCAGGGCGCCCGCACGCGGCACGAAGTTATCTCCATACAGCGAGTGATCGTTCCAACGGGCTCCCAGGGTCAAGCTGACGCGCGGGTGTATCTCGATACGGTCGTTGAACCAGGTATCAACCATGGAGATCTGCTGGCCGGCGTTGTCACCGACCACGCGGTTGTAGCCGCGATAGTTGTCCTGGTTCCACTCCAAGCCGCCCTGAACAAGCTGTCGCGAACCCCAGACGTGCGAGATGTTCGTCTCGAGCCGATAGAGTCGCTGATTGAGGTTCGCGTTCGTGTCGATGTGTCCGGGCATCGCAAGCACGGCGATCCTCGAGCTTTCGTCGTACTTGCCGTAGTAGCCGCGGAAGGTCCACTGCGTGACCGGGGTCAGTCCCAGGTCGAGGTTGAGGCCGTAGTTCTGGGCGCTGTCTTTCGTCGCGGTCGTCTGCGGCCCGAACTCGCCGAAGAACCTGCCGAGCTCGTCATTGTCGAAGGCATTCGCCATCAATCCCACCTTGAGCCTCTCCGAGAAGTCGTAGCCCATCTTGCCGAAGTAGTCGTATCGGTGGAAGCCCGCTGCCGTCGTATCGAAACTGTCGGGAATCAGGCGATAGGGATTGCGCTTGTGGCGCTCGACGTCGAAGAAGCCATGCCAGCCTTGGTGCCGAATGCCCACATCCCCGCGCAGATCCACTCCGCTGAAACTGCTCGCCGAAGTCGTGACGTTGCCGTCAAACTTTCGTTTCGCTTCGCGTGTGATCAAGTTGATTACGCCGCCGATCGCCTCGGAACCGTAGAGTGCCGATGACGCGCCCTTGACCACTTCGATGCGCTCCAGCCGGCCCGCCGACTGCCGGTCCATGTTGAGGATGCCACGCTTGATTCCCCTCGCCCCGACGATGGGATAACCGTCGATCAGCACAAGCGATTGGCGGGAGTCGATACCCTGAATCTGCGTTTCCGAGCGATTCCCGGAAGAACCGCTTCGAACGACCACTCCGGGCTCTTCGGACAGCAGGTCGCTGACACGCTCATAACCCGAGTCTTTGATCATCGTGCTGGAAACGACATCCACTTTCGCCACCGAGTTCTCGATGAGTTCCTCCTCCCGTGAACCACTGACGACGACCTGTTGCGCCAGCGGCGCTGGTGTGAGTGTTGCCAGCAGATTCTGCGCCTCCGGCGATGGCACCTCTACGATCTGTGTTTGATGGGCAAACTCGGCACGGGTTGCCGTGACACGGTACTTCCCGGGACGAACCGCGACCTCAAAAGCGCCCTCGCCGTTGGCGACGGTCGAAAATTCCAGCCCGGTCTTGAGATCCCTGATAAAAACATTAGCGCCTGCGAGCGCGCCGCCGGTCTCGTCGACGACTCGGCCCGCGATCACTTGGCTTTCCGTCGGCGCGGACCACATCGGGAGTGCCTGCAAAGCCAGGAGAAGCAGCACCCCGCAGATACAAGAAACCTTCTTCATCACACCCTCCGTCATCTGTCTGTGGTAGACGAGCCGCCACAGGTTTTTTGTTGAACAATCCCACGCGGCCGAAAGGCCACGCCCATTCATTCAGCCGTAGGGGAGTCCGGAGGGCATTCGCTATAATCGACTGAAGCACCGGTCGCTTGGACTTTCCTCGCGGCTGAGCCAAAGGAGGCGAGGCGCTGCGTCTAAGACGGGTAATCGAGGCCGCAGCGTCTTCGCCTCAGTTGCAAGACGCTATCATTCCTCGCCTTGCATGAGCTGCACATCCAACCAATCAATTTTCAGTGTTCGGGTCTTCCCTTTCCCTGCACTGACGATGCGTCTCGATTTCGGAAAGTAGCTGTTCCCGAGCTTCTGATAAGCGTCCGTGTAGGCTGACGCCGACTTGACCGATCCACTGGCGCGATCGAACACGGTTACGAAAAAGTGGCGCGACAGATAGCGCCCCGTGGTGGTCTTCTCCGTATCAAGAACGCTGATCAACAACCGCTTTTCATCCATCTGGCGGTCGACTTCGAGGATCTGATTGTCGTGAATGCGATAGCTCGAGGAATACTTGTCGCCGATGAGAATCTTGCGGCCCAGCGGATGGTGGTCTTCAGGCCCGAAAGCCACAGGCTTCTTTTGCCGGGAGGAATTGTTCGACGCCATCCGATGCGACAGCATGGATTTGATCGTGCGTTTCACTTCCTTGCGCAACTCTTTGTCGTCAAGTTGCACTTCGAGCGTGATCGGAGGCTTGAATAGCATCGACCCGCGATGCGCTTCTCCATCGACATGGATCAACAGATCGCTCCGGCAGCCCGGGAAGTTCTCGTGAAAGACCTCACGATGCTCTCGGGCCGCTTCCAGTAGCGCGGACGCGTCCTGGCTCGGCTCGAACTTAGGCGGTTCGGCGGTAGCGGGCATGGTTGCCGAGATGGCAACCATCGCGGCTAGGCGGAGCCCTCGAAGGGGCCGTTTCATCTGCTTGGCAAATGCAACATGACTGCGATACTTGTCACTCACCTCTCCTTGCCCAGAGACGCAGTGTTTGACCATAATCATTCTCCAATACCTGTTTTCGTGGGTATTCAGGAACATATAAGCCGGATGGCCCATACGACCCCGACTTGTCCAAGCTACCAAACATGCAACTCAATGTCAAGTAGGACAATAAAAAGCCTGCTTTGGCAGGAGGGAGCTGCAGGAGAACCTCGTTTTCGAGCCCGCTACGCGATGACTGTGAGCTTCTTTGATGCACTGGCTCGAGAACAATTCCCGCCCCCTTCGTTCCCAGGTAGACACGAAGGAGGGTCTACATGACTTACAAGACTGTGAAGGGGAGGGCCTTGAACGAAAGTCATTGCCGTTGCCCTCTTGAACGTTGGAGTTTGTCTTTGGGGCTTGATATAGCGGTCTCAGTGCAAAGCGAATGCAGCTACGCTCGACGTTCAGTCCAACCCGTTACCCTCTTCGAGCCTGCTGTCTGCAACCGCCAGGGAGGAGTTTGCGGATGGCCGAGACAGGCAAGCCCATCGAGACCTTACGCCGGCAAACGCCAGTTAGCCTGCCGCAGGACGGCGTATGGTGAGCTTTTCAGGCGCTCGTACCAGACGGTGACAAGAGAGCCGTCGTCCAGCTCGATGGTTGACGGGTATCCGAGATCGCCGGCGTCTCCGTCGTCGGAGATGGTCATGGGCTCAGACCAGGTTCGGCCGTTGTCCTTGCTCAGGCGCACTTGGTTGCCGAAGGGCTCGCGGCGGTAGCCGTACGTCATGAGCATGCGCCCGTCGCGGAGACTCAGCAGGTGTGATGGCAGTCCCCACACGCCAATGGAGTGCGGAGTGGACCAGGTCCGGCCGCCGTCGTCGGATTCGGTTTGCAGCGTCTCGCGTTCGTTCTTTTTGTTGTGGTTACGGATCTGCGCGATCAGGTGTCCGTTGGCCGCCTCGCCGATGTGAAGCTCGTGGTACTCGGTGAAGTCATCGCCGTCACGCGTCGGGATCTCGGCGAGCCAGCGCCAAGTCTTTCCGTCATCGTGCGACTCGGCGACGCCGATGCGCTTCTTCTCATGCCAGAGGCGCTTGCCGGCGTAGATCACACGCCCGTCGGACAGCGGGATCGGGCCGTGCGGACTGTTCACCGGCACGCGGTACGGCGCGGACCAAGTTACGCCGCCATCGCTCGACCGCAGCATCCAAGTGCCCAGCATACGCTCCCGCGCGGCGGCGGAAGTACGGGCGTGAGCCGCCTGCCAAGCGGCCATTTTCTTCTCGGTCCAGTCGGTGAAGCGGCCACTGGCGCCCGGCTTGGCCTCCTTGAAATAGTCGATGTAGGCGAGCGAGGTGAACGTCGTGACGAGCAGCGACCCTTGCGGCGTTTCGCACACGCCGGCGTCGCGGTCGTCGATCGCCGTGTCCATCAGCACGCGCGGCCAGCCCCAGGTCTGTCCGTCGTCTTTCGAGCGCATGATCTCGACCCAGCCAAAGGGACAGACGTGCGCTTCCCGGCCTCCGGAACACACAACGAGCAACTCGCCGTCCTCACGCCGCGCCAGCGTCGGCCAGCCGTGGTAGAGATGCGGCCGCATGCTGATGATCTTTTTGTCGTCGACTTTGGCTTTGGCAGCGGCGGCGCGGGGGCGCAGCGCTGTGGCGCCTGCGCCGGCGATGATCAGGGTACCGAGCAGGTCACGACGGGTTTTGTTAGAGGGGGGCATGGGGTTCCTCGCTGGTGGTTTGCGAGGAAGAGTTTAGCAGGTGAAGCCGCATCATTCGGTACAGGACGCCGATTTACCACCCCTCTCTTGCCGGGTGCGGTGAGGAGAAGCGGGAATGTCGCAGTCGGTCAGGCGAAGATGCGCCAAAGGGTTGCCACCGCGAAGGTGACGGCGAAGGCGAAGGCCAGCGGCATCAGGGCGCCGATGGTGGTCCACCTGGCGCTACGGGTCTCTTTCCAGATGGTGATGATCGTGGTCGCGCAGGGGTTGTGGAGGAGCGAGAAGAGCATCAGGTTGATCGCAGTCAGCATGGTCCAACCCTGCTGCTCGACCAGCAGCGTGCGGATCTCGCCGTACGATGTGACGTCCGACATCATGCCGACACCCATGTAGATCATCAGCATCGTCGGGACGACGATTTCGTTAGCCGGAATGGCGATAACGTATGCCAGCAGGATTACGCCGTCGAGACCGATGGCAAAACCGAGCAAATCGAGAAAATCGGCTGAACGCTGAGCCAGGCTGACTCCGGCTATATTGATGTTGGCCAGTATCCAGATCACGGCGCCCGCCGGGGCAGCGGTCATGATCGCTCGCCAGAGCACGAAGATAGTGCGGTCAATCAGCGACGTATAGAGAATACGCAGGATACTCGGACGGCGGTAAGGAGGCAGTTCCAAGGTGAATGCCGAGGCTTCGCCTTGCAGTACGGTCCGTGCGAGTAGCCAGGAAGCGAGCAGCGTGAAGCCGACTCCGATCAGGACCACCCCGACAACCGCTCCAGCCGCAGCGAACGATGCGAACGCCGGCGGGAACGCAGCCGCCACGAAGATCGTCGCGAGCATGATCAACGTCGGGAAGCGGCCGTTGCAGGGAACAAAGTTGTTCGTCAGGATAGCGATCAGCCGCTCGCGCGGCGAATCGATCACGCGCGTTGCGGTGACGCCTGCGGCGTTGCAGCCGAAGCCCATCGCCATTGTCAGCGCCTGCTTGCCATGGGCGCCCGATTTGCGAAAGAGCCAGTCCAGGTTGAAGGCTACGCGTGGTAGATAGCCGAGGTCCTCCAGAATGGTGAACAGCGGGAAGAAGATCGCCATCGGCGGCAGCATCACGCTCACTACCCACGAGAGGCCGCGAAAAACGCCGTTCCAGATAAAACCCGTTATCCAGGCGGGCACGCCCCAGTCGGTGAAGAGAGCAACAGCCGTGCTCTCCACCACGAAGAAGAACTCAGCCAGCATCTGTGACGGATAGTTCGCACCGACGATCGTGATCCAGAAAACGAGCGCCAGGATGCCGAGCATGATGGGCAGCCCGAGCACCGGAGAGGTGACGATGCGGTCGACTTTCTGATCCCAATCCCATTTCTGCTCCGCGCCGACGCGGACCGACCGATCGGCGATCCGCCGAGCGTCGGCGTAGAGGGATGAGACGATGCGGTCACGGAAGTCATCGCCGATCTGGCGGCGCAAGTGGTCCGCGCGAAGCAGGACGGTCTTAGGATCGGCGACCTTTGCTGTCATTGGCGTCCTTGGAGGGCGACTACGCTGCTGATCTCTTCCATAGGGGCGGATTGCTGGGATTCGAGATCGGCCAACTCGCCCGACAACAGCGCCTGCCGGACTTTGTGGTCGCCATCGAGCAGTCGCAGCGCAACCCAGCGGGCGTTTGGGAGGCCGGGCGCGGACTGTTCAATCAGCGGGACCAGTTCATCGACAGCGCTTTCGAGTTCCGGTGGGTGACTCGGATGGACCGGCTTCGAGATGACGGCGCCGGAAATCAGGTCGGCGATGGTCTGCACCAACTCGTGCAGGCCTTCCTTCGTACGCGCGACAGTAGGTACGGCGGGCACGCCGAGATCACGAGAGAGGCTTCGGACGTCGACCTCGATGCCTTTGCGCCGTGCCTCGTCCATCAAGTTGACACAGACGACGACTCGATCGGTGATTTCCATCACCTGAAGAGCGAGATTCAGATTTCTCTCAAGCGCCGTAGCGTCTACGACGACAACGGTGCAGTCGGGTCTCCCGAAGAGGAGGAAGTTGCGGCTGATCTCCTCGTCCTCGGAAGCCGAGAGCAGCGAATATGTCCCCGGGAGGTCGACGAGCTTGTATCGAAGGGTTTGGAAGGCGTAGCCGCCTTCGGCGCGCATGACGGTCTTGCCGGTCCAATTGCCGACGTGCTGCCGCAGGCCGGTGAGCGCGTTAAAAACCGATGACTTGCCGGTGTTCGGATTCCCGGCAAGGGCGACCAAGTAGTCGAATTTTCCGAGCGAAACGCCCATCTGCGCGAGCTGGGCGTGCGCGGGACAGGTTTCGCAATTCGAGTACGCCGCGGCTGTGGGTGTCATGCGTGAGTCACCTCGGCTGCGCTCTCTGGGTCATGGGAAACCTTCTGTGTCTTGATCCAGACTTTGTCGGCTTGCTGTTTGCGGAGCGCTATGGTCGTGCCGCGCACGCGAAAACCGCGTGGATCGCCGAAGGGATTGTCCAGTGCGACTTCGACACGGGCTTGGGGTGTCATACCGAGATCAAGCAGACGGCGGCGGCTGAATCCACGGCATGAAACGTCAAGCTCGAAGACCTCGGCGGCCTCGCCCGCTCGCAGTTCCGACAATCGCCGTGTGCCTGTCGGTCTTGTTGCGCGCTGAGCCTCGGCGACCTGAATGTTGGCGGCGACGACATGCGCCAAGCGGTGTTCGGCGCTGCCGTCGCTGACGACAAGCCTCTGCGGCGAGTTTTCCA
This sequence comes from Bryobacterales bacterium, assembly GCA_028819575.1. Taxonomy (GTDB): domain Bacteria; phylum Acidobacteriota; class Terriglobia; order Bryobacterales; family UBA6623; genus JAPPLB01. The sequence continues at coordinate 15,155 of JAPPLB010000093.1, read as the reverse complement.
GAATGCGGATCGTCGAACCCGGACGCAGACCGGCTGCGACGATTTGGCGGAAGATGACATCCGGCTCGTCCTCAATGTGAACGACGCGGGCCGGTTCGCCCTGCGGCCATTCTGTGAGGGCCACTGCGTCCAGCGGCTTGACGGCGCCCTCGACGGTAGGGATCGGATCGCCGTGCGGGTCGCTCTCGGGATGGCCCAGGTGCGCATCCAACTGGTCAAGGTTCTCCGCCGACAGTTGATGCTCGGCGATCTCGGCCGCCCGGTGCACTCTTTCCATCGGCATGCCCGCGTCATCGGACAGGTAGGTCTCCCAGAGTCGATGCGCACGCACGACATGCAGTGCCCAGCGTTCGCCCTCGGGCGTGAGGGTCAATGCGCCGGTGTCACTGCGCACAAGCCCGCGTGTCTCCATGCGCACGATCAGATCGAGCGTGCGCCGCTGTGAGAGGGCCAGCGCACCGGCAAGGGATTCTGGCGTGGCGGCCTGGCTGCGGTGTTCCCAAGTGATGAAGTGTTTGAGTGCATCCTCGAACAACCGCCGGTCCCGCTGCGCGAGGCTTCGCTTCCATTGAGCCCACAAACCCACGTTGGGCCAAGCCGCTGCGAGAGCGAGGAGCAGAAGTGACAGCAGCCATACCGAGATTGAGTCGGTCATCGCCGTCAGCCCGTCGTTTCTCCGTTCGCTGCGGGCGGCACGACGCGAATCTCGCCGGCGACACGGGGCCCCAATGCATGTTTCTCTTTGTCCGGGCCGACTTCCAGCATCAGTGGTCCGTCAAACGGCGCTCTTTCCGTAAGGTGCAGCGTCGTTCCTGGTGTAATGCCGAGTTCGGAGAGATAGCGCAGAATCTCCGGGTCATTGTCCGATACCCTCGAGACCATCGTCTTCGCGCCGACGAAAAGATCCAGCAGGCTCAGGTCGCGCCTTGGCGGGATTGTGCCGTCTTTGCGCGGAATCGGATGCCCGTGGGGATCGACTTCGGGGTCGCCGAGCCGTTCGGCGATGCGGTCCTCGAGTTGCTCGGAGATGGCGTGCTCCAGTCGTTCGGCTTCGTCATGCACTTCGTCCCAGCTATAGCCGAGCATGCGATGGAGGAACAGCTCGATCAGCCGGTGATGGCGAATGACCTCCAGTGCTCGCTGTTTGCCGTGATCGCTCAGCCGTGCCCCGTGGTGCTTCTCGTACTCCACGGGCGCGGGATTACGCACGGCGAGCTTCTGGAGCATGCCCGTGACGGACGCCGGGGCCACGCTCAGCTTGCGCGCCAGCGATGCTGTTGAAGCGCGCCCGTCGTCGCCCGCGATCTCGTAGATCGCCTTGAGGTAGTTGTCGACGGCTTCTGAAGGCATATTGAATATTTTATTTAGACAGCCCTAAAAGAATTCTACGCGCAACAGCTCCGGCAAGTCAAACCAAACAACCAAAGAGTCTGCCCGATCGATGTCGATGGCTCGATGTCATGCTGGATCAATTCGGCCCCGCATGAACGAAAGCACACATCCACACGTCATAAGCCATGAAGGGTGCGTGTTATTCTTGAAACGCGATGGCTATCGTACCGTTCCGCTGGGTGTCTTGGGGACTCGCCGGATTGCTGTGTGCCTGCTGCGTTCTGCTGGCTCAACGTAGCTATCGAGGTGTTCCTTTCCCTCCTGAGATGTCGCTGATCGAGCCGCCCGCGGACGGCGACAAGCCTGCGGAATTCTACTTCGCCCGGCTGGCCTACTCCGACCCTTACGGAATGAGGATCGAGGGTGATCGGCCGTGGATGATCGACTCTCCCGCGGCCGAGAGGCACTTCCTGCAGGGGCTGCGAAGGCTTTCCAACATCGATTCACGCTCGCAGGAAGTCTATGTGCACGCGGCCTCGGAGGGTCTGTTCGAGTATCCGTGGATCTACGTCGTGGAGCCGGGCCATTGGGCGCTCACCGATGAGGAGGCGGACGGTCTGCGGGAGTATCTGCTGCGCGGCGGATTCATCATTTTCGACGATTTCCATGGTACCTACGAGTGGGCCATGTTCATGCGGGGCCTGCGCAAGATCTTCCCGGACCGGCCGGTCGTTGACCTCGATCCGGCTGACGAGGTTTTCCACGTTCTCTACGACCTGGAGCCTGGGGAGCAGATCCCTGGCGTCCAAATGCTGTATACCGGACGCACACACGAGAACGACGGCATCATTCCGCAGTGGCGCGGCGTGTACGACGACGATGGACGACTGATGATGCTGATCAACCACAACATGGACCTCGGCGATGCTTGGGAACACGCCGACTGGCCGCATTACCCCGAGCGCTACACGGCGATGGCCTATCGGCTGGCCATCAATTACATCGTCTATTCGATGACGCACTGACATTCCGGGCCTGTGGTCTCTACGAGGACACGACGCTGATCTCGTATGAGGTTTGCGCTACCGGTTCCTCAGACTGGGCCGTGTCATACTTCGTCAGCACGCTCCGTAAGAGGGACTTCGTGGTATGCAAGCGCCCATTCCTGCATGTAGCGGACGTTGTGGGGTTTGATACGGTAGATGATCAGCTCGGGGTTGTCGAGCGTTCCCAGGAACTGCCTCATCAGCCGGTTCTCGTCCCAGATCGATTGCTTCACCAGTAGGTCGGTAAGAACCTCGGCCGTCCCGGTGATCCGAACTTGGTCATGACCGTCGTCCAGGTAACAGAGCTCGACCTTGGGGTTGGATACCAGTTCCGTGGTCTTGTGGTAGCGCCGCAGTGATGCCACGTAGACCGTGAATCCGTCCGTTCTGACCGGCGATACAGGACGCAGGCGCGGTTGATCACCGTCCATCGTTGCGAGCATCGGGAACCTGGCGTTCGACATGACTTGCATCGCCAGTTCCGGGAGACGGGACGGATCGATGGGAGCGGGTTCGGGCTTCATCGTGTACAAGTCTAACGCCCGGTCGATGATCCCTATGGGAAGTTCGCTGCCACCCGCACTTGTCGAATGGGCATCTACTCCAGTGGAACGAAAGCCAAGTGTGAAGAGAGGCGAGAAGCCCGTTTACTGGCGGTCTGAGGCTTTGAGAAGAAGGTTGCGGAACGTTTCCCGCTGCTGGTCGTTGAGGATCATCTCGATACGGGCGCGGCCATCCGAGCGAAGACTCTCGATACGGGATAACATGTCCGCCTCCTGCATGATGCATTCATCCAAGACGCTATGGACTTCAGAGAATTGCTTGTCGTCGAGCCCCAGTTCTTCCTTCAGGCGTTCCACCGCCAAGCGGGGGCTGTCCGGGTGAAAACCTGTTTGGGTCCGGGATGCTGCCGTGTGTTCCAGATAGGCTTTCATGCCCACGCCACCCGCCGCGACGCCGCAGATGAATACCACGAAGAGGACTCCGAAGATCTTGCCTTTATAGAACGCGACGTGAGCACTCGTCATCGGACCGTTCGTGGATCTTGATTACTTGGATGCCAATAAAATATTCAGCATCGAATTCCGGTTCTTGTCCAGGTCTCCACCCAACCGCACTTGGTATTCCGGCGAGGGCGGATGCGTGAGGATGCGCGCCATCACCTGAGGATCACGAGTATCGGGTCCTTGGGCCACAACAATGTAGGAACCCAGCAGCGCCATCCACATCAGGCTGGCAAACGCCAGTCGGCGCAGCAAGAAGGGTTCGAGGAAGACCATCCAGAATGGTTCTTTTTGCTCCTGTTCGACTTTTCTCATCACTCGGCCATAGAAACCCGGCGCGAGCTGCGCTAAAGTCTTCTCCTCTTCGTCCGGGCGCAACACCGCAAACAGAGTTGAGCACTCTTCCATCCGAGCCAATTCCTCGGCCGCCTTGGGATGTTTCGCCAAGTAGTCCTCGAACTCCTTCTTCCGTTGTCCGGCGAGCACCCCCGAAAGGTGGTCCTCTAGGTTTTCCTTTATCAGCTCATCCATTGTCCCGTCCCCGTTTCCAACCGGCGGGCGACCCTTACGCCCTTACCTTACCGAACTTCGCCGCGGCTTTCACCAACTTTTGCCGGGCGCGGAACAGCTTTACCTTGATGGTGTTCTCGTTGAGGCCTGTCATCCGGGCCAGTTCTTCGACGGTATGCCCTTCCACCTCTTTTTGGATCAGTAGAAGTCTCTCTTCTTCAGAAACCTTGGAAAGAATCTTCAGCAAATAGTCCCGTTTCTCTGTCTTGATGTCGATGGATGTACGCCTATCGACCGCTAGTTGCGAATTCTCCATCGACCGCTGATCATCTTCGCCAAGGTTGCTCTCATAGACCAACTTGCGCACCTTCGCCTTACGCAAGTAGTCGTAGCATTCGTTGACCGTGATCTTGTACACCCATGTGCTCAGCGACGACCGGAAGTCGAATCCCTTGATCGAAAAGTAGATCTTTGCGAACACATGTTGGGCAATGTCCTCGGCATCGTTGCGATTTCGGATGATGCCGTAGATGATCGAAAACACCTTTGACTGATGTTTCTCAACAATCTGCCGGAACGCATCTTCATTGCCGGCTTGACAACGACGGACGATTTCGGCTTCGGGGCTGTCTTTGAATGCCACCTTAGATCGAGTCCTAGCCCCGACTACGACATCGATCGGTAGCGTGGCGGTAGCGGTGGCCATGCATCATGTTCGACGTGTTGGTGAGGGGACTGGTTTCAGTCAAATTGGTGTAGGGCTCGTCCGGCGTCCGGCTTGGGTTGCAGTGCAGGATGGAACCTGTACCCTCGTCCCATCGCCGGCAAGACGGAAGGCAGTGATTATAGAACGCTTATGAGGGTACTGGGAGTGTAGGGCCTGCGGTTGGGCGCCGATCGCGGCCACTGAGCAGGAGGGATCTTTTTTGTGGGATTCCGTTGCCGAAAGAATCGAAGGGCTGTTCGAAGCCAGGTTCACTCCACATGACCATGCAACTCATAAATCACCGGCGGCGTTCGTCGGCCTGCTGCACTTGACCGTTCCCAGTTCCCAAACGTGTGTTCAGGGGACACCTGATGCCCGGTGCTGCAACGTTCGACTTCTATCCCAGCGCCTGTCAGGGGGCGCGAGCGCCCCATCGCGCCTTGCTTCGGTCTCGCGCCGCTCTGTGCTGGCCCAGGCGCCGTTTCGTGTTCTACAATCCTTCCATGTCCACGTCATTGTCGCGCCGCAGGTTTGCCGGCCTGCTGGCTGCCGGGGCTGTCGCCGGCGCTTCCGGTTGCGGGTCCGAGCCGCCCGAGCCCGAACAGGCGGCATCAAAGCCGCTGAAGATTGTCGATCCTCATGTCCACGTCTGGGTGAACGATGCGGCTTACCCTTGGCCGGAGGAGAACAAGAATCCTCCCAAAGAAGACGCCACGGCGGAAATGCTGCTCGACTTGATGGCCGCCCACGGCGTCGCTCACACCGTGATCGTGCACCCCTTTCATTACCGCTGGGACTGCCGTTACGTCGGTGACGTAATGAAGAAGTATCCCGACAAGTTTCAAGGCGTCTGCCGCGTCAACCCCGAGGCGAGAGACGCTGCGGACGAGCTATCGAAGTGGACGGAGGAATGGGGATTCAAGGGAGTGCGACTGAGTCCGTCCGTGTCCGAAGCAGGCAATTGGATCACGGACAACGAGTTAATGGACCCGATCTGGGACCGCGCCGAGCAGCTCGGAGTCCCGATGCTGATCCTGACCAGGACGGCGCGTCTGCCCGACGTGCAGAAGCACATCGAAAAGCACCCCGACATGGACGTGGTGATCGACCACATGGGCGATTGCAAGCCGACGGATCCACCGGAAGAACTCCAGAAGTTGCTGACCCTCGCAACGTTCCCGCGGGTCTACTGCAAGATATCGCACACTTGGAGCATCTCCGACGAACCCTATCCGCATCGCGATACCTGGGATCAGGTGAAGACCGTCTATGACACGTTCGGCCCGAATCGCATCATGTGGGGCACGGATTGGCCGGTATCAAAAAGGAAGATCGACTACGTCAAGACGCTCGAGATTGTCCGCGACGAGATGGACTTCTTCAACGACGAAGATCTCGAGTGGATCCTTAGCAAGACGATCGAGCGGCTTTGGCCATTCCCAGAGGCTGCTTGAGGAGAACGCAAAGCGGAAGCACACTTCATGACCAGGCGGTTATCCTCGGGCAGGCCTTACTCAATAAAGGGAGTGTTGCGCCCGCAAAGCATCCTGCGAAGGTACGGCCGGAACCGCGCAGAGGCGGCGCGCGGCGCGCACATGAGGTAATGGCAATTCACTTCCGAAGACGCTTGTTGCGGGGCCCATTCGCGAGGTGTGCGGCTCGCTGGGACCCCTCTGGAAGAGTTGGTGGAATGCCTGTGGTGGCGAGGGACGGAATCGAACCGCCGACGCCGGCCTTTTCAGGGCCGCGCTCTACCGACTGAGCTACCTCGCCGTAATCTTCGATTGTAGGGACCGTGGCGAAAGGGTGTCAAACTGGGGAAACCAAAGCGTTTTCGGGCTTTGACGCCCCACAGATCTCCCGATAGTAGTCTTCGTATTGGGGAATGATCTTCGCCGCGCAGAAGCGTGTCAGTGCTGTCTCGCGGGCGGCGGCGGCCACGATTCGGTAGTGCTCGGCGTCATCGAGCAGGGTGTCGCAGGCTCGCGTCATGGCGTCGATGTCGCCGGCCGAGCACAGAATGCCGTCGTGCCCGTTTGTGATCAATTCCGGAATGCCGCCGACATGGGAAGCGACGGCGGGCACGCCGCAGGCCATAGCCTCGAGCGCTGCAAGGCCGAAACCTTCCATTTCGCTGGGCAATAGCAGAAGGTCCGCCAAGGCCACCACCGGAGCGACCTGAAGCTGCTTGCCGAGAAACGCGACACGGTCCTCAACATCCAACTCGCGCGCTAGTGACTCGCAGGGTCCGCGCTCCGGGCCGTCCCCGACCATCAGAAGTCGTGCGGGACGGTGCTCGGCTACGCGGGCCAGGATGCGAATGCAATCAAGTGGGCGCTTGACCGCGCGGAAGTTCGACAGGTGAATGAGGATTTTCTCGTCGGCCGCGGCGTAGCGGGCGCGTAGACGGGGGTCATCGACGACTTGATAGAGATCGCAGTTCACGAAATTCGGAATGACCCGAATGGGGTTCTGCGTACCGAAGACGTCGACGGTGCGTTGCCGCAGATATTCACTGATGGTCGTAACTCCGGGGCTGCGCTCGATGGCAAAGGAGGTGATCGGAAAATAGGATGGATCGTTGCCCACCAGCATCACGTCAGTTCCGTGGAGAGTCGTGATGAACGGCAGCCGGCCTTGCAGCATGTCGTTCGCTAGAATCGCGCTGATCGAATGCGGAATCGCGTAGTGTACGTGCAGTAGGTCGAGATGTGCCGACTCGGCTACTTCCACCATCCGCGAGGCCAGCGCCAGCGCATAGGGTGGATATTGAAAAAGAGGGTAGTTGGTCACTTCGACTTCGTGATAGTGCAGCCGAAGCGATTCGGAGCTGAGTCGAATCGGGTTGGCGTAAGTGATGAAGTGCACCTCATGACCTCGCTCGGCCAGTTCCATGCCGAGTTCGGTTGCGACGATTCCACTGCCGCCATAGGTCGGATAGCAGGTGATGCCGATACGCATTTCTTGAGCCTAACAGCCCCTGGCGCAAGTCATGGGGAAGAAGCGGCAGGCTCCCGTGACTGCTCGGCGCGGAGTGTGCAGGAAACGATGCGGGTCGATCCGATCCGACGGACAAGGAGCCGATGACCTCTCAAGTCCATCGGCTCCGAGGTGTCTAACCCTGCCCGCGAGACTTTCACCACGGGCTGCTCAGGATCGAGGCCTTGATTCTATGCAGTGTTCAACTTGCTTGCTATGTCGTCCGCGATCGCGATGCCGTGGAAGCGGCCGTTTTCGATAAAAATCTCGTTCGTGTGCATGCCGGCAACGATCACTCCGGCTAGATAGACTCCGGGCCGCTCGCTCTCCAGGGTTTCGGCGTTGGTGCGCGGCTTCTGTGTTTCGGGCTCCAGCGTGATGCCGCAACGACGCAGGAATGCAAGATCAGGTGAATATCCGGTCATCGCGAGCACGAAATCGTTCTTGAGCACCTTCTCTCCGTCAGGTGTCGCGACACGGATCGTGTCCTCCGTGATAGCGAGAACGCTCGTTTCCGCGTAGGCCTTGATCTCGCCATTCTTTACGCGGTTCTGAATGTCAGGCAGGATCCAGTACTTGATTCTGTCGCTCAGCTTCGCGTCGCGATAGATCAGCGTCACCCGTCCGCCGGCGCGATAGACCTCGAGAGCGGCAATCGCCGCGGAGTTCTTCGCTCCGATGACGGTCACATCGCAATCGTAGAAGGGGTGAGGTTCCTTGTAGTAGTGCAGGACCTTGGGAAGATCCTCTCCCGGAACATTCATCAAGACGGGAACGTCGTAGTAACCGGTGGCAATGATGATCTTGCGGGCCTCGTAGTCTCCCGCTGCGCCTTTGCGGTTGGTGGTGGCCACAGAAAAGCCGCTGTCCGCCCCTTGAATATCGTCCACACGTTCGTATTGGCGGATATCGAGCCTGTAGTGATCCGCAACGCGGCGGTAGTACTTGAGGGCCTCGGCCCGCGTCGGTTTCTCGCGTACCGCCGTCATCGGCAGGTCGCCGATCTCGAGCAACTCCGGCGTCGTGAAGAAGGTCATGTGCGTCGGGTAGTGGTACAGGGAGTTGACGACACACCCCTTGTCGAACACGACGGCGCTGACGCCGCGCCGCTTGAGCTCGATGGCGCATGACAGGCCGGTCGGGCCGGCGCCGACGACAGCCACATCAAATGTTCCGTTCTGTGGCGGGTGGGGACTCGACATCGACGACGGCCGGAGGGAATTTCATTCTACCGGGTCACTGCTGAAGGGCAGCCGATGGATGGGCGGCCGTTGTGAAGCTCCGTCATCTCAAGGAGGGCCGTAAAGATGCCTTCCGTTTCGATTCCGTCGTTAGGAAGATAGAAAGATTCACCCCGAATCAGACAGCCGCTTCACGAGGAGCTGATCAAGGTCATGCCCTGTATTGCTCGCAAAATCCATGTACCTGTACAGAACCAACGGCTTGCCATTTTCCAGTGAAGGCGACAGCACCATAGCCTGGCAGCTAATCGGCACGAGCCGTCTCACAAGAGCCCGCCGGCTTCGGTAGAATCGTGACGTGCGGATTGGTCGGGGGATGAAGCATTCCAGAATCCGAGGACGCGCCGCTGGGTGTGGGTATGCTTTGCAATGAACGGAGGAGGGAGCATGCCGGTCTTGTCTCGCCGTAGCATCCTGGAGCTCACATCATTGGGCTTCGGCCGAGTTGTGCTTTCGCACTTGCTGTCGGACTCCCGCGCAGCCGCCTCCTCGAACGCTCCCGTCCCGGTATACAACAACCTCCGTGCCCGCGAAGGCCATTTCCCCGGACGCGCGAGGGCTGTCATCCAGCTCATCCAGAACGGTGGCCCGAGCCAGATGGATCTGTTCGATCCGAAACCGATGCTGGCGAAAATGGCCGGCAAGCCTCATCCCGATGGTGTCGAGATCCACCAACCGGGCAATGAGAACACCCTGATGCCTACGCCGTTCGAGTTTCGCAAGTATGGTCGATGTGGGATGGATATCTCCGAGGCCCTGCCGCAACAGGCCGAGATCGTCGACAAACTCTGCTTTATCCGGTCGATGCACACCGAGCACAACAACCACCTCGAAGGGTTGAACATGCTGCTCACGTGCAAGATCTTCCCCGGTCGGCCGGTAATGGGTGCCTGGATCAGCTACGCGCTGGGAACCGAGAACCAGAACCTTCCCGCTTACGTGGTGTTGCGCGACCCGAAGGGCTACACCATCGGTGCCAAGCAGCTCTGGGCCAACGGCTACTTGCCGGCGCTCTATCAAGGCGTGGAATTCAATATGAGCGGTTCGCCGGTTCACCATCTGGAGCCGCCCGAACCGCTTCCGCCCGGGGTGCAGCGAGGCAATCTCGACTACCTGGCGCGGCTCAATCGCATGCACAGCGACAGCCGCCCGCGTGAAACCGAACTGGAATCGCGGATCGAGAATTTCGAGTTGGCGGCGCGCATGCAGGTCGAGGCGATGGATGTCCTCGACATCAGCAACGAGCCGGCCTCGGTGCGAAAGCTCTACGCAGTCGATGACCCCGTGCGGGGCGCCTACGGCATGCGTTGCCTCATGGCGCGCCGCCTGGTCGAGGCCGGCGTGCGGTTCGTACAGGTCACGACGCGCCCCGGCCAGCCGTGGGACCAGCACAACAATCTCAAGAAGAGTCTCACCAGGATCGCGACCGAGACCGATCAGGGCACAGCAGCTCTGGTTCGCGATCTCGAAGAGCGCGGCCTTCTCGATAGCACGATCGTCATGTGGGCGGGCGAATTCGGCCGCCTCCCAACCACGCAGAACGCCGACGGCCGTGACCACAACCGCAACGCCTTCACGCTATGGTTCGCCGGGGGCGGGTTCAAGGCAGGGCTCATCTATGGGGAGACGGACGACTTGGGATACAAATCTGTTGTCGATCGCGTCAGCGTCCCGGACATGATCGCCACGGTCTTGCACCAGCTCGGGCTCGATCACCGCAAGACGCAGTATCCCCACGGCGGACGCATGGAAACACCTTCCGATGTCACCGTCACCGGCGCCCGCGTCATCGGCGATCTGGTGTCCAATGACCTGAACGCGGCGTAGTGGAGACGGGGATCAGATGAGGGCCGATATGCTCGCTCGATGCAAAGCGTTGATCCTTCTCCTCCCCGCGAGCCTGGGCGCGCAGAGCACGGCCGGCACGCCCGTTTTCGAGCAGGACGTCCTACCGATCTTCTCAACTTACTGCTTTACCTGTCACGGCAAGAGTTCGCCCGAGCTAGGCATGGACCTGCGGACCGCTTCGTCCGTGCTGCGAGGCAGCCACAACGGGCCTGTCATCGAGAAGGGCTCGCCCGACAGCAGCCGGCTCTTCCAACTCGTGTCGGAGCGCATGATGCCCCCGCCCGCCTTCGAGAGCGTTGTGCCCGACAGGGAAGTCGAGACGATCCGCCGCTGGATCGAGACCGGCGCGCACTCATCACAAACCGGCGACGAGATTCCCGAAGCGGCCCGCCGGCAGATCAGCCGCTTCGAGGAAGAGATCCAGCCGATCTTCAACACCCGTTGCACCGCGTGCCACGGTGGCGAAGCCCCTCAATCGGGACTCGACCTGACCTCTCTAGCCGCTGCTTTGAAGGGTGGCAAGCACGGTCCTGTGATCTCGGAGGGCTTCTCCGACAAGAGCATTCTGATCCGGCAGCTTCAGAGTGGCGTCATGCCCCCGGCTGGAGCGGGTGATCCGATCAAGAAAGCGGAGTTGGAACTCATTCGGGAGTGGATCGACGCGGGCAACTTCGCCGACTACATTGCGGTGAAAAACCCCCTTGACCGCGGTTTCACCGAGGCGGAAGCGCCCGAAGTGACTGCCGAGGATCGGCAGTATTGGGCGTTTCGCAAGCCGGTTGCCGCCTCTGAGCCGAAGGTCAAGAACAAGGGCCGCGTGCGGACGCCGATTGATTCATTCATTCTCTCCGCGCTGGAGGCCCGTGGCCTGGAGTTGTCGCCGCAGGCTTCGCGGCAGACTCTGCTGCGGCGAGCCTACTTCGACCTGTGGGGCCTGCCCCCCACGCCGGAGGACGCGCAGGCATTCATCGAGGACGAGAGGCCCGACGCCTACGAGCGGCTCATCGATCGCCTGATGGACTCCCCCAAGTATGGCGAACGCTGGGGCCGGCACTGGCTCGACGCCGTCGGCTATGTCGACACGACAGGAAAAGACTTCGCGGTGAATGTCGTTCAGCTTGCCGAGGGCATGTGGCGCTATCGGGACTACGTGATCCGGTCGTTCGAGAACGACAAGCCGTGGGACCGTTTTCTTACCGAGCAGTTCGCCGGCGACGAGTTGGTCGACTGGCGAAACGCCGAGACCTATACGGCCGAGATCGTCGAGTTGCTCGTGGCCACCGGATATTTGCGAACCATCCTCGATGTCACGAACGAAGACATCTCCGACCGGCCGTTGGACCGTTACGACGCCCTGTTCGGGCTTCTCGACAAGGTGTCGTCCAGCGCGCTGGGAATGACACTCACCTGCGCCCGCTGTCACAGCCACAAGTTCGATCCCATCCCCCAACGCGATTACTACCGCTTCCTTGCCTTGTTCACCGCCGCGTACAACCCTTCGGCCTGGATCCAGCCCAAGAAACGACTTCATTACACCGTGTCGAAGTCCGAGCGGGAGGAGATCGAGGCTCACAACAAAGAGGTCGACACGGCCGTCGGCAAGCTCGCCGAAGACATCGACCAGATCCGCGAACCCTATCGTGAACGGCTGCTGGCCGAGAAACTCGAACAACTTCCGGAAGTTGTTCGAGCCGACACCAAGCTCGCCGTTGAGACCGAGGCCGAGGACCGTGACGACATTCAGAAATACCTGGTCGAGAAGTTCGGCCCGTTTGTCAAGATCAGCGAGGAAGAATTGGACGCATTGATCACCGGCGATGACCGGGAGGCGCTTTCGCAACTGCAACAGAAGATAGCCACCTGGAACAGCTATCGCCGCGACCTGGACCAGATCCAGGCTCTCTGGGACGGCGACGGCCTGCCTACGATCCGCCTGTTGCAGCGTGGCAGCGTGGAATCGCCCGGCCCGAAAGTTACGCCCGGCTTTCTCACTGTCTTGTGTGCTGCGGACCAGGATTGCAGCGCCAAACCTTCACCGAACCGCGTGGGAGCAACCGAAGGCTATCGCCTAGCCCTGGCGGAATGGCTTACGGACCCGAACCATCCGCTCACGGCGCGCGTCATCGTCAACCGAATCTGGCAGCACCATTTCGGGACCGGCATCGTAGCGACACCGGGCAATTTCGGCAGCACGGGCTCGCCGCCCTCGCATCCCGATCTGCTCGACTGGCTGGCGGTTGACTTCGTCAACAACGGCTGGAAAACCAAGCGACTGCACAAGATGATCATGTTGTCGGCGGTCTATCAGCAGTCCTCACGCCGATCGAGCAACCCGAGCAGCGAACGAGCCGCCGCCGAAGACCCCGACAACCGCCTGCTGTGGCGCATGCCGATACGGCGTCTGGAAGCGGAAGCCCTACGCGACTCGATCCTCGCCGTGGCCGGACGGCTTGACGATACTGTCGGTGGACCGGCGGTCGGGCTCACGCCCCGCCCCGACGGCTTACAAGTCGTTTCCAGCGCCGAGTCCGAAAATGGCCTGGAACGCCGCAGCGTCTACCTGCTCGCTCGGCGTACGTGGCCGCTGACATTCCTGGCAAACTTTGATTTTCCGATCATCGATACGGCCTGCACGCGCCGCGTCCCCTCCGCCACGCCTCTGCAATCCTTGACCGTAATGAACAGCGAGTTCGTCACCGAGAAGGCGCGCGAGGCTGCGCGCCGGGTCGCCGCGCTGGCGGACGGCGGGTCCGGCCCGTACGGACTGGTCAACACGACCTACAGCCTGCTCTTCTCCCGCAAGCCCTCACCGCTAGAGACCGAAATCGCCCTCGATCACCTCGAGTCGCAACGGCAGCTCTACGCCAAAGCGAACGCGGCCCCCGAAGAAGCTTCGGAAAAGTCGCTGGAGAACCTCGTCCACATGCTCATCAGCTCGAATGAGTTTCTCTATGTGGACTAGAATCTTGTCCCAGCAGCACTCGATCAGGAAGTCTGTCGAGTCGAAAACTGGCTAAATCAGGCCAACTGCCTGTAGGAAGACCAGAATGATGCCGACGGGCACTAGGAACTTCAGCAGAAAAAGCCAAGCCTTATAGAAGACCTGGAGTTTCGAGCCCGCGAGAAAGTGGTCGTGCCGGATCGCTTCGTTCATGCGCCACGCCGTGTAGATGGCGATGCCGAGACCGCCGAGCGGCAACATCCAGTTGCTCGCCAGGTAGTCGAAGGCATCGAACCAGTTCTTGCCGATCACCGCCTCGAGATCCGCACCGAACAAGTCCGTGCCGCCGCTCAACGCCGAGGGAATGCCGATCACGAAGATCAGACCTCCGGCGAACAGTGTCGCTTTCTTGCGCGTCCAGTTCTGGACGTCGATGAATGACGATGTCGTGACTTCGAGCATCGCGATCGCGCTTGTGAGAGCAGCAAAAACCAGTAGCCCGAAGAAAATCGGAGCCAGGAACGCGCCGCCGGGCATTTGCGCGAAGGCTATCGGGATGCTGATGAACACGAGACCGGGACCTTGAGCCGCCTCCATGTTTTGCGTAAACAAGAGCGGGAAGAGAATCATCGAGGCAGCGATCGCGATGGCCGTGTCGAGCACCGTAATCGTGATCGAAGCGCCCATGATGTCATCGTCTTTGCGAAGGTAGCTGCCATAGGTCAGCATGGCGCCCATGCCGAGACTCAAGCTGAAGAAGGCATGGCCCAACGCTTCCAACGCGCCGGCCGCCGTCAACTTGTCGGTCCGAAAGCCGAACATGAAATCGACGGCCTTGCCGAAGCCATCCAGGGTGAACCCGTTGATGAGCAAGATCAGCATCATGAGCAACAGGCCCGGCATCAGGATTCGCGACCAGCGCTCGACCCCCTTGGCGACGCCCCCGAGCACGACCGCCATCGTGAGTCCCATGAAAACCGTGTGCCAGCCGATATTCAGAGTCGGGGACGAGAACGCGGATTGGAACAAAGGCTCGAACTGACTCGGCTCGAGGTTGACGGTGAAACCCGTCAAGGAGAGATAGGTGTAATGGAGGGACCAGCCGGCCACGACCGAATAGAAAGAGAGGATGACGAACGAGGCGGCCACTCCCAGCCAGCCCATGCCGACCCAACCGCTGCCCGCGCCGGCGAGCTTGTGGAACGCACGCACAGGTGAACTTTGCGTCGATCGCCCGATCAGCACCTCGGCTACCATCACCGGCAGCCCGACCAATGCGACACAGAGCAAGTAAATGGCGACGAATGCGCCTCCGCCGTTTTCACCCGTGATGTAGGGAAACTTCCAGATGTTGCCGAGTCCGACGGCGGAACCGGCGGCCGCCAGGATAAACCCTAGCCTTGAACCCCAGTGTGCTCGTTGCTCCAACCGACCTTCCCTCGATCTGGCTATCGAACCCGCCGGGGTCGACACGAATTGCCAAGATACCACACCTAGGAGTCTGTCCCACAGGAATCAGAGCTGTCGTTGGGTGCGATTGGATCATTG
>JAPPLB010000107.1 GCA_028819575.1 Bryobacterales bacterium | reverse complement strand
CGATAAGACCGCCAGGACTTCGTTGCGCTTGCTTGCCGTGCTCAACGTACTGTTCAAGTATGCCTGCGCGCGCCAAGCGGCTCGCGGCTCGTCCTGACGGCCCTCTCACCCACTTCGCCTCGCCACGTGGTGAGAAAGGCAGGCTCAGCGACAGGTGAACCGGCCCGGATTCCGCCTGGATAGCGACTGCGGCCAGCTGTCGATATCAACAGGCATGGTTGCCGCTGCGACCGACGCACGATAGCATGTCCTCGGGGACGCGATCCCCTGGGAGACATGCAAATGCGACGGTTTCTTGCGGCGATTGCCGGGACACTGGGCCTGCTGGCGGCGCTGACGGCCACGGAGGCATCGGACCTGGGATACCGGGTCGATGCGGACTGGCCGAGCCTGCCCTCGGGGACGCACTTTGCGGAGGTCTCCGCTGCAGCCGTCGATGATGACGGCAACATCCATATCTTCCATCGCGGCGAGGAGCCGATCATGGTTTTCAGCCGCGAGGGGAAGCTGTTGCGGTCCTTCGGCAAGGGACTGTTCGATTCGCCGCACGGGCTGCGCATCGACCCCGAAGGCAACCTCTGGGCGGCCGATTCAGGGTCTCACATCGTGGTCAAGCTCAGTCCCCAGGGCCGCGTGCTGATGGTGCTGGGCCGTCGCGGCCAGCCCGACCTTGCCAAAGAGCGCTTCGATCGGCCTACCGACGTGGCTTTCGGCGCCAACGGCGACGTATATATAGCTGACGGCTACGGAAACTCGCGTGTCGTCAAATACAGCAAGGATGGCGATTACCTCGGCGAGTGGGGCAAGAAAGGAGTCGATCAAGGCGAGTTCAACACCCCGCACGGCATCATCACCGACAGGACCGGCCGCGTCTATGTCGCTGATCGCGAGAACTTCCGGATCCAGATTTTCGATGCCGACGGCAAGTTCCTCGAACAGTGGAAGCATGTGGGGTCGCCGTTCGGATTCGCGATGAGCGACGACGGTTTTCTGTTCATGGCTGACGGATACAACGACCGTGTACTGAAGCTCAACCCGGACAGCGGCAAGATCCTCGGCGCCATCGGCCGTCACGGCCGCGCCCCCGGCCGATTCGACGTCGTCCATCACCTGGCGGTCGACCCGCACGGCAGTGTCTACGCCGCCGAGATCGTTACTCTCCGCATACAGCGCTTCACTCCACGCTAGGTCTTCCCGCGCTGGACTGCATTTCTGACCACCCGACGGTCGAAGCACGCGAGCAAAGGCCGTGATTCGTGTTTCGTGAAAAACCTTAAAGGCCATGTTGCGCGCGCCTTTTTCCTCCGCCCGGCTCGCGCCTCGTCCTGACGGCTCTCTCACTCACTTCGACTCGCCACGTTGTAAGAGATGCAGGCTCGTCTTTCCTCCGCCCGCGTGCGGTTCATACAAGCGGGAAACATCTTGACGGTGTCAGCGCCGCTTGATCAGGGGGATGTTTCAGGTCAGACGCCCCAGGAGTAATCGGCTACCGTTTCGCTGAGGGACTTGTCGGTTTCAGCGAGGCGGAGCAACTCGAGGCGGATGGAATCGACGAGGGCATTCCAACTGGCTTCGAGGACATCGTCGGATACGCCGACGGTGGTCCAGTTGCGCTTGTGGTCGCTCCACTCGATGAGAACGCGCACCTTGGCGGCAGTGCCGCGATTCGGTTCGAGGACACGTACTTTGTAGTCGACGAGGCGAATATCTGCCACAGCAGGATAGCTGTGCGAGAGGCATTTACGCAGGCACTGCGCCATGGCGTCGAAGGGGCCTGAGGCGGAGACTTCCGCCGAGCAGACACCGTCTCGGGTCTTGACGCTCATCTCAACGTGGCAATTCGTGCGGCGACTTCCTTCACGCTCGTCGGTGACGCGCATCCGCTCAAGCTCGAAGAAGAAATGATCGGGCTGGAGGACTTCGCGGACGAGCAATTCGAAGGTGCCCTCGGCGGACTCGAGCTCGTAGCCCTCGAACTCGAGATGCTTGATGCGGTCGAGCAGTTGGCGGCGCGCGGCGGCGTCCAATCGCATGTCGAGCCCCTTCTCGGTGAGCTTGTACGTGATGTTGCTGCGTCCGGAAAGGTCGCTCACAAGGACGCGACGCTGGTTGCCGATCGTCTCGGGTTCGACATGCTCGTAGGTGGAGACTTCCTTGAGGACGGCGCTGACATGGATGCCGCCCTTATGGGCGAAAGCGCTGCGGCCAACGAAGGCGCGGTCGTTGGGCAGAGAAAGGTTGGCGGTCTCGCTGACGAAATTCGCCGCGGCAGTAAGGTGCTTCAATTTTTCGCGGCCCACAGTGGTGTGACCGAGTTTCAGCTCGAGCACCGGGATGATCGAACACAGGTTGGCATTGCCACAGCGCTCGCCGTAGCCGTTGGTCGTCCCCTGAACGTGCGTCGCGCCCAACTCGACTGCCGTGATGGCGTTGGCGACGGCCAACTCGGAGTCGTTGTGGGTGTGGATGCCGATGACGCCGTCGAAACGATTGCGGACTTCGACGAATATCTCTCCGAGCCGATTCGTGACCGTGCCTCCGTTGGTGTCACAGAGGACGAGAACGTCGGCGCCCGCTTCCTGAGCGGCCTCGAGGGTACGCAGTGCGAAGTCGGCACTCGCTTCGTAGCCGTCAAAGAAATGCTCAGCGTCGAAGATGACTTCCCTGCCCTGTTGTTTGATGTGTCCGACGGTCTCGGAGATCATGGCCAGGTTCTGCTCTTCGGTCACGCCAAGGGCGCGTTCGGTATGCAGACGCCAACTCTTGCCAAAGATCGTGACGACGGGGGTTTCAGCTTCCAGGAGCGCGTTGACGTTGGGGTCGGCCTGGACCGTGTTGCGCGGGTAGCGTGTCGAGCCGAATGCGGCAAGACGGGCGTGCTTGAACTCCAGATCCCGGGCACGCGAGAAGAAGTCCTTGTCACGGGGGTTCGAACCCGGCCAGCCACCCTCGATGTAGTCGATTCCGAGTTCGTCGAGCTTCTCGGCAACCATCAACTTGTCGTCGACCGAGAAGGAGATGTTTTCTCCCTGGGTGCCGTCGCGCAGCGTGGTGTCGTAGGTGAAGATTCTCATGGTCTGGCTTCGGATGGGGTTTTGGGGCGCTGAAAATGACCCGGTAACAGTCACCGATACGGGAATGGAAGATCAAAACCGGGAGCCGGGCGCAACGCCATTCCCTGTGCTACGCGGGCCGTTCCCGGCGCCAAGCGGGGCTTCACCACGGGCTGCTAACTTTGCGGCGCCTCTTTTTTCCTCTTCAAAAAGCTCATCATCTCGCGAAGACTTCCGCCCACCTCCTCGATCGGTTGGGTCTGTTGCGCCTTGCGCATGGCAAGAAACTTCTGACGGCCGGCGCGGTTCTCATCCATCCACTCCCTGGCAAACTTGCCGGACTGAACATCGGCCAGAATGCTCTTCATGGTCTCCCGCACATGGGCATCGATGACGCGGGGACCTGACGTATAGTCGCCATACTCAGCGGTGTCGCTGACGGAATACCGCATGTAGTTGAGGCCTCCTTCCTGGATCAGGTCGACAATCATCTTCAACTCATGAAGGCACTCGAAGTAGGCGATCTCCGGCGCGTACCCAGCCTCGACGAGCGTCTCGAAACCGGCGCGAATCAACTCGGAGCAGCCGCCACAGAGGACAGACTGCTCACCAAAGAGGTCGCTTTCGGTCTCTTCCCTGAAGGTCGTCTCGATGACGCCGGCTTTGAGGCATCCGAGCGCCAAGGCGTAGGCGAGGCCGTTCTCTTTGGCATTGCCGCTGGCGTCCTGATGAATCGCCAGAAGACCAGGGACACCGACACCTTCGGTAAACAACTCGCGGACGCGATGGCCGGGGGCCTTGGGCGCGATCATGGAGACATCGAGGTTCGGGCCGGGCTCGATTTCATTGAAGTGGATATTGAAGCCATGGGCGAACATGACGGTGTCTCCGTCGCTGAGATTGGGGGCAATTTCGTTGCGGTAGAGATCGCCTTGAATGTGATCGGAGACGAGTATCATGACGGCATCGGCAGCCTTGGAGGCGTCGGCAGTGGTCATGACCTTGAGGCCGGCGGCTTCGGCCTGCGGCCATGACTTGCTTCCTTCGTAAAGGCCGACGACAACATTGATGCCGCTATCCTTCAAGTTCAGTGCGTGGGCGTGTCCCTGGCTGCCGTAGCCGATGATCGCCACTGTCTTGTCGAGCAGCGGATCGAGGCTGCCATCTTTTTCGTAATAAATCGTTGCCATCTTGATTGGTTTCCTCTGAAAATTTGAGATTGAGCGCAAAGAGGCTATATCTTGACCGTTTCGCGAACTTTATCCGACACGCGTGAAGCCTCGGCGAAGGCTTCGCGATGATCGACCTTGGGAGAGCGTCCCATGGCCATGGCGCCGGAGCGAATCATTTCGACTTCGCCGTAGTTGTGCAAGAGACCGATCAGCGCGTCGAGCTTTTCACCGGCGCCGGTGACTTCAAGGGTATACGACGTGGCGGCGGCGTCGACGACTCGGGCCCGGAAGATATCAGCCTCCTTGAGAAGAGCAGGGCGCATGTCGGGAGAGACCGTGACCTTGATGAGAGCCAGCTCGCGTGTGACAGCCTGAGAATCAGTGAGATCGACCACTTCGACGACGTCCACCAGCCGCTTGATCTGCTTGATGAGCAACTCTTCGTCGTGCGTAGATGACTCGACGTTGACGACGATGGTCATGTTCGAGAGCGTGGGATCAAGCGTCTTCGCGACCGTCAAGCTGTCGATGTTGTAGCCACGGGACGTCAACACGCCGGCGACGCGCATGAGCGCGCCGGGTTTGTTCTCCACGAGCAGTGAGATGAGCTGTTGCATGATCAGTCCCCCACGGCGACCGGCTTAGGCGGTCCCAGAATCATTTCGTTCACAGCGCCACCGGCGGGCACCATCGGGTAGACGTTCTCTTCCCGCGTGACATTCACGTTGAGCAGGAAGGGACCCGGTTCAGCGAGCGCTTCGGCCAGGCCGGTTTTGAGTTCGGCGGGATTGTCGACGGAGCGACCTCTGATGCCGAAGGCGGCCGCAAGCAGCTCACAGTTCGGGAAAGCATCCATGGCCACCTCGGAATAGCGGCCGTTATAGAACAGTTCCTGCCACTGGCGGACCATGCCAAGCCAGCCGTTGTTCATGACAATGATCTTGACCGGCAGCTTGTGGCTGGAGATGGTGGCGAGTTCCGGCAGGCTCATCATGAAACCACCGTCGCCGACAACGGCCATCACGAGCTTACCGGGGTTGCCGAACTGGGCGCCCATCGCAGCGGGAAGACCGAAGCCCATCGCACCGAGACCGCCGGAATTGACCCACAACCGCGGGCGGTTGAAGCGGATGTACTGTGCCGCCCACATCTGATGTTGGCCGACGTCCACCGAGACGATCGCCTCCCCGCCAGAAGCTTCATCAAGCTTCTTCATGAGGTACTGCGGCTTGATTTCGTTGTCGTCGTAGACTTCAGCGAAAGGATGTTCGCGCTTCCAGCCTTCGATCCGCGCTCTCCATACCGCGCGCTTCTGGCGATTGTGAGTTCCGAGGGACTCCTTCGTCTCGCGCAAGCGGGTGTTCAACTTCCGCAGGACTTGTTTCACGTCGCCGACGATACCCAAATCGGCTCGGCGGTTCTTGTTGATTTCCGCCGGATCGATATCGACGTGCAGCACGCGCGCCTTGGGAGCAAAGGCATCGAGGCGCCCCGTCACGCGGTCGTCGAAGCGCACACCGAGCCCGATCAGCGCGTCCGTTTCCGTGATGCCCATGTTGGCAGCATAGCTGCCGTGCATACCCAACATGCTGATGAAGTTTGGATGGTTGCTGGGCAGGGCACCCAGACCCATGACGGTGTGGGCCAGAGGAGCTTCGAGAAGCTCAGCGAACTCACGCAGTTCATCGGACGCTGCCGACGAGATCACGCCGCCGCCGGCATAGATATAAGGCCGCTCCGACGCCCATAGGAATTGCAGGGCGGCTTCGATCTCCTCATTGTCGGGATCAAGCCGAACGTGGAATCCTCGCAGGGGCCGCAATACTCCGGCGGGATGATAACTCGTCTGGCCTTGCAGGACATTCTTGGTGATGTCGACCAGCACCGGCCCCGGGCGTCCCGCACCGGCTACATGGAACGCCTCGTGGATGACCTGGGGGATCTCGTCGATCTGCTTGACGAGGTAGTTGTGCTTGGTGGCGGCGCGTGTGATGCCGAACGTATCGGCCTCCTGGAACGCATCTCGTCCAATCAAGTGCTCGGGCACCTGGCCAGTGATGGCAACGATCGGGATGGAATCCATGAGAGCGTCGACGAGACCGGTGGTGAGGTTCGTGGCGCCGGGGCCGGAGGTCGCCATACAAACACCGACCCTGCCGGTAGCTCTCGCGTAGCCTTCGGCAGCGAAAGAGGCGTTCTCTTCGTGCCTGACGAGCACATGCCGTATCGGGTGATCATAGAGGACATCGTAAATCGGCAGCGTAACACCGCCGGGATACCCGAATATCATCTCGACGCCTTCGCGTGCGAGACTTTCAAGCAGGATTTGGGAACCTGACATCAACGAGGACATGGCTTTTCTTAACCCCTGTTTCGGATTGACTTCTCGGTTTTATTCATTCGATTGTGCTCTTTGTTCCCGATTCCCGGCGCCGGGCCGCCGTCTCCGCCCGACACCCGCGGGCCCTCGCAGGTGGTCCTGAATACAAAAAAGGCCACCGACCGGTGTGCCTCGCCCCGGTTGGTGGCCTCTGAATCTTGTCAGAAGCCCTCAGCCGGGGCTTGATACAGCAACGACGATAATGGAGCTTTGAATTCGGAGAATGGCAATCCTACGAGGTTCGGCTTCGAGCACCGGCCGGAGGGAAGGGCTACCCACGCATGCGAGAGTCCGGGAACCACGAGCCGCATCCAGTCGGCAGCAGTGGGACCCGCCAGAACGCCGTCCTTTGCCCTTGGTCCTCAATGACACTATTCCGCTCATGCGAGCCAACCTCGAAAAGGGCAGGTCACACCTATACTGAGTCTAGTCTAGCTTTGGGGGCGCTTGGAGGTCAAGTCCCCGTGCGTTCAGGACCCCTTGGTTCAGGGTGGCCGCCGTCTCGAACCAAGCGTCCAACCGGCAACGGAAAGCCCATACCTGGCAGTCGTTCGGCTCCCGACAAAAACGGTTCGCCGGAAGCGCCCGGGGAGGCAGCGTACCGCTGCCATCTTCATCCACAAAACTTCCTTTCAGCTATCAGATGTTCAGCGGCTATCCGAAAGGGAGGGGGAGCAGACGCGAGTCGTAAAGATCCATCAAAAAAATGTTACGCTTTCTAACATCGTCAGCGAGACAAGCAACTTCATCCGGCTTCTTGACCGTTGCATTCACGCCGTCTCCAATGATGTAACCCTGCCAGCCATGCACCTCGGCTCCTTCCCGGCTGTCGTGATGCTTGTCCTGCTTTTAGCGATATTCTCGGCGAGTTGCGGCAGCCCACCGGCTTTGCCGGAAGCACGGTCTCCGTCTGGTAATCCGATCACGTTCAACGAACACATCGCCCCGATCATTTTCGAGAACTGTTCGCATTGCCATCGACCGGGTGAAGCCGGCCCCTTTCCTCTCCTCAACTACGACGAAGTAAAGAGACGCGCAGAGTTGATCCTGGCCGTCACCGATGGCGGCTACATGCCTCCGTGGCTTCCGGAACACGGCTATGGGGAGTTCGCAGAAGAACGAAGGCTCACGCAGGAGCAGATCTCGCTGATATCGAGCTGGATCGAACAGGGGAAACCTGAAGGAGACCCGCAAGACCTGCCTGCTCTGCCCGTATGGGCCGAAGGCTGGCAACTCGGCGAACCCGACCTTGTGCTAGCAATGCCGGAGCCCTTTACCCTTCCGGCTGAGGGGCAGGATGTCTTTCGCAACTTCACCATTCCTGTCTCGATTCCGGCCACTCTTTACGTTCGCGGCCTGGAATTCCGGCCCGGCAATGCCCGCATCGTTCACCACGCGCGGATTTCGCTCGACCGAACGGGCCATTCCCGGCGCCGTGACGAACAGGACCCCGAGCCGGGCTTTTCCGGCAGCATGCTGCTAGGGGAAAGCGAGATCTTTGATCCGGAGGGGCATTGGCTGGGCTGGACGCCCGGCAAGCAGCCGGTGCTACGACCTGCCGACATGTCGTGGACGCTGGATCAAGGAGTCGACTTTGTCCTGGAGTTGCACATGTTGCCCACTGGCAAGCCCGAAACCATACAGGCTTCGGTCGGTCTCTTTTTTACCGATCAGCCGCCGGACAGGAAGGCGAGCATCATCAGGATGGGATCGACGACGATGGATATTGCGCCGGGCGAGAGGAACTACGTTATCGAGGATCAATACCTCCTGCCGGTAGACGTCGATGTCCTCAACGTCTATCCCCATGCTCACTACCTCGGCAAAGAAATGACCTCGTACGCCATTCTGCCGGATGACACCAAGAAATGGTTGCTCAAGATCAATCAGTGGGACTTCAACTGGCAGGATGAATACCGCTATCAAGATCCTGTTTCCCTGCCGAAGGGAAGCATGATCCGGATGCGGTTCAGCTATGACAATTCCGCAGAAAACCCCCAGAACCCCTCTTCCCCGCCCCAACGGGTGTTCTATGGCTGGCGAACATTCGAAGAAATGGGCGACCTCTGGTTTCAAGTCGTTCCTCGCAGAAGAACAGACTTGACGACGCTGCAGAGAGACACTGCGCGCAAAGCACTCATCGGAGACATCGCGGGATATGAGAAGCGACTTACGATCCATCCGGACGAATACGAGACCCACAACATCCTCGGAGACGCTTATCTGCGTCTCGGCCATCGCCAAAAGGCTCTACAACACTTCCAAACGTCGGTGCGAATCGAGCCGGGCTTTCCGTACGCCCAATACAACCTGGCAACCCTGCTCGACGCCCAAGGCAGGCCCCGCGAGGCAATCCCCCATTTCCAAAGAGCCTTGCAAGCAAAACCGGACTATGGCGACGCCCACATCAACCTCGGGAATACGATGGCTTCGCTCGGCCGCTTCAGCGAAGCGATGCGCCATTACCGGGCGGCGTTGCAGCTCAATCCGAAGTCGGCCGCGGCGCACAACAACCTGGGTAACGTTCTGTCTGCTCTAGGGGAGAGTCATGAAGCGGCTCGGCACTACCGACAAGCGATCGAGATCAGACCAACGTACGCAGAGGCACACAACAATCTCGGCAGTGTCATCGGATCACAAGGCGACCTGGATGGCGCAATCGAGTTCTTTTCCCGAGCTGTTCAGCTTGACCCTGACTACGACGAAGCAGCACGGAATCTCAACAAGGCTCTTGAGGCAAGAGACCAGACGCGTCCGTGAAGTCCGGTCCTGATCTTGCAACATATCCCCGCACTTGAAAGCGCCCGCTCCGAGTGTGGTTGGAGATCACGCAAGAGTGTGCGATGCGATTGCTAGACTGGTCGCGTTTGACGCGAGCATCGCCATCGTCACCTCCCGTGCTGGAGGCGCGAGACATCGTCAAGGATTTCGGAGGAACAAGAGCGCTCGATCACGTGCACTTCTCGGCCAACGCCGGGGAGGTGCATGCCGTCCTGGGGGAAAACGGTGCGGGCAAATCCACGCTGATGAAGATCATCGGCGGGGCGCTTCGTCCTGACCGAGGAGAACTGTACCTTGCCGGCCGACCGGCGCAGTTCGACAACCCGCTGCAGGCAATGGAATCGGGGGTGTCAGTGGTCCATCAGCAGTTCACGTTGGTCCCCGAGCTGACCGTAGCCGAGAACATCTTTCTCGGCCGTGAGCCCCGCAACCCGTGGGGTCTCGTGGATTGGAAGCGGTTATTCGAAGAGGCGCGGGCGCTATTGAAGTATCTCGATTTCGACCTCGATCCGCGCCGTACGGTCAAAGAGATCGGGGCCGGCGAGAGGCGGGTCACCGAGATTGCGCGTGCTCTGTCGATCTCGGCCAAGGTTCTCATCATGGATGAACCGTCGGCCGTGCTGGGGCCAGGGGAGATGGAAACTCTATTCAAGATCATCAGCGCTCTGAGGGCCGACGGCAAGGCGGTTCTTTACATCTCCCACCGCCTGGACGAGATCTTTGCGATTGCGGATCGCGTGAGCGTGCTCCGCGATGGACGGCTCGTGGGCGTTTACGAGCTTGACGATCAGGTGGATCGAACATTCCTGGTCGGCAAGATGGTGGGACGGCAGTGGACGGAGCAGTTCCCTGACAAGCCGGCAGAGAAGGGCCGAGAACTCTTGCGGGTGGAGCATCTGAGTCGTTCCGGTGCTTTCGAAGATGTCAGTTTCACCGTGCATGCGGGTGAAATCGTCGGGGTGGCCGGACTGGTCGGCTCGGGGCGGACCGAGGTCTGCAAGTCGATCATCGGCTCGGAGCCCATCGAAGCCGGGCAGGTCCTGATCAACGGCAAAGCGGTGAGGATCACGTCTCCGAGGGAGGCGCTCACACAAGGGATCGCGTACTTGTCAGAAGACCGACACGGAGAAGGTGTGGTGGCCTGCCGCAGCGTGAGCGAGAACATCACGTTGGCAGTGATCAGGCAGTTCGCCAACCGGGGCATCCTCAAGCTGCGAAGCGAAGCCGAGTTCGTCGTCGAGATGATGCGCAAGACGGATGTGCGGGCGGCCGGGCGCCGACAGACGGTCAGTAGCCTGAGCGGCGGGAACCAACAGAAGGTTGCTCTTGCGAAATGGCTCAGCACACCGTCGCGAATCTTCCTGCTTGACGAACCGACTGCCGGCATCGACGTTGGGGCCAAGAGCGAAATCTACAGCATCATCGCCGATCTTGCACGAGGCGATGCAGCCATCCTGCTTGTGTCGTCCGAGATTCCCGAACTCCTTGCGATGAGCACGCGCCTGCTGGTGATGAAGAAAGGCCGCATCGTTGCACGGTTGAGCGCGGGCGAGGCCACCGAGGAAAGCGTGTTGAACGCCGCACTGTAACGACGCTATTGGAGCAAGCTGCAAGCGAGCGGGGCTCGCATCCGCATCCGTTACTCAGGTGAAGCCGAGCGTATAATATCTGTACTTCCCGCGGACCGTTCGCTGAAGCATCCACAGCCCCTCGGAGCCAAACGGGAGCAACTTCAGATCTCCCCAAACCAGTGATGAGCCGCCCTACACAGTTCCGATGCGGCATCGACACGGGCGGAACGTTCACCGATCTCGTTGCGCTGGACGAAGCGACCGGCGACTTGGTGGTTGCCAAATGGCCGTCTTCTCCACACCATCCGGAAGAAGCGCTGATGGGAGTGATCGGCGAGTCGCAACTTCCCCCCGAGGCATTCTCGTCATTGATCCTCGGGACCACCGTAGCTACCAACGCCCTGCTGCAACGCGAGGGAGCGCGTGTGCTGTTCGTGACCACGAAGGGATTTCGCGACGTTCCCTTCATTCAGCGCATCAATCGGCGCTATCACTACTCGCTCGAGTGGACCAAGCCGAAGCCTTTAGCCGAGCGCATCGACTGTCTCGAAGTCGATGAGCGCATCAACCACAAGGGCGAAGTACTTGTCGCCTTGACCGACCAGGAGCTGGTCAGATTGTCGGAACGTATCGAGGAGCGTCTGAACGGAACAGACCGTCCCAACACGTCCGTCGCCGTGTGCCTCCTGTTCTCTCACTTGAACCCAAGGCATGAACAGCGCATTCAGGAGTACCTGGCAGGCCGCTTTCAAGATCTGCCTGTATCGCTCTCCTATCGAGTGGCTCCGATCTGGAGGGAGTACGAGCGCGGGAGCACGGTCCTCGCGGATGCCTTTGTCAAGCCGACGCTACAGCGCTATATCGGCAGTGTTCGCAAGAGCTTCAGGAGCATGGGCATCTCGTGTCCCTGGGCGGTGATGAAGTCGAACGGCGGGCGCGCTACGGCGGAGGTTGCCGAAAACGAGCCCGTTGGCGTGGTCTTGTCGGGATTGAGCGGCGGGATCATCGGGGGGCGCTTTTTCGGGGAGTTGGCGCATCACGAGGATCTCGTGACGCTCGACATGGGCGGCACGAGCTGCGACGTCGGAGTCGTGCGGAAGGGCCAGATTGCGTACAACACGGACTACCAAATCGAGTGGGGACTCCCGGTCGCGGGGGGGGGGGGGGGGGGGGGGGGGGGGGGGGGGGGGGGGGGGGGGG
>JAPPLB010000126.1 GCA_028819575.1 Bryobacterales bacterium | reverse complement strand
AATGATCCAATCGCACCCAACGACAGCTCTGATTCCTGTGGGACAGACTCCTAGTCAGGGTTCGGATTCGAGTGAAGTTCAGGCGGTGATCCATTGTCCTGCCTGTTAGTTCGAGGCAGCGCCTCGCCGGCATGGGCGCTGCAACCTATGACGAGCCGCGCGCAGACCCTCAGCGCGAAAGACATACAATACGGCTTCGGACGGCTGATCGATCTCGCCCGGGCCGAGCCGTTCGCGGTGGCCAGGCATGGGTGGCCCGTCGTTGTTTTGCTCCCGGTCGAGGAATCCGAGCGGTTCAAGGTGCTGGAGAGCGTCCGCGCCGGCGAAAACGACAAGAGCGCTGGAAAGAACGATAGCGAATGACTGCGGACCATCTGACCGGCATCGAGCAGTTCGAGGCGAAACTCTGGAAGGCCGCGGACAACCTGCGGGCGAATTCGAACCTCGCTTCGAACGAGTATTTCATGCCCATCCTGGGGCTGATCTTCCTGCGGCACGCCACGAACCGCTACTACGAGGCGATGGCGGCGATCGACGCGGACAAGGCCGCGGGCAGGATGCCGGACCGCCCGCTGTCGGAGTCCGATTTCACGCGGCGCCGCGCCCTGATGCTGCCCCAAGCGGCGCTTTATGACGTTCTGCTGAAGATGCCGAAAGACGGCAATCTCGGCGCAGCCGTGACCGCCGCCATGGAAGCCGTGGAAGACCGTTTCGCGCCGCTCGCGGGCCAGCTCCCGAAAGACTACGAACGCTTCGAGAACGACGTCCTGGAAGAAATGATGCGGACCTTCGATTCCGAGGAGTTGCGCACGGCCTCGGGCGACGTGTTCGGCCGCATCTACGAGTATTTCCTCGCGGAGTTCTCGAAGCTGGGCGCGCACGACAACGGCGAGTTCTTCACCCCGCCCTCGATCGTCCAGACCATCGTCAACGTCATCGAGCCGGATCACGGCGTCGTGCTCGACCCCGCCTGCGGCTCGGGCGGCATGTTCGTGCAATCGAGCCACTTCATCGAGGACGAGGGCGAGGACACCATGGAGCGGGTCACGTTCTACGGACACGAGAAGAACGAGACCACCGCGAGGATCTCCCAGATCAACCTCGCCGTTCATGGGCTGGAGGGCTCCATCCGGGCCGGGAACGAAGCCATCACCTACTACAAGGACCCGCACGAGCTGGCCGGCGAGTGCGACTTCGTCATGGCCAATCCGCCGTTCAACGTGGACGAAGTGGACGCCGGGAAGGTCAGGGGCGACAAGCGCCTGCCGTTCGGCCTGCCCGGAGTGAACAAGGCGAAGAAGGTCTCGAACGCCAACTACCTGTGGCTCTCCTATTTCTACAGCTACCTGAACGAGACCGGCCGGGCCGGGGTCGTCATGTCGTCTCAGGCCTCCAGCGCCGGGCGGGACGAGGCCAAGGTGCGCCGGAAGCTGGTCGAAACCGGCGCCGTGGACGTGATGATCGACATCCGCGGCAATTTCTTTTACACCCGGACTGTTCCCTGCCAGCTCTGGTTTTTTGACCGCGCGAAGGAGCGCGACCCCGAGCGGGCCGAGCACGTCCTGATGCTCGACGCGCGCAGCATCCATCGCAAGATCTCGCGCGCCATCTACGACTTCTCTCCCGAGCAGCAGAAGAACATCGCCGCCATCGTCTGGCTCTATCGCGGGCGGGCGGAGCGCTTCCTCGCGCTGGTCGAGAGCTACCTCGCCCAGGCCGTCGAGGAAGGGCAGGCGGCCGCCGGGCCGCTGGGGACCTTCGAGAAGGCGCTCGGCAAGCTGATCGGTCTGGCCGAACCCTTCGCGGACGGCAAGCGCGATCCCGACCCGCTGGCCGAGACCTGGAAGGAGTTGACCTCCACGAAGGCCGCACTGTCGGTCGGCATCGCGGCGTTCGCGGTTGAAGCCGCCGCGCGGGCCGCCGACTGGAACGAGGGCGGAAACGGCGGGGCGCGGGACAATACCGCCCTTCATGCGGCGCGGGAAGGTCTGCGCGGCATGGCCGAACGCTGCCGGGACCAGACCAAGCAGATCGATCAGGCGGTGAAGCTCGCCGGGCGCGTGGTCGACATCGCCGTGAAGGAACTCGACGCGCGGAAATCGGACCTCTGGGCAAACGCCGACATCACCAAGGCGCGCAAGGCGCTGGAGGATGCGCGGACCGGAGCCGTCGATACGCTGAAGCGGGCGGGGTATTTCGTGTGTCAGGCCGACTGGCTGCAGGAGCGGTTTCCCGAGGCCGAACTGCGCAATGTCGAAGGCTTGGTGAAGCTGGTCGACCGCAGCGAGATCGAGGCGCACGACGGGAGCCTGACCCCCGGCCGCTATGTCGGCGTGGCACCCGAGGAGGAGGACGCGGATTTTGATTTCAGGGAGGCGCTGCGGTCTATTCACATCGACCTAAAGGGTTTGAATGAGGAGGCGGTGGAACTCTCGGCGCGAATCGCCCAGAACTTCCAGGGGTTGAGAGCGTGAGCTGGTCGCAAAAGCCACTCGAAGAAGTGGCCGACTTCTCTCTGGGCAAGATGCTCGACCAAAGGAAGAACCGAGGGGGGCTTATGCCCTATCTCGCCAACGTTAATGTTCGATGGGGCGAATTCAACTTTGAAAATTTGCGCGAGATGAGGTTCGAGCCGGGCGAGTTAGACCGTTACGGTTTGAGATACGGCGACATCGTCATGTGCGAAGGCGGCGAACCCGGACGCTGTGCCATCTGGAAGGATCAGGTGCCAGGCATGATGATCCAAAAAGCACTGCACCGTATACGCCCTCATCCCAGCCTTGAGAGTCGCTTCTTGTTCTACAGTTTTCTGAAGAAGGGAAAGAACGACGAGCTTTCGGGCCTCTTTACCGGCTCTACAATCAAGCATTTGCCTCGCGAGAAACTGGCTAAAGTTCTCATCGACATTCCACCACTTCCTATCCAGCAACGGATATCAGACATCCTTTCCGCCTATGACGACCTGATCGAGAACAACCGGCGGCGGATTGCGTTGTTGGAGGAGGCGGAGAGGCTGCTCTATCGCGAATGGTTCGTCTACTTCCGCTTCCCCGGCCACGAGCACGTCAAGATCATCGACGGCCTCCCCGAGGGGTGGCAGCGTAGTGAAGTGGAGTGTCTTCTCGAACTTCAATATGGCAAGGCGCTCAGGGCCAGTGACCGCATCGAAGGGTCGATCCCGGTGTATGGTTCCAGCGGCATCGTCGGAAGCCATCAAGTTGCACTCGTTGAAGGGCCGACAATCATCGTTGGTCGTAAAGGGAATGTTGGGAGCATCTATTGGTCTAACGAAAATTGCTGGCCTATCGACACGGTCTATTTTGTCCCGAAGGAACGAGTTGATTTCTGGCTATATCTGGCGTTGCCCTCAGCAGGCTTTCAGAGCACTGATACTGGGGTTCCAGGCCTAAACCGCAACTTCGCCTACAGCCGAAAGCTGCTCCGCCCATCGAAGCACGTGCGACGCCTTTTCAATGAAGTTGTGGAACCGATGTTCGCGCAGCAGACGACACTGGAAAACTACAACCAAAAACTCGCCCAAGCCCGCGACCTCCTACTGCCTCGCCTGATGAACGGGGAGATTGCGGTCTGATGGCAGCACCCTGCGCCACGGGAGGGCGTGCGTGATGGCGGTGACGCCCATCAACAGCGAAGACCGGCTGGTGCAGAGGACCTTCGCCGAGCACCTGGAGGAGAAACTCGGCTGGGAAAGCGTCTATGCCTGGAACCAGGAGACGTTCGGGCCCGCCGACACGCTCGGCCGGGCCGATACCAAGCAAGCCGTGCTGACCCGCGACCTGCGAGCGGCGCTGGAACGTCTCAACCCCGATCTGCCGGCCTCCGCCATCGACGACGCCGTGCGGGACCTGACGGTGCATGACGTCAGCCGCTCGATGGTGCAGCACAACCGCGATTTCTACCGGATGCTCCGCGATGGCGTGCTGGTGAAATACCGGGACGGCCGGGGTCGGCAGAAGTCCGCCCGCGCCCGGGTGATCGACTTCGACAACGCGCCGGGGTCGAACCGCTTCCTCGCCGTGCGCGAGCTGAAGCTCACCGGCATCCGCACGCCCAACTACAACCGCCGCGCCGATCTGGTCTGTTTCGTCAACGGCCTGCCGCTGGTCTTCATCGAGCTGAAGGCGGTCTACAGGAACATCCGCGAGGGCTTCGACAACAACCTCTCCGACTACATGGACGAGAGCGTCATCGCCCACGCCTTCCATCACAACGCCTTCCTGATCGTTTCGAACGGCGACCGCGCCCGCTACGGCTCGATCACCAGCGAGTGGGGGCATTTCGCCGAGTGGAAGCGGCTCGACGAGTCGGACCGGGGCAGCCTGGAAGCCGAAGTGCTGCTGAACGGCATGCTGGCGCACGACCGGCTGCTGGACATCGTCGAGAACTTCATCCTGTTCGACACGAGCAAGCCGGGGGCCACGCGGAAGGTCATCGCGCGGAACCACCAGGTGCTGGGCGTCAACCGGGCGCTGGCGTCCTTGTCGCGGCAGGAAGAATTGAAGCGGGAGCTGCCGCTGGAGCGGCGCCTGACGCACCGCGTCGTGGAACTGCCGCTCGAATCCCGCGCGGCCGGGGAGAACCTGGCGGCGTCGCCCTTCATCCCCAAGGGGCCGGTCAACATCGTCGAGCGGGCGCATCCCGAGCTCGGCCGGCTGGGGGTGTTCTGGCACACCCAGGGCAGCGGCAAGTCCTATTCGATGGCCTTCTTCACCGAGAAGGTGCGGCGGAAGCTGGAAGGCAATTTCACGTTCCTGCTGATGACCGACCGGAACGACCTCGACGGCCAGATCTACAACACGTTCGCCGGCTGCGGCATCGCCGACAACACCACGCCGCGGGCCGAGACGGGCGACGACCTGGAAAAGCTGTTGAGGGAGAACCACCGCTACGTCTTCAGCCTGATCCACAAGTTCAACAGGGATGTCGATCCGGAGCGGCCCTACAGCGAGCGCGACGACATCATCGTGATCTCCGACGAGGCGCATCGCACGCAGGCAGGGCGGCTGGCGCGCAACATGCGCCTCGCGCTGCCGAACGCGGCCTTCATCGGCTTCACCGGCACGCCGCTATTCCAGCAGGACGAGATCACCAGGCGCATCTTCGGCCAGTACGTCTCCCGATACGACTTCAAGCGCTCCGAGGAGGACGGCGCAACCGTCAAGCTGGTCTACGAGAACCGGGGCGAAAAGCTGGGCGTCCAGCGGCACGACCTGAACGACCTCATCGCGGCGAAGATCGAAGAGGCCGAACTGGACCCCGACCAGGAGGCGCTGCTGGAGAAGCTGCTGGGTCAGGACTACGAGGTCATTACCGCGGACGAGCGGCTCGAAAAGATCGCCGATGATTTCGTCGAGCACTGCGCGACCCGCTGGGAGTCGGGCAAGTCGATGCTGGTCTGCATCGACAAGATCACCTGCGCCCGGATGCACCAGTTGATCGTTCCACGGTGGCGGGCGGAGGCGGCGTCGGTCCGGGCGGCGGCCGAAGAGAAACGCAAGGAGGCGCAGGCGGAGAATGACCAGACCCGCCGCGCCGCGCTCGAAGAGGAGGCGCTACAACTGGCGGCGCAGGCGGACTGGCTCGGTGAGACCATCGTCGGGATCATCATCAGCGAGGCACAGAACGAGGTCAGGGACTTCAGGAAATGGGGCTTCGACATCATCCCGCACCGCGACCTGATCAAGAAGGGCTTCGAGACCGCCGACGGCAAGAGGGTGGAGGTGGAGACCGCGTTCAAAGATCCGCGGCATCCTTTCCGCATCGCCATCGTCTGCGCCATGTGGCTGACCGGGTTCGATGTCGAGTGCCTTTCGACGCTCTACGTCGACAAGCCCATGAAGGCGCACAGCCTGATGCAGGCGATCGCGCGGGCGAACCGGGTGTATCCCGGCAAGGATTTCGGCCTGATCGTCGACTACAACGGCATGCTCAAGAGCCTGCGGGAGGCGCTGGCGCAGTATGCGCTCGGGGATGACGGCGATAGCGGCGGCGGCGAGGAGATCGTCGCGCCGATCGAGGAGCGGGTGCAGGCCCTGATCGAGGCCATCGAGGCGACCGAGGCGCATCTGCGCGGGCTCGGCTTCGACCCGGCGGCGCTCATCGGCTCGACCGGCTTCGCGCGCATCAAGGGACTGAAGGACGCGGTCGAGGCCGTCTATTCCAGCGACGAGGCCAAGCGCCGGTTCGAGACCCTCGCCCGGCAGGTGTTCATCCGGTTCAAGGCGTTGCTGATGGAGCCGGCGGCGTATGCCTACGCGGAACGGTATGACAATATCGAGGCGATCTACAAGAAGCTCACGGAGCGGCGCGATACCGCGGACGTGACCTCCCTCCTGAAGGAGCTGCACCGGATCGTCAACGAGGCGATCCGCACGCAGGCGCCGGGCGATGACCAGGCAGAGGGTCTGACCTTCGACCTCAGCCGGATCGACATGGAAAAGCTGCGCGCCGAGTTCGCGAAAAAGGTGCGGCGCAAGGCGACGGCGCTACAGGACATCTGCGAGGTCGTCGAGCAGAAGCTCTGCGAGATGCTGGCGCAAAACCCTTCGCGCATGGACTATCAGCAGAAGTACGAGGAGATCGTCGCCGAGTACAACCGAGAGAAGGACCGCGTCACCATCGAGGAGACCTTCGGCAAGCTGATGGAACTCATGGAAGAGTTGGACGCGGAGCAGAAGCGCGCCATCGAGGAAGGCCTCGATGAGGACGAGCTGGCGTTGTTCGACCTGCTAAAGAAGGACCATCTCGCAAAGACGGAGCGGGAGCGCGTCAAACAGGAGAGCCGCAACCTGCTGGCGTCGATCAAGGCGCGCCTCGCAAAGATCGACCGTTTCTGGGAAAAGGAGCAGACCAAGGCCGAAGTCGAGGTGTTCATCCTCGACGAGGTATACGCCAGCCTCCCGACGCCGCCGTTCACCGCCGCCGAGAAGCAGGCGGCCGCCGCCGAGGTGTACGCGCACGTCTGGCAACAGGCCGTCCGAGGAGAATTTGCAAGGGTGGCGTGATGAATAGGGCTACAATCCGGCTGGTCAATGCGGGATGGGACCGGGAACTGACGGCGGCTATTCGCTCAGATTCCAGTGAAGTACGTATCGTCTGCCCTTTCATCAAGGAACGCGCAGTTGAACGTCTCCTGTCGCATCTGCGTGGTGACATTCGGGTGATTACCCGATTCAATCTAGACGATTTCGCTGACGGAGCCAGCGATGTCAAGGCTCTGCGCATGCTATTCGAAGCTGGTGCCAGCATCCGCGGTATCCAGAACCTACATGCCAAGTTGTATCTGTTCGGGACAACCCGAGCGATCATTACGTCGGCCAATCTCACAGTGGCTGCGCTCACTCAAAACCAGGAGTTCGGCGTGATCGCCGATGACGCTGCCGTCATCGCGGCCTGTCGGGACTATTTCGATGGGCTTTGGAAAAGCGGTAGTTCAGACCTATCTCTCGATATGCTCGATGATTGGGAAGAAACGGTTACCGATCACCGTGAGGCTGGAGGGAACCCTAATCGTGCGAGGAGGCTCGGCGATTTCGGCAAGGATGCGGGGCTTGCTGCCACGCTACCGGTATCTCTTCCCGCTGTCGTGGCGGATGCAGATCAAGCCTTTGTCAAGTTTCTCGGCGACAGTAAAAACCGGGTGCCGGTTTCTTTCGCCACTATCGAGGAGATCAAACTTGGGGGCTGTCATTGGGCCGTCGCGTATCCCCCGAAGCGACGCCCCAAAAGCGTTAAAGACGGCGCGGTCATGTTTATCGCGCGGCTCACGGACGAGCCCGACATTCGGATTTTCGGTCGCGCCATCGGGATTAAGTATCATCCGGGCCGTGACGACGCGTCACCCGAGGACATTGCACTTCGGCCGTGGATAATAAAGTGGCCTAGGTATATCCGTGTGCATCATGCTGAGTTTGTTGCCGGGACCATGGCAAACGGCATCTCGCTGAATGAGTTGATGGATGCACTTGGAAGCGATTCATTTGCGTCGACCCAGCATAATGCCGCACACGGCATTGGCAACACTGATCCTCGGCGTGCTTATCGGCGGCATGCAGCCGTCAAACTCTCTTCTCAAGGGACTTCCTGGCTTAGCGAGAGGCTCCAGGCAGCGTTCGACGAACACGGTATAGTTCCGCAGGACACGCTCAATCAACTCGACTGGCCTACGCTGTGAATAGGCGTAGGACTTTGAACTCTCTGAATCAAACGTCATTATTGAGTCCTGCATAATATCCCGTCAATCGAAACAAAGAGAAGACCGTTTCCAGAAGGCCGTGACCAAGCGCGGTATACGCGGACTTTCCGGGTGAGAATGAGGTTCAGTGGCTGCCAGCCCGCTATCGTGAGGCGAGCATCAGCTTGACAGCATGCTGTCAGGCAATGAGCTTGTGCACGACATTGCCGTAGACGTCGGTGAGGCGGAAGTCGCGGCTATTGTGGCGGAAGGTGAGCCGCTTGTGATCCAGGCCCAACAGGTGGAGGATGGTGGCGTGGAGGTCGTGATGCGAGACGCGGTCCTTGACGGCGTGCATGCCGAGCTCGTCTGTGGCGCCGTGGGTAATCCCCGGCTTGACGCCGCCGCCGGCCATCCACATGGAGAAGCCGAAGTGGTGATGGCCGCGGCCGAGGGATTCCTCCTTGCGCGACTCCTCCATTGGCGTGCGGCCGAACTCGGTAGCCCAAACGACGAGAGTCTCGTCCAGCAGGCCGCGTGACTTCAGGTCCATGATGAGGGCCGTGACGCCTTGATCGGTGCGGGCCGCGTTCGTGCGGTGGTTGTTGATGAGCCCGCCGCGGTTTCCGTGCGCGTCCCATCGCCGCCCTTGGGCGCCGTCGAGAATCTCCACGAAACGGACTCCGCCCTCGACCAGCCGTCTCGCCGTGAGGCACTTCCTCCCAAAGTCGGTGTCGCCGTAGAGCGCCTTCACCGACTCCGGCTCGCTACGGATATCGAAGAGCTCCGGCGCTTCCGTCTGCATGCGAAAGGCCGTTTCAAACGCAGAGATGCGCGCGTCAAGCTCGGGCTGCGTGCGGTGCATGCCGCGATGGAGGCGATTCAACTCCCGCACCAGGTCCAACTGCCTGCCCTGCTGGTCCCGGCTGAGAAATGCCGGCGCCGTGATGTGCGGCACCGGTGGATTGCCGGGCTCGACGTCAGCCAGCGTGGCCTGGTGGATGCCCGGCAGGAAACCGGCATCGTGAAGCGAGCGCCCACCGGACGGCCGGCCATCCTTCATCACCACGAATCCCGGCATGTTCCGGTTCTCGGTTCCCAGTCCGTAGGTCACCCACGAGCCAAGACTGGGGTGGCCCCGTGTGGAATAACCCGTGTGCATGAGGATCTGGGCCGTGGAGTGAAGCGCCGAATCGGTGTGCATCGAGTTGATGAACGCGATGTCGTCGACCACTTGCGTCAGGTTCGGGAAGATCTCGCTGACCCACGCCCCGCTCTGGCCGTAGCGCTTGAAAGAGAACGCCGGCGGAACGATGCGCGTATGGGTGTACGTCTTCTCCGGGCTAAGGCCTTCCAGGTCTTCTTTCGAGAAAATGTCCCGCGCCAACCTTCCGGCGTACTTGTTCAGAAGCGGCTTGTGATCGAACGTCTCGAGCTGGCTTGCGCCACCGACCATGAACAGGAAGATGACGTTCCTCGCCCTGGGAGCCAAGTGTGGTGTCCTGGGCGCAAGCGACTCTCCGACTTCAGCCGCCGGCGCGGCCGCCGCACCACTCGCCGCCTGGTCCGAGAGCAGGCTCGCCAGAGCGATGCCGCCCAAACCGAGTTCCTTGAGGAACCCGCGGCGGTCCCAGCCAACCGGTCGAGTTCCGCAGTCTGCGTCAGTGAACATAGATGAACTCGTTCAGGCTCATGACTGCATGACAGTATCGCACCAACGGGCTCGGGGCATCCAGGGACCCCGGCTCCTTGCCTTCCCCCGGCGCGCCCGCGCCCCGTTGACCGAGGAACGACAGGCCGATCTCGCGTTCTTCCACGGTCGGCGGCCGAGAAAGCGCAATCCGGTATACCGACTCGATCTGCAGGGCGGGATCGCCTCCGACTCTGTCCCGCACCCGTTGCGCAAAGCGTTCCGCCTGCTCCCACACGAATGGCGCATTCAGCATGAACGCCGTGCTGCCCGGTGTCGTGCTGACGTCACGAAGGCCGATGCTTTGCGTGTTGTCCGGCGGGTCGAAGATCTTGAGGACCGGATGGAGGTGCAAGCGCGGCGACATGAGGTAGACGGACCGACGCCAGGTGTCGGGCGTGTCCCTGAAAGGATTCTTGCGGTCGCCAATGGGCGTGCTTGGCCCGTACATTTCCGTACGCAGAGAGCCTGAGACGCTCAACATGTGATCGCGGATGACTTCAGCCTCCATGCGCAAGGGCCTGCGGTGCCATAAGTACTCGTTGCCGGCATCGCGCCGGGCCTGATCCAGATTCGCGCCGGCCGCCTGTTTGTACACGGCGGTATTCATGATCAGCCGGTGGATCGGTTTCAGTTGCCAGCCCTCCCGGATGAGTTGGGACGCCAGCCAATCAAGCAGGGCGGGGTGCGTGGGCTCGGTACCGAGTTTGCCGAAATCATTCGGGGTGCTGACGATACCGCGCCCGAAATGATGTTGCCAGAGACGATTGACGATCACCCGGGCCAGCAATGCGCCGGCGCCATGCTCGACATCGGTGAGCCAGTTCGCAAGCATCCCGAGCTTCGACGACTCGAACTGCGCCTCGAGGCCATTGGCGGCCTCGGGACCGGGCTGCCAATCCTTCGGGCCGCGGCCGTCCCGTATCAAGACGCGCAGGAACCCCGGCTCGACCGGCTTGACGGGGCGCCTCCAACTGCCGCCGGCCAGAAGATGGGGTGTCGTCACCTCCAGAGGGACATACTTGCCGCCCGCATCCGGCTTGACCTCGGCTTCGTCGAAGAACACAGCCGTCAACTGGTAATACTCTTCGGCCGTGATCGGGTCGATCTTGTGGTCGTGGCAACGAGCGCACCCGATCGTGAGGGCAAGGAACGCCTGACCGGTCGCCGATACCATGTCGTCGAGGCGGTGAAACTTGCGATCGTTCGGGTTGTCGGCCCTGCTCAGGTTGGTTCCCATCTGAACGAACATGCCCAGGTCCCGCCGCTTGGCGGGAAAACTCTCCGGAGCGCCGGCCACCTGGCGGCGGACAAATTCGTCGTAAGGCAGGTCGTCATTGAAGGCGCGAATCACCGCGTCACGGTATCGATACGCGTCCTCTCGAATTGCGTTGTCCCCTTCGTGTGCTCCCAGGCTCTCGCCAAAGCGAGCCGCATCCAACCAGTGCCGTCCCCACCGTTCGCCATAGTGCGGGCTGGCGAGCAAGCGCTCAACGAGCCGGCGAAACGGCGCCGTGGAAGAATCCCGAACAAATGCCTCGACTTCGTCCGGCGACGGCGTCAGACCGATCAGGTCGAAGTAGGCGCGGCGAATCAGGGTGGGCCGATCGGCCTCCTGCGAAGGGAGCAACCGCATCTCGCGCAGCTTGGCGAGGACGAAACGATCAATCGGCGAGTCCGTCCAGGCGGCCTCATCCGGACTTGCCGCCGATACCTGAGGCGGATCGACAGGACGCAGGGGACGGAAGGCCCAGTGGCGTCGTCCTGATTCGAGATCCATGGCCGCCGTATCGACGGCCTTCGCCTCTCTCGGATCGGGTGCGCCGAGGGCCACCCATTGGACGAAATCAGCGATGACCGAGTCGGGCAGCCTGCCCCCGGGCGGCATCTGCAAGTTGCGGTTGGCGTACTTCAGGGCTTCGATCAGCAGCGACCGGTCGGGTTGCCCCGGCACGACGGCGGGGCCCCGGGACCCGCCCTGCCGCACACCCTCCCGGGTGTCGAGCTGCAGCGTCCCCATCAGCATTCCCTTGCGGGCGG
Organism: Bryobacterales bacterium; assembly: GCA_028819575.1. Taxonomy (GTDB): domain Bacteria; phylum Acidobacteriota; class Terriglobia; order Bryobacterales; family UBA6623; genus JAPPLB01. Next base: position 322 of record JAPPLB010000126.1, on the reverse strand, counting down.
CTTCCGCCGAGTGACACTGATAGCAGCGCTCCGCCAGCACCGGACGGATCTTCTTCTCGAAGAAGTCGATACGGTCCTGAGCGAGCGCCTCGGCGGCGCCGAGCAGGCTGAGGGCAATGAGGAACAGGATCACGCGATTACCTTACCAGCCCGTGGCAAAAGTCACGCAGGCGGCGTTACGCGCCACGAGGCGGATTGCGTAACGCATGGCCGTTCCAGAAACGCAGAGACAAACTCACCGCGCAACCGAGCTGAAGCGTCGCGCACCCCTTCGGGCGACGGACATTTGCGGCCGTCGGCTTTGTCGTTCGTCGGAGGAGAT